>DATKRJ010000473.1:0-11613 GCA_035532355.1 Thermomicrobiaceae bacterium | reverse complement strand
ACCCGCTCGGCAGGAGACGCCGCGACAGCCGGGAGACCCGCGGTATCACCGGGACCGCTCTCCGCCTCACAGCCGGATCACGACCGCGCCGGTCGTGGATCGACCGCGGAGCGCGTTCCGGGTGTCGACGATCAGCCGGGCATGACGCAGGACCAGGTCGTAGTCGAAGACCCGGTGGTCGGTCACGATGACGGTGCAGTCGGCGGTCGCCAGCTGTTCCGCCGTCAGCGGCTGTGCCTGGAACGCCTGTCCGTCCACCGACACGGCGGGGACGTACGGGTCGCTGTAGGCCACCCGCGCGCCGCGCTCGCGCAGCAGCCGCATGATATCGAGGGCCGGCGACTCGCGGGTGTCGTCGACGTCCGGCTTGTAGGCCACCCCCAGCACCAGGACGCGCGCGCCCTTCACGCTCCGCTCGAACCGGTTCAGCCCGTCGACGACCCGGGCGACCACGTGGTGCGGCATCTCACCGTTGACGTCGCCGGCCAACTCGATGAAGCGCGCCCGGTAGTTGAGCGTGCGCATCTTCCAGGAGAGGTAGAGTGGATCGAGCGGAATGCAGTGGCCGCCGATGCCCGGGCCCGGGTAGAACGGCATGAACCCGAACGGCTTGCTCGCCGCCGCCTCGATCACCTCCCAGACGTCCAACCCCAGCCGGGCGCACATCAGCGCCGTCTCGTTGGCCAGCGCGATGTTGACCGCGCGAAAGGTGTTCTCGAGCAGCTTGACCATCTCGGCGGCCTCGGGAGACGAGACAGACACCACCGTCTCGATCCCCTGGCGGTAGAGGAGCGCCGCCAGCGCGGTCGACGCGTCGTCGAGGCCGCCGACCACCTTGGGCGTGTTGCGCACGCCGTACTCGCGATTGCCGGGATCGATCCGCTCGGGCGAGAAGGCCAGAAAGAAGTCGACTCCGGCGCGCAGCCCCGTCTCCTCCAGTAGCGGCAGCAACACCTCGCGCGTGGTGCCGGGGTAGGTGGTGCTCTCCAGGATGATCAGCTGTCCACGTCGCAGCGACCTCGCGACCTGCCGGGTCGCCTCGACCACGAAGGAGATGTCCGGGTCGCGCGTCTTGCCCAGCGGTGTCGGCACGCAGATGCTGATCACGTCCATCTCGGCCAGCCGCGCCGGGTCGTCGGTCGCCTGCAGGAAGCCGTCCTCGACCAGTGTCCGCACGCGCTCCACCGGGACGTCGCGGATGGGCGACTCGCTGCGGTTGACCGCGGCTACGCGCCCCGCGTCGACGTCGAAGCCGAGCACGTCGTAGCCGGCCCCGGCGAAGGCCACCGCCAGTGGGAGGCCGACGTAGCCCAGGCCAACGATGCCGACCCGGCTGCGGCGTGCCAGGATGTCCCGTCGCAGCCGGGCGGCCAACTCCGGGCCCGTCGCCGCGTCGGCAACACCGAGTTGCCGCTCGATCTCCACCGCCGCCATCCAACCCTCCACTCGGTCCGGTTCCTCCACGGTGGATGCCGCTCAGCCGGCGACGGCGCCGAGTTCGCGGTGGCTGGTGACCGTCGCGGCCAGTCCCTCCGCGAACGACACCGACGGCACGTAGCCGAGCGCCGCGCGGGCCGCCGTAATGTCCGCGCGCGATTGCCGCACGTCGCCCGGACGCGGCGGCTCGTACCGGGCGCGCGCCGGGGTCTCGAGCAGCTCGGCGATCAGCTGCAGCACCCGGTTGACCGAGATCGCGCCGCCCCCGGCGACGTTGAACACGCGCCCGGTCACGTCGGGCGCGGTCGCGGCCCGCAGGTTGGCGTCGACGACGTTCGCCACGTGGGTGAAGTCGCGCGTCTGCTCGCCGTCGCCGTAGATCACCGGAGCCTCGCCGCGCCGGAGCGCCCGGATGAAGCGCGGGATCACTGCCGCGTAGGGCGAGGCCGGGTCCTGGCGCGGGCCGAAGACGTTGAAGTAGCGCAGCGCGACCGTCTCGAGCCCGTAGAGTTGGCTGAACACCGCGCACAACTGCTCGCCGCTCAGCTTGGACACGGCGTAGGGCGAGCGCGGGGCCGGAGCCATCGTCTCGACCTTCGGCACGGTACGAGCGTCGCCGTAGACCGAGGACGAGGACGCGAACACCACGCGTCGGCAGCCGGCATCGCGCGCCGCCAGCAGCAGGTTCAGCGTGCCGGTCAGGTTGACGGCGAGCGTCGTCGCCGGATCCTCGATCGAGCGCGGCACCGACGGCAGCGCGGCTTCGTGGAAGATGACCTCCACCCCGGCCACCGCGTGCCGGACGGCCGCGGGGTCACGCAGGTCGCTCTCGACCAGCTCGATGTCCGCCAGGACGTGAGCCAGGTTCTCCCGGCGGCCGGTCGCGAAGTTGTCGAGCACGCGGACGCGCCGTCCGTCCGCGACCAGTCGCGCGACCAGGTGGGAGCCGATGAACCCGCCGCCGCCGGTCACGAGCAGCACAGGGATCTCCTGATCGGATCGCTCACGGGTGCCCCAGAGGGAGACGGTCACGCGCGCCGCTAGGCGGAGCGAGGACGAGCCGGGACTTCGCCGTGGACGACGGAACCGTCCGGTACAGTTCAGGTGGGGAGTATTCCGGGACCAGCGCCTGGAGCGCGCGGACGACCTCACCGGTGTCGTCGAACCGGACGGCAACCTCCACCGCTCGGAGCTGCGCCTCGATCCCATCGCTGACCCGCGGGTTGGCGGCGACGAAGATCCGCGCGTGCGCCGTCGGCAGGTAGCGCTCGCCGGGCCGGCGCAGCTGCTCGTGGAGCTTCTCGCCGGGCCGGATGCCGGTGAAGACGATCTCGACGTCCTCACCCGGGCGGAGACCGGAGAGGCGGATCAGGTCCTCGGCCAGATCGAGGATGCGCACCGGCTCCCCCATGTCGAAGACGAAGACCTCGCCACCACGGCCCAGGGCGGCGGCCTGGAGCAGCAGCTGCACCGCCTCCGGGATCGTCATGAAGTAGCGCGTCATCCGGGGATCGGTCACCGTGACCGGGCCGCCCGCGGCGATCTGCTGCTCCATCGTGCGCAGCACGCTGCCGCGGCTGCCCAGAACGTTGCCGAAGCGCACGACGAGGTAGCGGCCGTCAGACTGGAGCGCGGCACGGTGCACCACCAGCTCCGCCGCGCGCTTGGTCGCGCCCATCACGCTGCGCGGATTGATCGCCTTGTCGGTCGACACCAGCACGAAGCGCTCGACCCCCACCTGCCGCGCCGCGGCGACGACGTTCCGCGTCCCGAGCACGTTGTTGTCCGCGGCCGCCGTCGGGTTCAACTCCATCAGCGGCACGTGCTTGTGGGCCGCGGCGTGAAACACGACCTCGGGCCGGTGCTCCTGGAAGACGGCGTGCAGCCGCGGCGGCGCGCAGACGTCGGCGATGACGGCGTGCAGCCTGGTCGCGGGGCGCAGGCGCGCCGGGCTCGACGCGAGCAGCTGTTCGAGCTCGCGGTGCAGGGTGAAGATCGAGTGCTCGCCGTGGCCGAGCAGGACCAGCTCCGCGGGGGCCAGCTGCAGGATCTGGCGGCAGAGCTCGCTGCCGATCGAGCCGCCGGCACCGGTGACCAGCACGCGCCGGCCCCGCAGCACCCGGGACACCGCGGACAGGTCGGCCGCGAGCCGCTCGCGGCGCAGCAGGTCCTCGATCTGGACCGGCCGCAACCGGTTCACGGTGACCCGCCCGTCGAGCAACTGGCCCAGACCGGGCACCAGCTGTGGGGCGATGCCGACCGTCCGGCACGCCGCCGTCAGCTCACGGATCACCCCACCCGACGCCGACGGGATGGCAATGATCACCCGCGCCACCCCCAGCTCGCGCACGACCGCCGGCAGCGCGTGGCGGCCGCCGAGCACCGGTACGTCGTGCAGCCGGGTTCCCTGCTTGGCCGGGTCGTCGTCGAGGAAGCCCACCACCCGCAGGCCGGCCTCCCCGTGCCGGCGCAGCTCCGCCAGCGTGCGGGTGCCGGACGCCCCGGCGCCGACGATCAGGGTGTTGAGCGCGGGCAGCGGGTGCCGGATCGCGTGGCGGCGTCCCGCCAGCAGCCGAGCAGCCAGACGGGGCACGCCGGCCGCCGACAGCATGAGGAAGAAGAGGAGGACCGGCACCGAGCGCGGGAAGAGCACCCGCTGGTCGAACACGGAGGCGGGCAAGGCCCACCAGAACATCGCGACCAGCGCGCTCACGACGAGCGCCGCGCCGCCCAGCGCCCACAGGTCGTCTAGCGACGCATCCGGCCAGTAGCGCGCGTAGACGCCGAAGTGGTGGAAGGCAAGCGGGCCGAGGGCGACCGTCAGACCGGCCAGGACGAGCGCGCCGGCCCAGGCCTCGCGCGCGCCGCCGAGGCTGAAGCTGTCCAGGCGCAGCACGAAGCTCAGGTACGCGCCGACCGGCAGCAGGAGGACGTCGGCACAGAGGAAGCACCGGGCGCGCGGCCGCCCCACACCGGACCGAGCCCTGGTTCGACGCAAAGGAGTACGCCCCCCGCGCCGCGTTGCCGCGCGCCGTGCCTCGACCATCGTTTCCCACCCCCGTACCCGGCCCACCCTTTCGGGCCAAATGTACTGGGGCGAAGTAGTACCGGATCGCGGGTCACGGCGTAATCACAGCGATGCGGAAATTTCGGCACAATCTGTGACAGAGTTGTGACAATCGAGCCGGAAACGCACGCCTTGCCCGTTTGGAGGCATAACGTCGCACGCCTGAAGCCTCTCCGCCGCACCGCGCAGCCGCAGGTGAGCGAGTCCCGGCGGAGCGAGGAACCGACGGTGCCGGTTCAGAAGGTGCGGGTCCAGGCGCGCACGGCGCAGGGCGCCCCGGCGCGCACCAGCGGGTCCTCCCGCGCCAGCGCCTCGGCCGCGGCACGCGACGGCTCGCGCACGACGTAGAGCCCGCCGCCGAGGATCCCGTCCGCGACGTCGCCCTCGTCGAACGGCCCGGCCAGCAGCAACTTCCCACCGGCACGCAGCGTTTGCAGGAACGCGACGTGGGAGTCCACCAGCGCGGCGCGGTCGCCGGCGAACGGGAACTCGCCAAGCTGCACGGCGAAGAGCGAGCCCTGCTCGACCGGCCAGGGCCGTCCTACCACGCGCGCCGCGTCGATCACCCCGTAGGTCCCGTCCTCCAGGAAGAAGAGCGGGCTCAGCGCGAAGTACTGGTCGGTCGGCTCCCCGGCCAGACAGTCCTCGTCGATGCTGAGGGCCACGACGTTGCCGAAGATGACGACTTCATCACCGTAGTACTTGATGTCGTCCAGCTCGCACTCCAGGTGTGCCCGGCATTCTTCGACGAGCGGCGCCGCGACCTGGCTGGACGGCCGCAGGGTGAAGCCCGAGTGGCGGATCCGCTCGGCGTTGTGTGTCCCCGGCATGGCCCAGATCCGCTCGGCCAGTGAGGCGTCGGGGACGTTGACGACAAAGGCGCCGGTTGCGAGCACGTTCTGGCAGGTGGCGTGGGTGACGTTGCAGCCGAAGGCGAGCATCGGCCCGTGGAAGGCGGCCATCGTGATCCAGCTCTTGGGCGCCACGTTCGGCAACCCGTCCGGATCGACAGTGGAGACCAGCACCACCTGGCCGGGGAGCACCGACGGATGCCAGGCCTGCTTGTCCAGGTCTATCTCCAGCTTGCGGAGTTTACGCCTGGGGGCGGTGGACAGCATGCGGCCCTCCTCACGGTCGCCCGAGATCTATGGGCATGCAGGACGGACTCGCGCCGCCTGTCGTTCCCTTATAGACGGCGGGGCGTTACAGATCCGTCGACGATCGGCCGCCGGGCATTACAGAGTCGTGACAGCCCGGGGTCGATTCCCGACGTCGCACTGATCGGCTCCACAGGCGCCGACGGCCCTGTCTCGCCGGACCTATCGCGTCTTTATTGGTACGGCGCCGTGCCGTACAATAACTGAGGAAGGAGCGACCATGGGCACCGCAAAGACACGATCGCCACGCCGCGAACAGGCCCGGCTCGAGGCCCGCATCCCGGTGGAGCAGAAGGAGCTCATCCAGCACGCGGCCACGCTCGCGGGCCTCTCCCTAACGGACTTCGTGCTGCGCAGCGCTCAGGAGGCCGCCGAGCAGACCATTCGCCGGCACCAGGTCATGACCCTGAACGCGGAGGACAGCACGGCCTTCGCCGAGGCGATCCTCAACCCGCCGGAGCCCAACGACGCCCTCCGGGCGGCGCTGCGGGGCGCCCGTGCGTTCCGGCACGACTAGGTGGAGCGCCGGTACTGCGTCGCGCTGCTCGATCGAACGCACGATCGGGCGACGTTCTCCTGTGGAGTCGCGGAGCTCGACCGTTACCTCCAGGCGCAAGCACGCCAGGATCAGGAGAAGCACCGGGTCGCCGCGGTCTACGTCCTCCTTGCCGAGGACGACCGGACGATCCTCGGCTACTACACACTGAGCTCGGCGGGGGTCGAGCCGACGGAGCTCGCGCCCGAGATCAGCCGGCGACTCCCGCGCTACCCGACGCTGCCGGTGATCCTCCTTGGACGGTTGGCGCTCGATCGGCGCGTGCAGGGGCAGGGCGTGGGCGGACGTCTCCTCGGTGACGCGCTCACCCGAGCGCTGTCCCTGTCGAGCCAGATCGGGACACTGGCCGTCGTCGTGCAGGCGAAAGGCGACGACGCCCGCCGTTTCTACGAGCGATACGGCTTCCAGCGCTTCACGAGCCGACCCGATCATCTCTACCTGATGATGAAGACGATTGCCGAAGGCCTCAGCGCAACCGGCTAGCGCAGCAGGCTGTAGAGCGGGCCGAAGGGGGCCTGGTAGCCGGGAGCCAGCATCGTCTCCCAGGCGTAGACGTAGATCACCGGGAGCGTCAGCAGCAGCGCGACGCGCAGCGGGACGCTCGCCACGATCCGCTCCCCGGCCACGAAGAAGGCGAAGGGCAGGATCGGCAGCAGGTAGCGGCTGACGTCGGTCGGCACCAGCAGCGCCGGGACGTAGAAGAGGGCGCTCAGCACCACCAGCTCCCAGCGGCGCTGCCGCGCCAGCTCCAGGATGCCGGCCAGCGCCAGCAGGAACAGGTAGGGCACGCCCTCCTCCCCGATGCCGAAGAAGGCCAGCGACGGGAACAGCCGGGCCTCTGGCCGGACGAAGGTGGAGGCGTGTACCGAGGCGAGCGGGTCGCCGAAGTGCCACCAGTGCCAGCCGTAGATCCCGAGCAGCGTGAGCGGGATCAGCCCGAGTCCGGCCATGCCGAGCGTCTGACGGAGGCGCTCGCCGCGAGGGGCGGTGGCGATGCGCCAGAGCGCCAGCAGGCCGAAGCCGGCCACGACCTCGAACCCGTTGGGCCGGGACGCCACGGCCACCGCGCCGAGCAGCCCGGCGAACACGTACTGGCGGCGCAGGAAGCAGTAGGTCGCGCCGACCAGGCCGAGCATGAAGAGCGGGTCGGACATGGCGACGTCGCGGTAGAGGAACCCGCGCGGCGGCCAGAAGATCGAGGCGAGCGCCACCCAGAACGCGCTCGACGGCACCGATCCGAGCAGCCGGAGCAAGAAGTAGAGCACCAGGGTCACGCCGGTGCTGGCCGCGACGTCGATCGCGACGGCCCCCTTCCAGTAGCCCAGCACCGGCGAGAGGCCGCGGATCAGGAGTGGGTAGAGCGGGAAGCGCTCCGCGTAGTCCGTGGGCTTCGCGCCGTTCCAGGCGTAGGCGGGGTTGTCCGGGTTGAGGTCCCAGAGCGTGGCGGCCGCGGTCACGTAGAGCGGACCGTCCCACATGCCGTAGACGCGCTCCATGCCCTGATGGTCGAACGGGACGCCACCGATCGACGGCGCGTGCAGCCAGAACGGCAGGAAGAAGAGGATCGCCGCGCCGACGCTGACGAGCGTTAGTAGGAGCGCGTGTCGGACGACGAGGCGCGAGCCGCGACGGTCCATCCGCTAGGTATGCCCTTTCCGGTCGCGCCAAGCGTACCCGAGCGCCGGCCGCCGGGGAAGCCTTCAGACCAGGCGGCCGGAACCCTTCGGACGCCCGCGCGTTGTAGCCTCGAGCGGGTTCGCCGCCCACCGAGTCACGGGACAGGGAATGGGAAGGAATTGGGTGTGAAGGCACGCGCCTCGGCGCGCGGCGTCCGCCTCTGTGTCATCCTCGTCATCGCCGCCATGCTGCCGTTCAGCTTCACCGGGACCGCCGCCGCGCGCAACCAGAGCGACCCGCAGGATTTCTTCGGGATCGTGGGTCGCGACCCCTGGTACGAGTACAACACCGACCCTGCGCAGTGGCCCAACCAGGTCAACCAGACCTTCATGGACAGCATGAACGCCGGCATGCAGAATCTCGGCGCCCGCTGGGAGCGGATCGAGATCCACGGCGAGTACGACCAGCCCGTCGGCCCCGGCCGCATCGACTACTCCAAGACCGACTGGTTCATCCAGCAGGACGCGCCGAGCCACGGGCTCAAGATCCTCGCCGTGCTCGGCACCGGCATCGTCGCCGACCTCGACAAGACCTACCAGTTCAACCACATCAACGACCCACTCGACGCCAGCGGCGAGAACCTCTACAGCCGCGCGTACGTGCAGCGGGCCCACGAGATCGTGTCCCACTACGGCGACGCCGTGGGCGCCTACGAGATCCTCAACGAGCCCAACGCGAACCTGCTCCTCTCCCAGGAGACGCACGGGGCGACCGCGGCCGTCAATCCGATCGCCTACGGCCGGGTCGTGACCGACATCTACAGTGCCGAGAAGGCGGCCCACCCCAACGTGCAGTTCATCGCCGGCAGCCTGCTCTACGATGACCACGGCACCGCCCAGCACCTGACCTGGCTGCAGCAGGTCATGGCCTCACCGGCCGTGCAGCAGTACGTGCAGCAGCACAAGCACTTCCCGTGGGACGGCGTCTCGATCCACCCCTACAACCTGCCGGCCTCCGGCGTGCTCACCCAGATCGGCGTGCTCCACAACACGCAGGCGTCGCACGGCGACGGGACGCCGATCTGGGTCACCGAGATCGGCATGCCGGCCGCGCCGCCCGACTGGACGAGCTACGGCATCATGGACCCGACGTCCGACGAGCAGCAGCAGGCGACTTTCCTCCACGACGTCTACACCGCGTTGCGCGATCAGGCTCCCTACGTTGACCACGTCTTCTGGTTCAAGTACGAGGACTTCGGCAGCGGCGATACCTACGCCAACTGGGGCTTGGTCCGGCTGCGCGACTCGTCGCTGCGCTACGGCCCCGATGCCACGCCCTGGCCGCGCAAGCTGGCCTATAGCGTCTACCAGTCGCTGGCCAGACCCGGCGCCAGCCCGGCGGCGGCGGTCCCCGCGCCGGCCAACCAGGGGCCCGGCCTCCTCGACTTCCCGCCGACCGGCCACACCCTCAGCGGCCCGTTCCTGACGTACTGGCAGAACCACGGCGGGCTATCGATGTTCGGCTACCCGACGACCGAGGTGTTCTACGTCCAGGGGCGCGCGGTGCAGTACTTCGAGCGCGCGCGCTTCGAGTACTGGCCGGAGTTCCAGGGCACGCCGTACGAGGTCCAGCTGGGCCTGCTCGGCCGGTACGTCACGCGCAACCGGACGTTCCCGACGTTCGGGCCGCCGACGCAGCCCACCGGGCCCGATCGCGTCTACTTCCCCCAGACGCAGGAGTACCTCGCCTTCGGCTTCAAGACCTACTGGGAGCAGCACGGCGGGCTGGCGATGTTCGGCTACCCGATCAGCCCGGAGATCCAGGAGACCAATCCGGCCGACGGCAAGACCTACACCGTGCAGTACTTCGAGCGCGCGCGCTTCGAATATCACCCGGAGTTCAAGGGCACGCCCTACGAGGTCGAGCTCGGCCTGCTCGGCAACGAGGTTCTGAGCGCGCCCGGCTGGTATCGCTGAGGCGGCTCACTCGACGTCCGGAGCGGCGGCGGGGAATCCCGTCGCCGCTCTCCGCTTGCCGGGAAGCCCGCGGCCAACCCGATGCTACAATGGCGGACGGAGCCGGCGGGCCGGGCCGGCCTGCCCGACCACGTCCGCGAGTGGGATCGCAAGGAGGGGTGACGAGGCATGCCCTACCGCTTGACACTGGAGGTCCCGGCGGCGCTCGGCGACGAGGCCAGGTCGGTCATCGACGAGGCGCCCGAGGCAGAGGTCATCGGCGTGCGCGGGCCGGAGACGACCGACCCCGGCCGGGATATGACCGAGCTCACCCTCGTCGCCCACTCGCTCGCGGTGGTCGATGCTCTCTACCAGTGGCTGACTTCCCAGCCGGACGCGCGGGCCGCCCGCCTGGGGCCGCGCGGCGGGTCGCTGATCCCACTCTCGGACCTCGACGCACCGGGAATGCGTTCGCGCCTCGCGGAGGCCCAGACCGGGCCGGCACTCGCGGCAGGCGCGGGGATGGTTCAGCAGCCAACGGCCGGACTCGGCGCGATCGCCGCCTCACTCGAGCCCTACGGGCTCAGCGTGTCCGCTGGCGGGCCGCTGGTCGAGGTCGAGCAGACACTGGTCTTCGAGGCCATCGACCACATCGCCATCCGCGTCGCGCTCATGCGCCGGGCCGAGGAGTTCTACAGCGGCTTCTTCCAGATGAACGTCGTGCTTCGCGCCCGGCGACAGGCCGAGGCGTGGGCGACGCTCCCTTCGGACTACGACTGGGACGCCGGCATTCGCCAGGGCATCTTCGCCGACCTGGTGTACCTGAGCCACCCGCCGCTCCGGCTGGCCCTGCTCGAGGCCGGCCGCGGCGCGATCTTCCAGGAGCCACGGCTAGGGCACATCAGCCTGCGCGTGGCCGGCGAGGCGCTGGCCGCGCTGCGGGCCGACGCGCTCGTCCGCTCGCTCCCGGTCATGCGCGACCAGCCGCACACCTTCATCTTCCAGGACCCGTTCGGCATCACCTGGCATCTGACCGACCGGCCGGCGCTGTGATCGCGTCCCCGGCTAAGAAAGGCGCGCGCCGATGACCGATGTCTACCACGAGCTGATCGACGCGCTCTCGGAGACGCCGGGCCGGCTCAACCAACTCCTGAAGGACTGGACGGCAGCGGGGCCGCGCTCCAACGAGGAGTGGGGGCCGGCGGAGGTCGTCGCGCACCTGCTCGACGTCGAGCGCCTCTATCGCGGCCACATGCAGGAGATCCTGCGGCGGCGCGAGGGGGCCGTGCTGCGCCAGTTCGACGAGCAGCGGACGGCTCGCGATCATGACTACGCCGCCAGCGACCTCGCGCTATCCCTCGGCGAGTTCGCCGCCGAGCGCGGCGAGACGATGTCCCTCCTGATCAACCTGGCGCTCAAGGACTGGGACCGCGCCGGGATCCTCGACCCGGAGGGCCAGCTGAGCATCGAGGACCTCGCCGAGCGGCTGGTCGACCACGACGCGGAACACTTGGCACAGATCGAGGCGGGGATCACTCGGGGCTGAAGTCGGCCCGCCACAGAACAGCGTGGCGGGTTTTCGGCGTAACCACGCCGAGATGGGCGAGCGCGCCACGTCGTGACGTCGGTACGCCTCCTCACGAGTCCTCGCGCCAGAGCACGAGCCCGGGGACGTCATCATAATCGGCGATGTTGCGGGTCACCAGCGTCAGGTCGTACTGCAGGGCCGTAGCTGCCACCATGAGGTCGAGCGCCCGTGCGCGCACGCGCCTGTCCTGGCGGCGCAGCTCCTCGCGCAGTTCCGCGCAGCGGCGGGCCACCGCA
>DATKRJ010000472.1:0-16420 GCA_035532355.1 Thermomicrobiaceae bacterium | reverse complement strand
CGATGCCCCGGGGGCCGTGGCGAATTGCGGTGGCACCACGAGCGCCCCCCTCGTCCGCACGACGAGGGGGGTCGTGTTTTCCTCACGGGAGGTGTCACCGTGGAACGCATCCGCACCACGGAGCTCGCCGCGCACGCCGGCGAGCGGGTCTGTCTGGCCGGCTGGCTGCACCGCCTGCGGCGGCTGGGCGCGGTCGGCTTTCTAATCCTGCGCGACGGCGCCGGAACCGCCCAGGTCGTGGTCGACGAGGCGGCGCTGCTGGAGCGGCTGAGCGGGCTGCACGCCGAGTCGGTGCTGGCGGTCGAGGGCACGGTCGTGGCCGCGCCCCAGGCGCCGGGCGGCGTCGAGCTGCGGGCCGCGCGGCTGGAGGTGATCACCCCGGCGAGCGCGCCGCCGCCCTTCGACCTGTTCCGCCCCTCGCTGCCGGCCCAGCTGCCGACGGTGCTCGACCACGCCCCGGTCGCGCTGCGTCACCCGGCGACGCGGGCGCGCTTCCGGCTGCAGGCGGCCTCGGCGCACGGCTACCGAGCGACGCTCGACGCGCTCGGCTTCGTCGAGGTCTTCACGCCCAAGCTGGTGGCCTCGGCCACCGAGGGCGGGGCCAACGTCTTCGCCCTCGACTACTTCGGCCGGCCGGCGTACCTGGCCCAGAGCCCGCAGTTCTACAAGCAGGTGATGGTCGGGGTGTTCGAGCGGGTCTACGAGGTCGGGCCGGTCTTCCGGGCCGAGCCGCACGACACGCCGCGCCACCTCAACGAGTACGTCTCGCTGGATGCCGAGCTGGGCTTCATCCGCGACCACCGCGACGCGATGGCGCTCTTGCGTGAGGTGGTGGCGGGCATGGTCGCCGCGCTCGGCGAGCGGGAGGCGGCGGCGCTGGACCTGCTCGCGGTGCGGCTGCCCGCGGTGCCGGCCGAGATCCCGGCGATCCACTTCGCCGACGCCCAGGAGCTGATCGCGCGCGAGACCGGCGAGGACCCGCGCGGCGAGCCGGACCTGGCCCCGGCGCACGAGCGCTGGCTGGGCGACTGGGCCGTGCGCGAGTACGGCTCGGAGTTCCTGTTCGTGACCGGCTACCCGATGGTCAAGCGGCCCTTCTACACCCATCCGGACCCGGACCGGCCGGCCTTCTCGAACAGCTTCGACCTGCTCTTCCGTGGGCTGGAGCTGGTGACCGGCGGGCAGCGGCTGCACCGGTACGAGGACTACCTGGCGGCGCTGGCCGCGCGCGGTCTGGACCCCGAGCCGTTCGCCGGCTACCTGGAGGCCTTCCGGCACGGCATGCCACCGCACGGCGGGTTCGCGCTGGGCCTCGAGCGCTGGGTGGCGCGGCTGACCGGCGTGGCCAACGTGCGCGAGGCCACGCTCTTCCCCCGTGACCTGCACCGCCTCACGCCGTAGGGCGTGGTCGCGTGGCCGGCCCGCTCGGGAGGACCGGGCGGGCCGGACCCGTCATGACCCGGCGAGGATGTACCGTCCCCGTCCAGCTCGTCGGGCCACTCGTGGCAACCCGATTCTCAGCCCCTGTTGAGCGCCTTTCCGGTTTCACGCCCGGCACCCTGACGTGTCTCATATGCAGAGGGCGAACGGACGACCCACGGAGGAAGACATGCAGAGTGTGCAGGGCCTACAGGGCATGCAGATCGGAATCGGACGGCGGTGGCTGATCGTCGCGATGGTCGCGCGTGAGGCCGAGACATCTGGAGCGGCCCGGCCGCCGCGGGTGGACGTCGGTGCCCACGCCCGTCACGAGCGTCAGGCCGCAACGCTGCGCCGCGAGCAGGACCGGGCGGCGGCCCGGGCGATGGGCTGGTGGTACGGCCTGTACGGCACTGGGCGCTGAGAGCGCGGAGCATGCCCGCGGAGCACGCACGAGAGGTGAACGAGAACATGGACCCGAACCTGAACCCGATGCTGGCGAAGTCGCTGGTCGAGGCGCGCCACGAGAGCCTGCGGCGGCTGGCGTCGCCCGCGCCGGCCGGGCTCGACCACCCGCGCCCGCGCCAACATCTGCGGCTTCGGCTCGGCCGGTCGCTGATTCAGCTCGGCCTGCGGATCGGCGGCCCGGCGACGGGCTCGCTGGAAGCGCGACGGCCCGCGCTGGTACACTGATCCCCCACGCTTCGGAGTCGATGACGACCGCCTCTCATCGGGCGGTCGTTCGTCGTCTCCGGGGAACTTGTCGGCGCCCGACGGCCGCGGCGTGCTGGCCCGGCTCTGGCGATGGAGCCCGCCGGACCGCCAATCGGCCGAGGCCGGACATGACCCTGGTGGGCGGAGGGATGAGGTGGACCTCACGCAGCAGTTCGTCGTCAGCGCGACGACGATCCTGGTGGTCGCGGCGCTGGGGCAGGTGCTGGCCCAGCGGACGCCGATCCCATCCATCCTGATCTACCTCGCCTCCGGCGTCGTCCTCGGGCCCACCGTGCTGAACCTGATCGCCACCGACCAGATGGGTGCGATGCTCCCGGCCGTGGTGCGCCTGTCGGTGGCGATCATCGTCTTCGAGGGCGCCTTCTCGCTGGAGGGCCACTACCTGCGCCAGGTGCAGAGCCCGGTACGGAACCTGGTGACGCTGGGCGTGGCGGTCACGGCCCTCGCCGGGACGCTGGTGGCCCATGAGATCGCCGGGCTGTCCTGGCCGCTGGCCATCCAGTACGCGGCCCTGGTCTCGGTGACCGGGCCGACGGTCATCACGCCGCTGCTGCAGCGCGTGCGGGTGCGCGGCCGGGTGCGGGCGACCCTGGCCGGCGAGGCGGTCATCGTCGACCCGATCGGCGCGGTCTTCGCGGTGGTCGTGTTCGACCTGGTGCGCTCCCGGCAGCTGAATTTCGTCCACCCGGTCATCCAGGTGGTGGAGCGACTGGCGGTAGGCGCGCTCTGGGGCGCGGTCGCCGGGTTCCTCCTCTACCTGGCGCTGCGCCAGCTTGGCGACCAGCCGAGCCAGGTGGCGCGGATCGTGGCCGTGGCCGGCGCGGCCGCCATCTACGCCGTCATCGAGTCGCTGCTGCCGGACTCCGGGCTGGCCGCGGTGGTGGTGGCCGGCCTGCTGCTGGGGAACCTGGACTTTCCGCATCGCGAGGAGGTGCACCGCTTCAAGGGCGACGTCACCATGATCGTCATCGCCACGGTCTACCTCCTGCTGGCGGCGACGCTGCACCCGGGCGACCTGCTCGCGCTGGGTTGGCGGGGCCCGGTCGCGGTGCTGGTGATGATGGCGCTGGTGCGGCCGGCGGCGGTGGCGGTCAGCACGCTGCGCTCGGCGCTGTCGCCGAGGGAGCGGGGCTTCGTGGCCGCCATCGGCCCCCGCGGTGTGGTGGCGGCCTCGCTGGTGACCCTGATCAGCCTGAACCTGGCGACGGCCGGCGTCGCCGGGGCGACGGCGCTGCGCGGGCTGGTGTTCCTGACGATCGTGATCACGATCGCGATCCAGGCGACCTACGCGGGCTGGCTGGCCCGCTGGCTGGGAGTCGTGCCCATGGACGTGCTCATCATCGGCGGCGGCAAGGTCGGACGGATGCTGGCCGAGGAGCTGGACGAGGCCGGCGAGGACGTGACCGTCATCGAGCGCAACTCGGACAACGCCGAGCGGGCGCGCCAGCTGGGGGTGCACGTCGTGTTCGGCGACGGCACCGACCCCGACGTGCTCGAGCGGGCCGGCATTGCCCAGGCCAAGGCGTTCGTCGCCACGACCGGTTCGGACAAGGACAACCTGCTCGCCTGCCAGCTCGCCAAGACGCGCTTCGGCCGTGAGCGGCTGGCCGCCCGGGTGACCGACCCGGATGCGGTGCCGAGCTTCGAGTCGCTCGGCATTCAGGTGATGAACCCGGCCCGGGCGACGGCGATGATCCTGGCCAACCTGGTCCGCCGCCCGACGTTGTTCCGGCTGCTCAGCGAGGTGGACACCGAGGGCGCGGACATCACCGAGGTCGTGGTGGGCACGGACGGCGCGGCCCGGCGCGAGCTGCGCGAGCTGGCTCTGCCCCAGGACGTGCTGGTGCTGCTGGTGCGGCGTGGCGGCCGGCACGTCATCCCGCACGGCGACACGGTGCTGCAGACCGGGGACATCGTCACTCTGGTCGGGCGGCGGGCGGCGGCGGACCGGGCGGCGCGGGTGCTCCAGGGGACCGGGTAGTGCCGCCCACGATTGTCGGACGGCGCGGCGTCGGCCATAATCGGCCCGGCGCATCCCGCGGGCGACGGACAGCTGAAGGGATCGCGTGCCCCATCGCGGGTCGGCGGGGCGCGTCGGTGTGAGGTATCGAGGAGGATCGGTCATCATGAAGATCTGGGGCCAGGCGATCGTCACCCCGCTCATTGCCGTCGTCATCGTCGCGGCGTTCATCGTCGGGATCGGTGAGCTGCTGCTGACGCTGGCCGGCAGTCTCGCGGTGATCGGGGCGGTGGTCCTGATGGCACTCATCGTCGCGGCCGCGGTGGTCGTCGCGCGCCGCGTGTCGGCCACCGAGTAGCGGCTCGCCGGTCGAGCGCGCCGCGGTGTCAGACCTGACGGGTAAGGTCGCGCTCGTCACCGGGGCCGGCGACGCGGGCGCCGTCCTCCGACAGCCGTGGCCGCCCTGCGCGCGGGGCGAAAGCCGCCGCGCTGACGGGACGAAGCCCACGGACGGGGCTGGAACGCGGGTGGCGCGCCGGCACCGGAGAGCCCGGCGGACAGCTGGGCCACGACGTACCGGCTGGCGCGGCCCCGTCCCGTCGTCCATCGTCCGTCCTGCCGCCAGACCCGTGTGGCAGCCGCCCGGACGACCTGCCCGTTTTCGGCGTCCCGACGCGGAAACCCGTCGTCCGGACCAACGTCCGGCTCACTCCGCACGCCGGCTCACCGCGGCTCGTCCCCCCGTCCTCCCAGCCCCTTCAGTGGGCTTCGTCTGCTAGCCCGGCGGCTTGCGCCCCGGGCGCCGTCCGCCCCGGCGACGTTCGTCCCGGGCGCCGTTCAGCCCGAGGTAGATGGTCATTTGTAGCGCGTCCGGACACATACATGGATGTAAAACATTCAGGAGCGTACGTACGCGGTGCGTCGGCGCGCGAGGCCGTCGGCGCCGCGCCGGTGACGCCGCTGTTGGACGACGGGGTGCCCCCGGGCGGTAGGATTCCGGCCGCGACCGCGGACCGCCGGGGTGCCCTCACGACCGTGCGCCCACACTCTGGACGCGCGGGAATGGATCGGCGCCCATGCGGCGTACGGTACGGTGAGGGGCGCCGATCCGAGGGTGGGCCGGTCAATGGCTGTGGAAGAGACGATGGGTCGCTCCGCCATGGACGATCTGCCGCTGGTCGACGGGCACCTCGACCTGGCCGAGAACGTGACGCTCTTCGGGCGCGACCTCACGCTGACCGCGGCTGAGCTGCGCGCGATCGAGCGGCGCACCTCCCGTCAAGCGACCGTCACCCTGCCCGAACTGGAGCGGGGCGGGGTCGCCGTCGTCTGCGCGACCGTGACCGCCGGGTTCCTGGCCGCGGACATTGTGTCCGCCGACGCGCGGGCCTTCGTGCCGGCATCCGCGATCTACCACACGCCCGAGGAGGCCGAGGCGCAGGCGCTGTCCCAGATCGCCCTCTACGAGGCGTGGCAGCGGCAGGGGCGCGTGCGCCTGATCGGGTCGGCGCGCAATCTGGACGACCACCTCGAGCTGTGGCGCGAGGACCGCACGCCCGGCCTGGTGTTGCTCATGGAGGGCGCCGACCCGATCGTACAGGTGCGGGACCTGTCGAGGTGGTGGCGGCTGGGCCTGCGGATGATCGGCCTGACCTACGGCGACACGGCCTACGGGCGCGGGGTCGCCGGCGGAAGCGAGACGTTCACACCGGGCGGGCTGACCACCCAGGGGCTCGCCCTGCTGGACGCGATGGCCGACCTGGGGTTCATCTGGGACGTCTCACACCTGAGCGAGGACGGGGTCTGGCAGGGGCTGGAGCGCGGCTTCCCTCGCGTCTGTGCGTCCCACGCCAACGCGCGCGCGCTCACGCCGACCGACCGGCACCTGAGCGACGACGTCATCCGGACCATTGGCGAGCGAGACGGCGTCATCGGGCTCGTACTCTACAACGGGTTCCTCGAGCCGCGCTGGCGTCGCGACCGATCGATCGCCGTGACGTTGCACGAGCACCTGCGGCGGCACGCGGAGCACGTGGCGGGCATCGCCGGCTGGGGGCACGTCGGCATCGGCTCGGACCTCGACGGCGGGCTGGGGCTGGAGGAGAGCGCGGTCGAGATCGACACCGAGGCCGACCTGTACCGGGTCGGGGACGCCGTGCCGTCGGAGTTCCGCGCGGCGGTGCTCGGCACGAACTGGCTCGACTTCCTGCGCGCGTCGCTGCCGCGGACCGTCGCCTGACCGGCACCGGAGGTGCCCCTTGGGGAGCCGCCGGATCACGCCGGGCCGTCGCTCATGGAGGGCAGCACCCGTGCTGGAGAAGCCCGACCTCCCGGACGATCGGATCGTCGCCGGACTGCGCGACGGCTACGGCCTGGACGTCGTCAGGCTCGAGTTCCTGCCGGTGGGGTCCGACCGGCTGGCGTGGTCCTACCAGGCCGACGCGCGCGACGGCGAGACCTGGTTCGTCAAGGTCCGCCAGGGCGCGGTCGACGCGGCCGGCCTCGCGGTACCGCGCGCGCTCCAGCAGGCCGGCGTGGCGCGGGTGATCGCGCCGATTCCGCCCGTCTCGTCGGCGCACCCCTGGGCCGTGGTGGAGGACTACGCGCTGATCCTCTACCCCTTTATCCGGGGACAGAACGCCAAGGGGCTCGTCCTGACCGATCCACAGTGGGCGGAGTTCGGGCGGATCCTGCAGGCGGTCCACGCCGCGCGACTCCCCGAGGCCGTCCTGCGCCTGGTGTCCCGCGAGACGTTCGTCTCGGCCTGGGCGGCCGGAGTCCGGCGCGTCCAGACGCGAATCGACGCGAGCGCCGGTCGGGACCAGCAGTGTCGAGCACTCGCGGCGGTCTGGCGGGAGCGAGACGCGCGGATCAAGCAGATTCTGGAGCGGACCGACGCGCTCGGCCGACGGCTGCGGGGCCGTGCCTTTGACTTCGTCCTGTGCCACACCGACCCGCACCGCGCCAATCTCCTGCTCGACCGGGTCGGGCGGCTGTTCCTGGTCGATTGGGACGCGCCGCTGCTGGCACCCAGAGAGCGCGATCTCCACTTCGTCGTCGAGAGCATCGTGGCGGGGCCGCCGATCGGGCCGCGCGAGGAGGCGCTCTTCTTCCGGGGTTACGGCACGACCGCGATCGACTGGGACCTCCTGACCTACTACCGCTACGAGTGGCTGTGCGGCGACCTGCTGGAGCTGGCCGAGCGAGCGCTCGACGTCGAGCACACCGGCGAGGCGACCCGCGAGGACGCCATCCGGAGCCTGCGCGGGATGTTCGAGCCCGGTCGCGCGGTGGACTCCGCCGACGCGCTGGAGCGGCGGCGGCCGGCGGAGGCATAGGTTCGCGCCGGAGCAGCCGGGCGTCTTCGGGCCCGCGTTGCACCGGGTGGGGCCAGGCGGTCCGGGCAGCCCGGCGCGTGTTCACATTGAGTTTACGTCCACCCGTTACGGATGGTGACGGCGACCAAACCGGCGCCGGATCGCGGTCACGCGCGCGACCCAGCCAACGGAAGGGTGACGACGAACGATGCTGCACCGCTCCACATCGACGGCTCGCCGAGCGCGAACCGTGGACGTGACCGGCGCCCCGCTGGCCCAGCGCGTTCGCGGCGTGGACTGGCGGCGCCTGGCGGGCTACCTCCGGCCCTACTGGGGCCGCATGCTGGTCGCCGCGCTGGCGCTGCTGCTGTCGACCGGGTCGGGGCTGGTGTTCCCCCTGGTGATCGTGCGGCTGCTCGAGACGGTGACGAGAACCCACGACCTCGGCTCGCTCAACGCGCTGGCGCTGCTCCTGGTCGGGGTCTTCCTGCTGCAGGCCGGTTTCAGCGCCGTGCAGTCGTACCTGCTCGCCTCCACCGGCGAGCGCATCGTCTACGACCTGCGCACGTCGCTCTACCGGCAGCTGCAGCGGCTGTCGCTCGACTTCTACGATGAGCGGCGCGTCGGCGACGTGGTGTCGCGGCTGACCAGCGACGTGACGCTGCTGCGCGCGCTGCTGACGAGCAACCTGACCCAGCTGCTGAGCCAGCTGCTGACCCTGGTGGGCGCGGTGGTGATCGTGCTGCGGCTGGATGCCGGGCTGACGCTCTTCATTCTGGCGCTGGTGCCGGTTCTGATCGTGGTGGCCGGCGTCTTCGGTGGGCGCGTGCAGCGGGTCAGCCGGCAGGTCCAGGACGATCTGGCGGGCGCGACGGTGGTGGCCGAGGAGGGGCTCCAGGGGATCCGGGTCGTGAAGAGCTTCGGCCGGGAAGCCTATGAGACGGAGCGCTACCAGGGGGCGGCCGAGCGCACGTACCGGGCGTCGCTGCGCATGGCCGTGCTGCAATCGCTCTCCATGGCGCTGATGATGTTCCTCGGATTCAGCGCGATCGTGGCGATCCTGTGGTACGGCGGGCGAGAGGTCGTGGCGGGTCGCCTGAACCTGGCGCTGATGACCGGCTTCCTCATGTACGGGGTGGCCATCGCCGGGAGCCTGGGCGGCCTGGCGAACCTCTACGGCCAGCTGCGCGCCGCGATCGGCGGGGTGGAGCGCGTCTTCGAGCTGCTGGATCGCCGGCCGAGCATCGCGGACGCGCCGGGCGCGGTCCCGCTGCCGCCCATCGACGGGCGCCTGAGCTTCGAGGACGTGACGTTCCGCTACCAGCCGGACACCCCCGTGCTCGAGCACGTCTCGCTCGAGGTGCGCCCGCACGAGGTGCTGGCGCTGGTGGGACCGAGCGGTGCCGGGAAGACGACGCTGGTCAACCTGATCCCGCGCTTCTACGACCCGGTCGCGGGATCGATCCGCATCGACGGCCGGGACGTGCGGTCGGTGACGCAGCAGAGCCTGCGGGAGCAGATCGGCATCGTGCCGCAGGAGACGCTGCTGTTCGGCGGCACGATCCGGGAGAACATCCGCTACGGCAAGCTCGACGCGACCGACGCCGAGCTGGTGGCCGCCGCCCGGGCCGCGAACGCGCACGCGTTCATCATGGGGTTTCCGCTGGGGTACGAGACGGTGGTCGGCGAGCGCGGGGTGAAGCTCAGCGGCGGGCAGCGCCAGCGGATCGCGATCGCGCGAGCCATCCTGAAGGACCCGCGGATCCTGATCCTGGACGAGGCGACGAACGCGCTGGACAGCGAAGCGGAGCAATTGGTGCAGGAGGCGCTCGAGCGGCTGATGGCCAACCGGACGACGATCATCATTGCGCACCGGCTCAGCACGGTGAACGTGGCCGACCGGATCGCCGTGCTGGACGGCGGCCGCCTGGTCGAGCTCGGCAGCCACGACGCGCTGCTGACGCAGGGCGGGCTGTATGCCCGGCTGCACACCATGCAGTCGCGCCAGGCGCGGGAGGACACACGAAGCGTGACCCGCGACCACGAGGCGTGGGATCGCGCGGCCGATGAGCCGGCGGAGGCGCGGTGGGCCGCTCCCGAGCAGCGAGCGGTGGGTGACGCGTGAGCCGGGTGCTGGTCGTCGACGATGACCCGCACATTCGCGAGCTGGTGCGCGCGTTCCTGCGGCACGCGGGCTTCGAGGTCGACGAGGCCGCCAACGGCGTCGAGGCGCTGGCGGCGCTCGAAGCGGAGCGGGTCGACCTGGTGATCGTCGACGTGATGATGCCCGAGCTCGACGGCTGGGAGCTCTGCCGCCGGCTGCGGGAGCGGTACGACTACCCGGTCCTGATGCTCACCGCCAGGGGCGAGCCGGCCGACCGGCTGCGCGGGTTCGAGCTGGGGAGCGACGACTACCTGGTCAAGCCGTTCGAGCCGCTGGAGCTGGTGGCGCGGGCGCAGGCGCTGCTGCGGCGCTACCGGATCGCGACCTCGCAGACGGTGAGCCTGGGAACACTCTGGATGGACCGCCGGACGTTCGAGGTGACGGTCGGCGGCGAGGCGGTGACGCTGCCGCGCAAGGAGTTCGAGCTGCTCTTCAAGCTGGCCGGCTCGCCCGGGCGGACCTACGCGCGGGACCAGCTGATCGAGGACATCTGGGGCAGCGACTACCAGGGGAACGAGCGGACGCTGGACGTGCACGTCAGCCGGCTGCGCGAGCGCTTCCCCGAGGAGCAGCACGGCTTTCGCATCCGGACGATCCGCGGGCTCGGCTACCGGATCGAGCCCGTCCCGTGAAGGAGCGGCTGTGGCTGCGGATCGTGGCAGGGATGGCGGTCGGGCTGCTCTACTTTACGCTGGTGGTCGCCGGCACGACCGTCCTGACCGGCCGGATACTCGCCGCCCTGGGCCGGCATCCCCCGGACTGGCTCAGCCAGGCACTCAGCACCTTCCTGGGCCTCACAATCGGCATGCTCATCATCGCGATCATCTCGCAGTCGGCCGCGCGGTCGCACCGCGGCACGCCGCCGGTCTTCCGCCCCATCGTCGAGGCGCTGGAGCGGATCGCGGCCGGCGACTTCACGGTGCGGCTGAGCGAGACGTTGCCCGGGCACGAGCGGGTGGGAGATCTGATCGTCAGCGTGAACGCGCTGGCGAGCGAGCTGGAGCGGGTCGAGCAGATGCGGCGCGAGTTCGTCTCCAACGTCTCGCACGAGATCCAATCGCCACTGACCTCGATCCGGGGCTTTGCCCAGGCGCTGCGCGACGACGCGCTCGGCCCGGCCGAGCGCCAGCACTACCTCACGATCATCGAGACGGAGAGCACGCGGCTGTCGCGGCTGAGCGACAACCTGCTGCGTCTGGCCGCGCTGGATGCCGAGCTGGCGACGATCGCGCGCACGCCGTACCGGCTGGATCGGCAGGTGCGCGAGCTGATCCTGGCCTGCGAGCCGCAGTGGAGTGCGAAGGGACTCGAGCTCGACGTCGCGCTGGAGGCCGTCACGATCCGGGCCAACGAGGATCTGCTCGGCCAGGTCTGGCTCAACCTGCTCCACAACAGCATCAAGTTCACCCCGGCCGGCGGCAGCATCGGGGTCCACCTGACGCGGGACGGCGCGACGGCCGAGCTCCAGATCGCCGACAGCGGCTGCGGCATCCCGGAGGACGCCCAGGCGCGCATCTTCGAGCGCTTCTACACGGCGGACAGTTCCCGCCGGCGCTCGGCGGAAGGCAGCGGGCTGGGGCTGGCGATCGCCAGCAAGATCGTTGAGTTGCACCGGGGCACGATCGCCGTGGCGAGCGTGCCCGGCCACGGCGCGACCTTCACCGTCTCGTTGCCGCTGGAGTGACTCCGGAGCTGATCCCGGGGCTCCGAGGCTTGTGATGGCGAGACGCGGCGTCATCGCGCTGAGCGGTTTCGCAGTATGCTCGTCTGCCTGCGATTCCGCCGGGCATGTACCCGGTTGGAGCCTGCCGCCGCGCCGAGGGTGAGGGAGGATGCAGCCGACCACCGGGGTCGCGACCGGCCGCGGGCGCCTGCCGCTCGTGGCGCTCCTGATCGCCAACACCGTCTCCCTGATCGGCAGCAGCCTGACGCTGATCGCCCTGCCTTGGTTCGTGCTCCAGACGACGGGCAGCGCAACCCGCACCGGCCTGACCGGCTTCGCCGTCGCGCTCCCCGGCTTCCTGGTGGGGATCTTTGGCGGGACGATCGTCGACCGGCTGGGCTACCGCCGCTCCAGCGTCATCGCCGACGTCGTCAGCGGCATCGGCATCGGGCTCGTCCCGACGCTCTACGTCACCGCCGGCCTGCCCTTTGGGTTGCTCCTGGGGCTCGTCTTCGTCGGCTCGCTGCTGGCGATCCCCGGCTTCACCGCGCGTCGCTCGTTGCTGCCGGAGCTGGCGAAGGCCTCCGGCGTGCGCCTCGAGCGCGTCAACGCCCTCTTCGAGTCGAACAACCAGCTGGCCATGCTGCTCGGCCCGCCTATCGCGGGGCTGCTGATCGTGTGGGTGGGGGCGAGCACGGTCCTCTGGCTCGACGCGGCGAGCTTCGTCTGCTCCGCCGCGACCGTCGGGCTGCTCGTGCCCGCCCTCCGCGGGCACCGGGCGCCGGCGGCGCCCGGGCGCTACCGCGACCAGCTGGTCGAGGGGCTGCGCTTCCTGCTGCACGAGCCGCTGCTGCGGGACATGGCCCTGGCGCTGGCGCTCATCCAGGGGCTGGAGGAACCGATCTTCGCGGTGGTGCTGCCGGTCTATGCCCGACAGATCCTGGGAAGCGCGACCGATCTCGGGCTGATGGCCAGCGCCCTCGGGCTCGGCGCGCTGGCCGGCGGCGCGGCCTACGGCGCGGTGGGCTACCGGGTGCCGCGGCGGATGCTCTGGTTCGGCGCCTACCTGCTGACCCCGGGAATCTACTGGGCGCTGGCGGCGCGGCCCGCGTTCCCGCTGCTGCTGGCCATCATGGTCGTGCTCGGCTTTGCCTCGGGCCCGATCACCCCGCTGGCGGTGACGATCCGGCACGAGCGCATCCCGCCCGCGCTGCGCGGGCGCGTGTTCGCGGCCACCTCGGCGATCGGGCGGATCGCGATGCCGCCGGGCATCGCGCTGAGCGGCCTGGCGATCGCCCGGCTCGGGTTCCGGCCGACGGTGGTCATCCTGGCGGCGGCGGTCCAGCTGGCGGCGCTGGGGATGCTGGCCGTGCCGGCGCTGCGCCGCATGGACAGGCCGGTGTGAGCGCGCTCCCTCGGACCGGATGAGCGCATGAGCACGGGTACGCCTGGGTGTCGCAGGTGCGATCGGTCTGGGTTTCGGTCCACCCGGCGTCAGTTTGCCCGATTCCGAACGCTTGCCCGAAGGCGGCGGCGTCGGTCTGCACCTAGGCGGGGTTCTCAGGGGTCGGTACCGCCGGGAGTACGGCCGGCGCCGCGGCCGGGCTGGGCCGGGTCAGCCCCCAGCCGGTCACGGCCGTCCACACCGCGCCCAGCCCGAGCACCCCCACCAGCAGGCTGAGCCAGAGGGTCCAGCTGTACGGTAGCGGCAGCAGCCGCACCACCGTGACCAGCGTCACGCCCACGAGCATGACGACCCACACGTGCAGGCGCCCGACGTCCCGCCACCCTCGCGACAGGATCAGGCGTCCCACGGCCAGCCCCACCAGCACCTGGCTCAGGTAGAGCCCGGCCAGGTAGAGCGCCAGCAGCAGCAACGCCACAGGGACGCCGATCACCGTGATGAGCAGGACGATCACCGCGACGGGCGCGACGATCAGGACCCCGAGCCCCCAGCCGAAGCTGATCAGCGGCTGGGCTCGCAGGGCCTGCGCCGCCGCGGCGGTGCGTGCCGGCAGCAGCAGGACCAGAACCGTGCCGACCACCAGGGCCCAGAGCAGCCGGAGCAGGAAACCGCCGAGCCAGCCGCCGACCGTGCTGACCGCGCTCTGCTGGCGGCCCGGCAGCGCGGTCCGGGAGGTGGATCCCCCGACGGTCGCGCCGCTGGCGATCTGGGCGTCCTGGTTCGCGCGGTAGGCCAGGTTTCCGGTGACGTGCGCCCGCGCGCCGAGCACGAGCTGGTTGCTCACGTCGACGCTGACGTCCCGACCCACGCTGCCGTTGATCGTCAGCGTGCCCAGGCTGCCGCGCACGTCCCGTCCGACGGTGCCGTCGAGCGTGACGGAGCCGCCGGCCACCAGCAGGTCGTGTGTGATCTTCGCTTGCGAGCCGAGCTCTACGGTGCCGCCGGTGACGAGCACGTCCCAGCCCACCGGCCCGTTGATGGTGATGTTGCCGCCGGCGACCCGGATCGAGCCGCCCACCGGGCCGGTCAGGGTGATGTTCCCGCCCGCCACGTTCAGATTGCCGCCGACCTGGCCGCTCACGTCGATCGTGCCGGCGGCGACGGTCAGGTCGCGGGTGACGTTGCCGTCGACCGAGGCCGTGCCGCCGAAGAGGTAGACGTCATCGGCGATCGTCTGGCCGGCGGGAATGGACGGGCTCTGCCCGCCCTGCACCTCGGTCGCGCTGGCCGTGGCCGGCACCAGGGCCGCCAGGCTCAGCAGGGCAACCAGCGCGATCAGGGTCCGGATCCGTCGACTCGGCATGGCGCTGCTCCGTCCCTGACGCCCGGCGCTCAGCGTCCGGACGCGCCCACCGCTCGGGATTGTGCGCGATTCTACCATCCTGACCGAGCGCTCCTGCGCGACGATTGGCCCGCGGGTGCCGCGTAGCGCGCAATGGAGCGCTGGTGAACGATGCCCCGGGGTCGCGGGCGATCGGCGATGGTTCGGTTCGCCTGCCCGTGGGGACGGTCCTCCCGTGCGCGGCGGAGGCCGCTGTTCAGCCGGCGGCGGTCGGCATGGCGGCGGTGCCGACACCTAGCCGCATCGACGCTCCCGCCTGATCGTGCTCCCCGAACCGGAACCGGCTCGAGCCCGGCCCCGCGCCGCACGCCGCCACGTCGCCGGGAGCTCGTGAGTGGACCACCGACTCGGCCAGGCGCACGGCCAGGGTCGCGGCGGGGCTTGACAGACTGGTGCTGCGGAGAGATAGTGTCCTAGGAGTCTAGGATACTGGAGGTCGCATGATCGAGTTCCATCTGGACAGCCGCTCCGGCGTCGCGCCCTATCTCCAGATCGTCCACCAGGTCCGGCACGCGCTGCGCCTGGGCCTGCTGTGCGAGGGGGACCAGCTCCCGACGATCAAGGCGGTGGTTTCGCGACTGGCCATCAACCCCAACACGGTGCTCAAGGCCTACAAGGAGCTCGAGTACAGCGGGCTGGTGGCCAGCCGTCCCGGCATCGGAACGTTCGTGGTCCAGACACTGAGCGGGGCACCGCTGGTGGCCCTCGGGCCGCTGCGCAACGAGCTCGAGCGCTGGCTGGGCCGGGCGCGGCGAGCCGGCCTTGACGAGGAGAGCATCGAGGCGCTCTTTCGCGACTGCTTTCGGTCCCACGCCGGAGAGGACGTAGCATGACCGCCGTCATCGCGGCCGCGGGGCTGGGCAAGCGCTACGGCCGGCAGTGGGCCCTGTCGGACTGCACGCTGGCGATCCCCGCCGGGCAGGTGGTGGGGCTGGTCGGCCCGAACGGCGCCGGCAAGACGACGCTGCTGCAGCTCGCAGTGGGGCTGCTCGCCCCGACGACCGGCACGATCACGGTGCTGGGCGAGCCTCCGGCGGCCAGCGCCGCGCAGCTGGGGCGGGTGGGCTTCGTCGCGCAGGACACGCCGATCTACCCGACGCTGTCGGTCGGAGACCACCTGCGACTGGGCGCCTGGCTCAACCCCAGCTGGGACCAGGCACTCGCCGCGCGCCGCATCCAGGCGCTCGGCCTCGACCCGCGCCAGCGCGCCGGCAAGCTCTCCGGTGGTCAGCGCGCGCAGCTGGCACTCACGCTGGCGATCGCCAAGCGTCCCGAGCTGCTGATCCTGGACGAGCCGGTCGCCAGCCTGGATCCGCTGGCGCGGCGCGAGTTCCTCCAGGGGCTGATGGAGGTCGTGGCCGAAGGCGGGATGAGCGTCGTCTTCTCGACCCACGTCATCGCCGACCTCGAGCGCGTCTGCGACTACCTGGTGGTGCTGGTCGCCTCGCGGGTCCGGGTGGCGGGCGAGATCGACGCGCTGCTGGCGGAGCACCGCCGCCTGACCGGCCCGCGCCGCGACCTCGACACGCTCCCGCCGGGCCAGCACGTGGTCGAGGTGAGCCACACCGGTCGCCAGAGCACGCTGCTGGTGCGCTCCGCCGGCCCGATCCTCGACCCGGCCTGGACCGTCGAGCCGGTCGGCCTGGAGGACCTGGTGCTGGCCTACATGAGCCAGGCGCAGGGGACGGCGCAACCCGGCCCGACGCTGCGGGAGGTCTCCCGATGATCCGCCTGACCTGGCTGCAGTTCCGGCTGCAGTCCGCCGTCGCCCTGGCCGCGCTGGCGGCCGTCGCCCTCGCGGTGGCCCTCACCGGCCCGCAGCTCGCCCACGTGTACGACACGGTGGTGGCGCCGTGCCTGCAGCGGGCGCCGGACAGCTGCGGGCCGACGGTATCGGCCTTCAACAACTCGGACCAACTCCTGCAGACGGTGCTGAACGACGCCGTGCTCATCGTGCCCGCGCTGCTGGGCATCTTCTGGGGGGCGCCGCTGGTGGCCCGCGAGCTCGAACGCGGCACCTTCCGCCTGGCCTGGACGCAGAGCGTCAGCCGGCACCGCTGGCTGGCGGTGAAGCTTGGGGTGGTGGGGCTGGCGAGCGCGGTCCTGGCTGGGTTGCTCAGCTTGATGGTGACCTGGTGGTTCGGTCCGCTCGATCAGGTCCATGCCAACCGTTTCGATCCCTCGGTGTTCGACCTGCGCGGGATCGTTCCGATCGGCTACGCCCTGTTCGCCTTCGTCCTCGGCGTCACCGTTGGCGTGCTCGCCCCGCGGATCCTGCCGGCCATGGCGATCACCCTCGTCGTCTTCGTCGGCGCGCGCTACGCGGTGACGACCTGGGTGCGACCGCACCTGATG
>DATKRJ010000471.1:0-2781 GCA_035532355.1 Thermomicrobiaceae bacterium | reverse complement strand
GATCGGCAGCGCCCAGAGGCCGTGCCACTCTGATGGCGACGTGAGGTTGACGTCCGGCCAGCGGGCGCGCAGCGCGCCGACCTTGAAGTCGTGGCCCTCCTTCTTCAGGGCGAACTTCAGGCCGAAGACCGTCCCGTAGAGGGCTGAGATCGCCGTCTGCGCCACGACGCTCGGGTCGCCGACGGTATGCACGACCGCCACGTGCTGCCGTGCCATCTCCCGGATGTGGGGCGCCTGGAGCCCGGCCGGCGCCGACACCGTGCCGCGTGTGCCCCGAGTGGTCGACATGTCCCGCCTCCTCGCGCGTCGCCGGACCCGCCCACGGCAGAAACGCCGTCGCTCCGGCCCGGCTGGCTTCAGCCTAGCCTGACGGACGCTTCATGGTCGTCGCGGATGCGGGCCGCGTGTGGCAGGCGCGCGACAGTTCGGGGCGCGCGGTCGACCGGGGACGAGCTCGACACCGATTCGAGCGGCCGTCGTGCCCGGGGCGACGGCGTGGTCAAACTCGAATCCTGGACGACGGCAGGGCCCGGTTGCTGTCGCTCCTGGCGTTCGGGATACTCTCGTCCATGAATGCCTCGACCGCGCTCCCCAGCGGGTTCGCCAGCCTGGTGCCCAGCCGGGTGGCGGTGCTCCTGGTGGACTTTCAGAACGACTTCTGCAGCCCGGAGCGCTCACCAGATGCGACGCCGACGAACACGCTGAACTCGATCACGGCGCATCGCGCTAACGCCTTCGCGCGCCGGGCCGCCGCGCTGGGCGCCCAAGTCGTCTACACCCGGCAGATCCTCGACCTAGCCCGGCTCACGCCGCGCCAGCGGCGCTGGGAAGAGCCGGACGGCCTGTGTGCCGCCGGATCCTGGGGAGCGGAGCTCTATGTCGACCCCCTCCCCGGCGCCCACCTCGTCACCAAGCACCGCTTCGACATCTGGCAGAGCTCGGAGTTCCTGACTCTCCTCGACCGGCTGGACATCGATGGTCTGGTCATCGCCGGCGTCGAGCTGCGATGCTGCGTGCTGTACGCGGTGCTCGGTGCCGACGAGCGGGGCTATCACTACCTGGTGGCCCAGGACCTCGTGTCGGGGCTCGACCCGGGCCGGGACACCTACAATCGCGCAGTCCGCGACTACCTGCGCCGGGTCCACGGTGCGGTCGAGTCGGCGGAGGTTCTGCTGGAGGCGTGGACCGCGCAGCAGGCGGAGTGATCCCGGCGCCGGCGGCTTCGCCCGCGACGGGGTCTGACCGGGCGCGGGTCGCTCAGGAGCCGGCCGGCGGCTCCGGGTCGTGGGGGCCGATCAGCGGCTCGGCTGCGTAGACGGTGACGGCCGAGCCCTCGGCGAACAGCACCGAGTGGAGCTGGTCGCCCCAGTCGATCCCCTGCCAGCGCTCGTCGCCGAGCGTGGCCGGATCGATGCCAACGTACTGCTCCTCGACCGGGTAGGTCCGCCAGACGGGATGGTCCACCCGGTAGCGGAAGCTGGTGCCGCGCCGTCCGCGGTCGAACCCCCAGTAGTGCTCCTTGAGGAAGTGTTCGAGGCTGGTCTCGTCAGGAGTGGTCGGCTGATTGGCCGCGCGCAGCCGGATCTCCCCGCGCTGAGCGGCACGGCGGAACGTCGTCTCCACGGTGATAGCGTCGGCGTCGACGCGCGCGCGATGGCTGATGGTCGCCAGGTGGTACGGCTGGTTGTAGAGCAGCCGGGCGCCGAGCACGACCGCGCGGGTGGGCACGTACTCGTCGAGGAACACCGTCGCGCGCCGGCCGCCGCGCCGCACGTAGAAGCGCAGGTTGACCTCCGGGAAGTCCTGGGCCGTCGGCAACGGCAAACCCAACACCCGCAGCGCCGAGAAGCGGAAGGCCACCACCGACACCAGGTAGAGATCGGGCGTGCCGTCCGGGGTGTCGAGCTCACTGCCGGGCGGGACATGTGGCCGGAGCAGCTCGGCGGGCGCGCGGTAGTTGGCGAGCACCAGGTTCGTCCAGCGCGCCGTCAGGAACGGGCGGGACATCCGGCCCCCCCTTGTCGCGCGACCCGCCGCGCACCCGGGACGTTATGTCCTGAACGACTTGCGAGCAGTGCTGGCGCGCTCAGTCGTCGTTACCAGCCGTCTGCGCCCCGGCGACAGGGGCCACGGCCGCGGTGCAGAACGCGCAGCGGCGCGCCGCGATCGGGATGTCACTCAGGCACTCGGGGCACTGGCGCGTCGTCGGTGCGACCGGGCCCTTGCCGCGTTCACGACGGGCGGCCATGGCGTTCATCGGCACCACGACTACGAAGTAGATCGCCGCGGCGATGATCAGGAAAGCGATGACCGCGTTGATGAAGTCGCCATAGAGGAAGCGGGAGTTGTTGATGGTGAAGCTCAGCGACGCGAAGTCCGGCTTGCCGCCGATCGCCGCGATGATGGGCGTGATCAAGTCCTTGACGAACGCCGTGATCACCGCGCCGAAGGCGGCGCCGATCACGACCGCGATGGCCAGGTCGACGACGTTGCCGCGCAGAATAAAGTCCCGGAACCCCTTGACCATGGAGCACCTCCTAGCGGGCAGCGGACCGTGGCATTCCCACGCCCATCGCGCAAGCCACCTACGCGCAGCGTAGGCAGCGGAACGTATCATCCACGACACCAGTATCGCCGCACGCGTCAAAGCGGCGCAAGCATGCGACGCGCGACGACTCCCGTGGCGGCCCCGCGCCGCACCATCGAGACCTTCGGCGCCGACCGGCCGGCGCTCAGGCTCCCTTCGTGCCCGCACAGTAGCGTGCATGGGCCAGGGACGCG
>DATKRJ010000470.1:0-2828 GCA_035532355.1 Thermomicrobiaceae bacterium | reverse complement strand
CACAGCCGTCGTGATGACCGTCGTGCAGGGGTTCAACGCCGCCGAGGTCGGGCGCGTGATCGGTGTCGAGACCGAGGCCGCTCACAAGCTGGTCCAGCGGGGCATCGACCAGATGCTGAAGATCTGCGTCGAGCGGATCGGCCGCCGGCGGGGAATGCCCGCCGGCTGCGATGGGAGATCGGGCCAGATCTACAAGATGATCGTTGGCCGACTGGCCGCTTCGGAGCAAGCGGACCTCGAAGGCCATCTGACGACCTGCCAGTACTGCCGCGACACCCAGGAGCAACTGGACCTCGCCCGCCAGCTGCCGGCCTTCACGCCGCTCTTCCCGCTCGATGGGATCCTGGCTCGCAAATCCGATGTGCTGCGCCGAGTCGCCGAGCGAGCGATGCCTCCCACTCCGGCGCCACGGAGCCGCCTTCAACCGTCCAGGGTCATCGGCGGGTCGGTGGCGCTTCTGATCCTCGTGATCGGCGTAACGAGCATTCCGACCCTGCGCTCGCTGCCTCCCGCACGAATCGCGGCCGCCCCGGCGCCCAGCACCTCACCCTCCCCGATCCCGTCGCCGGCGCCCAGCTCGACTCCCGTGCCGCCGGTTCCAAGCGGTGGCTTCGCCTATCTCAAGAGCGGCGAGGTCTATTACCAGTCCGACTTCGGCGCGGCGCCAGTCCAGCTGACCAGCACCGGCGGCCTCGTCGACGACTGGTACTGGACCGGCAGCGGTACCTCGATCATCTATAAGCAGCGGGCCCCGCGCAGCCAGGCGGGCGACCTCTACCTGGTCGATCTCGTCAGCCACCAGGTGACCTGGAGCTACAAGGTGGGAGCCGCCGCGTTGGCCGTCTCACCCGATGGCGCCTCTTACGTCGCCGTGCTTCCAACGCAGATCGGCACTGGTTACAACGCCCAGTTCTCCTACCGGCTCTTGATCGGAAGCATCGGGTCGAACCCCGATCCGGCCCGGGAGGTTGACCTGCGCACCGTCACCTCGTCCCAGGTTGTCGGGTACTTGACCGAGTATCCGCCGGTCAACGTCCGCGCCAACTTTGCCGGCCCGGCAGTCTGGTGGACTTTAGCCGGCATCCACTTCGAGCCTGCCGTCTCAGATGCTGGCTTCGACATCGATCCGAACACCAAGGCGGTGGTGGAGCGGCAACTCAGCAACGTGTTCGATGCCGAGCGCGTCTACTCGGGCCCGACCATCAGCCAGATCCAGGATGTATTCGGCAACCTGGAGGTGACCTCCGGCGGGATAACCAGGACCATCGATTTTCGGAGCACTCACGGGCCGGTGATGATCCTGAGCGTCAGCGCCGACGAGAGCCGGGGGCTGGCGACCGTGCTGCGAAGTGACGGCGGCCACGACGTCTACCTGGTCACCGCCAACGGCGATGTGACACCCCTGTCGACGGACGGCTCGACCCTGTTGGCCGCCTGGCAACCAGCCACGACCCAGTAGGAGAAGAACGCAATGACAACCCTTTCCCTGGTTCAACGCGCCCTTCGGCAGGTCGGACAACTGCTTCGGGACCGCGCGAGCGCCTTCGTCCGACGGCCGCTTTCGCACCACCTGTGCCTGGTGGCGACCGCCATTGTCGCCACCAGCGTCGGCCCCTACCTGAGCGCTGAGTTGGCGGGGCCCGTCCTGCTTCCGCCGAGCTGCAGCATTGGCTACGCCGGCACCGCGGTGACGATCGAGTTCATCGGTCCCCGGTCGTCCAGCGTCTGCAACCAGCTTCTTCGCGAACCAGGAAGCCAGTTCCGTCGCATGAGCTCGGCTGGCAAGGCCGTGTGCCAGGGCCACCAGGGCGACCTCACCACTATCGTCCGCGACACCGCCTCGAGCTGGCAGGGCCCATTCACCTGCTCGGTGCTCGAGAACTCGGGCTGGAACCCTCTGGGTTGAGATCCATGTACCAGCGCATGGAACCGGTCGTGATCAGGTTGCCCAAGGCGGTTCGCGCCCGAATCGACGAGCTGGCGATGCACGTGGGCATGAACCAGGCGGACGTCTACCGGATGCTGCTCGATGAGGGCCTGGCCGCACGCGCACGGCCGGCGGCGACACCGAGTCTCGGCACCCCGGATCAAGAGTTGGACCTCCATGTCCTGATCGCGGTCGAGCAGGTCATCGCCCTGATCGAGTCGTTCCTGCCCCGGGGCCAGGGTGCGGCCCGCCGCGTGCTGCCCGAGGCGGTGCTCGCCGCCCAGCGCCGGCTCGAGCTCAACGGAACAGAAGACCAATGAGGTCGCAGCGCTCGATCCTGAGCCTGAAGTGGACCCCGGCGAACGCCAAGGGCGGCGTGCGCCGGGCGGTCGGTGGCTTCCTCCGCTACGTCCAGTACCGCGACCACCACGAGGAGGAGGGCCGCCCGAAGGACGTCGAGGGCATGCTCCGCTACGTCGCCTATCGCGACTCGGCCTCGCCGGAGGGCCGGCTGTTCACCGCGACCGACCAGGCCGGCGACCGCGAACGCCTCCAGCTTGGCGACTACATTGCGCGCTCGGTGGCCGACCTTGAGCAGCCGGACAGGCCATCGCGGCGCCAGCATCGGGCTTGCTACCGGTTCGTGCTCTCACCGGAGGACGCGCGCGGGCTCGACCTGCGGCTTGTCACCCGCCAGGCGATGGCGCAGCTGGAGACCGATATCGGCGCCAAGCTGCCGCCCTGGCTGGCCGCCGAGCATCGCAACACCGCCCATCCCCACACCCACATCGTGCTGGCCGCTCGCCGCGAGGTGTCGCCCGGCCACTTCCGGTCGATCTTGATCACCCGCCGGCGGCTGGAGCGGATCAAGGTCGCCATGCGGCAGGAGATCGCCCGCCAG
>DATKRJ010000469.1:0-10829 GCA_035532355.1 Thermomicrobiaceae bacterium | reverse complement strand
CCGTCCCTCAGCACCGCCGCGGGAAGCGTTCGCCCGCCTGCCAGGAGGAGTCTCGATGGATCATTCCGACGTCAACGCGGCCGCCCCCAGAGTTGCCGTGACCGACCGCCTGCTCACCGGCGAGGAGTACCTCGAGAGCCTGCGGGACGGCCGCGCCGTCTACATCTACGGCGAGCGGGTCGACGACGTCACCAGGCATCCCGCCTTCCGCAACTCGGCGCGCTCGGTCGCCCGCCTCTACGACGCCCTCCACGACCCGGCCACGCGCGACACCCTCACGGCGGTCGACGACTTCGGCATCCGCACCCACCGGTTCTTCAAGCCCAGCCGCAGCGCCCAGGAACTGCTGGAGGCCCGCGACGCCATCGCCATCTGGTCGCGCCTCTCCTACGGCTTCATGGGCCGCACCCCCGACTACAAGGCCGCCTTCATGGCCAGCCTCGGCGCCGCGCCCGACTTCTACGCCCCCTTCGGCGAGAACGCGCTGGCGTGGTACCGGCGCTACGCCTCCCGCGGCCTCTTCCTCAACCACGTGCTCGTCAACCCGCCGGTCGACCGCAAGAAGCCGGTCCACGAGGTGGTGGACGTCTTCTGCCACGTCGTCCGCGAGACCGACGGCGGGATCATCGTCAGCGGCGCCAAGATGCTCGCGACCGGCTCGGCGTTGACCCACGCCACCTTCGTCGCCCAGAACAGCGCCGCGCAGCTCGAGCCGGGCAAGGCCGAGGACTTCGCGCTGGTCTTCATCGCTCCGGTCGACACGCCGGGGTCGCGGCTCATCTGCCGCGCCTCGTACGAGCAGCACGCCCACAGCCCGTTTGACTACCCGCTCTCCAGCCGCTTCGACGAGAACGACGCCGTCCTGATCTTCGACAACGCCTTCATCCCCTGGGAGAATGTCCTGGTCTACCGCGACATCGCCAAGGCCACCGCCTTCTACGCCCAGTCCGGGTTCCTGCCGCGCTTCAACCTGCAGGCCGGCACCCGGCTGGGTGTCAAGCTCGACCTGATGTGCGGCCTGTTCCAGAAGGGGATCACCAGCAACGGGACCGACGCCTTCCGCGGCGTCCAGGTGGCCTTCGGCGACGTGATCGGCTGGCGCAACCTGATCTGGGCGCTGACCACGGCCATGTGCCTGGACCCGATGCCAGGCCCCGGCAACAGCGTCGTGCCGAAACTCGAGACCGCGGCCACGCTGCGCCTCTTCGGCACCGTCGGCTGGCCGGCCGTCAAGGAGATCTTCGAGAACTACCTGGGCGGCAGCCCGTTGGTCGTTCCCTCCAGCCGTGACGACCTGCTCAACCCGGAGCTGCGCCCCCTCATCGACCGCTACTACCGCGGCTCCGACAGCTCGGCCGAGGAGCGCATCAAGCTCTTCAAGCTCGTCTGGGACGCCATCGGCACCGAGTTCGGCGGCCGCCACGAGCTCTACGAGCGCAACTACGCCGGCAACAACGAGCAGGTGCGCCTCGACCTGGTCAACTTCGCCCGCGCCCGCGGCCTGCTCGGCGAGTTCGGCAACCTCGTCGACCAGTGCATGTCGGACTACGACCTGCAGGGCTGGACGTCCGACACCTGGCTCCCAAATGACCGGTGATGCCGGCACATGTCCCGCGGGCCAGCAACGCCGACCCGACCCGTAGGTGCGCGATGATCGAGCGTGACGCGGGAACTCGGTACCCCTAACCCTCGTCCCCTGCCACGGGGGCGTGGCTCCCGCCGATGACCGAAACTCGGCGTCAGACTCCATAGTCACGCCCCTACACCGTTGGCGGGTTTGAAACCCGCCTCCAGCGGCGCGGCGCGGCGCGGAAACGCTGTGCAGGCCGGGCGCGACGTCGGTCAGGCCCGACCAAGGCCGGTGATTACGAGCCGGCCAGGACGCGGGCCGTCTGCTTGACCCCCTTGACGAAGTCGTCGATGCGGATGTGCTCGTTCGGCGCGTGGACCAGCCCGTCGGGGTAGCCGATGCCCACGTTGGCGATCGGTACGTCGAGGAAGCGGACGAAGGGGTCCATCGGTCCGGAGCCGCCGCTCGTCGGATAGATTACGGCCGGCTGGCCGTAGACCTCCTGGCCGGCGTCGGCGACGAGCCGAACGAAGGGGTCGTCGGGGCTCACCCTGGCGGCGCGGGATCCGCCGTGCTGGATGACCTCGACGTCGCTGAAGCCTTGGTCGGCGAGGTGCTGCCGCAGCTTGGCCATCAGGTCGTCCGGCTCCTGCCGCGGGACGATGCGGAAGTCGACCTTGGCCATGGCCTCGGCCGGCAGCACCGTCTTGGAGCCGGGACCCTGGTAGCCGCCACCGATCCCGGCCACGGTGCAGGTCGGCTCGAACAGCTGCTGCCGGCGCAGCTCGACGCCGGTTGCTCCCTTGAGAAACGCGCGCACGCCGAAGCTGGCCTGGAGCGCGCTCTCCTCCGAGGGCAGCGCGGCCAGGAGCTCCAGGTCTCGCGCGGACGGTTGACGAACATCGTCGTACCAGCCGGGGATACGGATGCGCTCGTCCGGTCCCTTGAGCGTGCCGAGCGCCCAGACGAGCCGCCAGGCGGCGTTGGGCAGGATCGACCCGCCGAGGCCGGAGTGGGCGTCGTGGCTGATGGTGCGCGCCCGCAGCTCGACGTAGACGTCGCCCCGCATACCGAGGTAGATCTGCGGCCGGCCCTCGTAGTCGACACCGCCGAACTCCCAGAGGCAGCCGTCGGCGCGCAGCAGGTCGGCGTGTCGCTCGATGAAGGCGGGCATGCTGCCGGACCCGACCTCCTCCTCGCCCTCGATCAGGAACTTGACCGAGCACGGCAGTTCGCCGTAGACGGCACGGAGGGCGGCGATGGCCGCCAGGCGGCAGACGATGTGACCCTTGTCGTCGCCGACGCCGCGACCGTAGAGGCTACCGTCGCGGCGGGTAGCCCCGAACGGCGGTGAGTCCCACAATTCGAAGGGCTCGGCTGGCTGGACGTCGTAGTGGTTGTAGCACAGGACCGTCTTCGCGCCCCGGCCGGCGAGTTCGCCGTAGACCACCGGGAAGCGGTCGCTCGGCATGGTGCTCGCCGCGATCCCATACTTGCGGAGGAGGTCTCTCGTCGCCTCAGCGGCGGCGTCCATGCCCTCGCCCAGCGCGGCGACACTGGGCAGTGCGACCAGGTGCGCGAGGTCGTCCAGGAACTCATCCACATGCTCGTCGACGTAGCGATCGACCTGGTTCAGGCGGCTGTCGGCGGTCATCGTCTCTCCATTCTGTCCCTGGCGGCGTATGCTCCGCGGGGCGATCGTAGGGGCATAGGCGCGCCGGGGCAAACGGGGCCGTCATCGACGGTTGCCCCGACGGTGGGCATCCCCTAGAGTTGCGGCATGGTCACGGTTGCGACGCGGTCGGAACCGCACCCGGGCGCGAAGGGGGAGGCACCAGCGATGGAGTCGCTGTACCGCGGTGTCGTCTACCCCGCGCTGGCGCGGGTCGACGCCGAGCGGGCGCATCGACTGGCGCTACGACTGCTCCACGGGCTGGAGGGTCTCCCGGGCGGTATCCAGGCACTGGCGCAGCTGGCGGGGCCGGACGATGACCGGCTGTGCGTCGAGCGCTTCGGTCTCCGCTTCCGCAACCCGCTGGGGGTCGCGGCGGGGCTGGACAAGGATGGCGAGGCGGCAGCGGCGCTGCTGGCGCTCGGCTTCGGGGCCGTCGAGGTCGGGACGGTCACCCCGCGGCCGCAGCCGGGCAACCCGCGGCCCCGGGTGTGGCGTATCGCCGATCAGGGAGCGGTGATCAACTCCATGGGCTTTCCGAGCGCCGGTGCCGCGGCGGTGCGGGCACGCCTGTCCGGCCGGCACCTGCCCGGCGTCGTCGGCATCAACCTGGGGAAGAACCGGGAGACCCCGGCGGAGCGCGCCGCCGAGGACTACGCGGCGGTGCTCGACGCGCTGTGGGACGTGGCCGGCTACGTGGTGGTGAACGTCAGTTCGCCGAACACGCCGGGGCTCCGCGACCTTCAGCGCCGTGCCGCGCTGGCCGAGATCCTGCGAGCCGTGGCCGCGGCCAACCGCCGCGGGGCACGGCTCCACGACGCCCGCGAGCGGCCGGTGCTGGTCAAGATCGCGCCCGACCTGGACGAGGCCGGATTGGAGGACGTCGTCGCGGGTGCCGTCGAGGGCGGGGCGGCGGGGCTGGTGGTGGCGAACACGACCAGCGGGCGCGGCCAACTGCGCAGTCCGGTGCCGGACTATCCCGGAGGCCTGAGTGGGCGGCCACTCAACGCGCCGGCCACGGCGCTGACGCGGGCGGTGTACCGGCTCACCGGAGGCAGCCTGCCGATCGTCGGCGTGGGTGGAATCGCCAGCGCCGGCGACGTCATCGCGCGGATGCGCGCCGGAGCCAGCCTGGTGCAGCTGTACACCGCGTTCGTATACGGCGGGCCGTCGCTGCCCGGGCGCATCCTGACCGACCTGCTGGCCTGCCTGGAGCGCGACGGACTGCGCTCCATCGAGGAGTTGGTCGGCGTCGACGCCTGACTCGGGACGCCGCCGGGCGGCGATGCAGGACCTCTGGAGGATGCGAGCGGCACGTCGTCGGCGTGGAATTGAGGTGGCCCGCGTCGGCGCCGCCGGCCGCGGAAGGACGGCTCGGCGGGGCGCGCTCCGCGACCGCGGGCGGCGGTGGAGTGACGGGCAGCGACCATGGCTCAGGCGCGAATCCTGCTCGTCGAGAGCGACATCATGCGAGCGCAGCAGCTTGCCCAGGCACTGCAGGCGCGCCTGTTCACGCGGCCCGATCGGGTGGCCAGCGCCGAGGCGGCGCTCGAGTGGCTGGCCGACAACGCCTGCGACGCCTGCCTCCTGGCGTACCGCCTGCCCGGGATGGATGGGCTCCAGGCGCTGGTCCGCATTCACCAGCGCGCGCCTTCCCTGCCGGTGGTGATGCTCTCCAATGCCGGCTCCGAGCAGGCGGCGATCGCCGCGTTCCGGGCCGGCGTCACCGACTACCTGCCAATTGCCCCCGGGATCGCGGACGTCGCCGCGCGCCGCGTCGAGGAGATCCTGCGCCACCTGCCTTCGTCGAGCACATCGGTGGCCTCCGTTCCGGACAACGTCCCGCCGCAGCTGCTGGAGCCGACGTACCAGAACCGTCTGCGTACGATCGGGCACCAGCTCGATGTCCACGGCTATCGCTTCCCGAACGTGCTGGAGGTCGACGGGGGCTTCCTGGTGGTGGCGACCCCGGACGGCTCCCGCGCGCAGGAGGCGCTCGAATTCGCCGATCGCGACTTCACCTTTCTCGTGGCCTCGGCAATCGGCACCCGATCCTCCCGGGCGCCGGAGAAGTCGGGCCGGCAGGCGCTGTTCCCGACCGGCTACGAGGATTTCCTCCGGGCGCTCGGCTGGCGGCTCGACACTGACCAGGCGGAGGCGATCACGGTATCGGAGCTGGACGACGGAGTCGTCGTCGGCGGGCGCCGGCACCGGGCCGGCGCGGCGGGTGGTCAGTTCCGCCGCTTCCACGAGTTCCTCGGCCCGGATGAGGTCGCCGCGCTGCTCGACGAGGCGTTTCGCCACCGACGGTCGACGCCGGGAAAGAGCGGCCGCTGGGGTCGTTCCTGATGCGCGGGAGCCGGGCGACACGTCGATGTCAGGATGGCCGGCGGCGGCCACCGACCGGCAGCCGTGACCTCGACTCGTGCATGAGACGAACGAGCCACCGCAGGTAGAGCAGCTCGACTCCCCAACCCGTCCCCGCTATGCGGGCCGCTGATCCGCCACCACGGGATTGTGCAGCGTTCCGACCTCCGCGATCTCGACCTCGACCACGTCGCCCGCGTGCATGCGTGGCGGATGCGCCGGGGTACCGGTCATGATTACGTCGCCGGGCTCCAGCGTCATGACGCGGCTGATGAACTCGACCAGCGCGGGCACGCCGAAGAGTAGCTTGTCCGTGGAGGAGTGCTGCTTCACCTCGCCGTTGAGACGGCTGACGATCGCCAGGCTGTCGGCACGGACGCCGGTGGCGATGGAAGGTCCGAGCGGAGTGAAGGTGTCGAAGCCCTTGGCCCGCGCCCACTGTCCGTCCGTGAACTGGTAGTCGCGGGCGCTGACGTCGTTGGAGCACGTGAGCCCAAGGATGTAGTCGTAGGCGTCCTCGGCGCGCACGTGGCGAGCTCGGCGCCCGATGACGACCGCGAGCTCGGCCTCCGTGTCGACCTGCTCCGCACCGGCCGGCAGCACGATGGCATCGCCGGAACCGATCACCGAGCTCGGTGGCTTGAGGAAGATGATGGGGTTCTCCGGCTGCTGAAAGTCGGGGGCATCCTCCGTGATGTGGTCCAGGTAGTTGAGCCCGATCGCCACGATCTTGCTCGGATCGGCCGGCGCCAGCAGGCCAACCTCCTCGATCGGGCCGACCGCGGACCCGCGACGCAGGCCGGTAAACGGATCGCCCTCGGCGGCGTGGACGACGCCGTCCTCGAGCATTCCCCAGACCGGCCGACCATCGCGCCGGAAGCGGACGATGTGGGTGCGGTCCACGCTGCGTGCTCCTTGTCCGACGACTCGCGGCGTCCGCTCCCGCGAGCGGCCTGTCCGTCATGCCAATCATTGGCCGCGCGGCGGACGCGGTCAAGGCACCGTCGGGCTCGGTACGCCGCCGAAGGCGCGCGTCCGTGGTCCATCCCCGGGGGACCGGCTCCGACGCAGCGGGTCGCAGCGGTGATGATGGCCCGGCCGGCAGGTGAGCGGCGGCGTTCGATACCGTGCCGCTTGCCCCACGTGCCGGGCGGGCCCATGATGCCCTCGGTAGCTCCCCGAGGGGGGAGCCGTCCACGACGAAGGAGACGTTGATGGCCGACGCCCGCATCGAGGCGCTCGCCGAGACCGTGGTCGCGTACTCGCTCGATGTGCAGCCCGGTCAGCTGGTAGCGATCACCGGCGAACCCGTGGCCGAGCCGCTGATTCGCGCGGCATACCTGCGCGTGCTGGCGCGCGGTGCCCACCCGATGGTGCTGCTGGCTCCGCCGGGACTGCGTCCGGCTTTCCTGCGCCTGGCAAGTGACGAGCAGCTCCAGTACGTCAGCCCGGTGGAGCGCCTGGTGCCCGAGCAGGTCGACGCGGTGCTGAGCATCCTGAGCGAGACGAACACGCGTGACTTGGCGGGGGTCAGCGCCGAGCGGCAGCAGACCTTCCGGCGCGCGCGGACGGATCTCCAGCAGCGCTACCTGGAGCGCGCGGCGCAGGGCCAGCTGGCCTGGTGTCTGACGCTGTTCCCGACCGAGGCCTATGCGCAGGACGCCGAGATGTCATTGGAGGAGTACGAGGAGTTCGTCTTCGGGGCCGGGCTGCTCGGTGCGGCCGATCCCGCCGATGCGTGGCGGACGCAGTCGGCGGATCAGCAGCGGATGGTCGACTGGCTGGCCGACAAGCGCGACGCGTACGTGCTGGGGCCGGACACCGAACTGCACCTGAGCGTCGCCGGCCGCACGTTCATCAACGCCGACGGACGCCACAACTTCCCAGACGGCGAGATCTTCACCGGCCCGGTCGAAGATTCCGTGGAGGGGCACGTCCGCTTCAGCTTCCCGTCCACGGTCGGCGGGCGCAAGGTCGAGGACGTCCAGCTCTGGTTCGAGGGTGGGCGGGTGGTACGCGCCACGGCGGCGGCGGGTGAGGACTTCCTGCTGGCCGCGCTGGATACCGACCAGGGCGCGCGTCGGCTCGGCGAGTTTGCCTTTGGGACTAACCGGGGCATCACCCGCTACACGGGGAACACGCTCTTCGACGAGAAGATCGGCGGTACCATGCACCTGGCGATCGGTGCCGGATACCCGCAGACAGGAGCGCGCAACCAGTCCGCGCTGCACTGGGACATGGTCTGCGACCTGCGGCGGCAGAGCGAGGTGCGATTCGACGGGCAGCTCTTCATGGAGAACGGGCGCATCGTGATCTGACGGGTGAGCGAGCGGCGCCGCGCTACTTGCCCACGTGGGCGGCCAGCAGGGTCGAGCCACGCGGGGCGCTGGCGAGAGCGCCGGATTCCTCGGTCACCAGAATCTGGTCGTAGGTGGTCAGGGCGTCGGGCGGGGTAATGTAGAGCTGACCGTGGCCCTGATCGTCGACCGGGAGTACGCCGGCGTTGACGTGGTGCCCGCCTTTGACCATCCAGACGACGTAGGCGTCGCCGGCCACCGGGCGTGGCAGGCCGTCGACGACGACGAGCGCGGCGTTGCGCGTCGGATCGAGGATTACACCGCCCTGAGCGGTCGAGGCCGCGCCGGTGCCCTGGAGTGTGGTGATGATGCCGCCGGGGGACCCGACGACGCCGGTCAGCGTGTGCTGGTTCTGCTTCAGGACCGTCAGCTGACTATCCTTCTGCCGCATCTCGGCCTGCATCTGATAGCCGTGCCAGGCGAAGATCCCGGCGATGACCGCCGCCGAGACGGCCGCGACCCAGCCGATCCGGGCGAGCAGCGCCGGGCGCCGGCGCCCGGTCGCGACCGGGACGGGTTGTCGCTGGGTGATCCGGTCGCGGAGACCGCGGCGAACGCGCGCCGGCACCGGCTGGGGGTCGGCGACGTAGGGGAGCAGGCCGACGACCGCGCGCTGCCGCTCGAACAGTAGGCGGCAGTCCTGACAGGTCTCGAGGTGCAGTTCAACGGCCTCGACCTCCTCGGGCTCCAGCGCACCGAGGACGTAGGCCGCGATCTCCCCGTCGACGTGGCCGCTCCCGTCCAGCATCAGCGCTGCGCACCCTCCTCCGCAGCGAGCAGGTCCCGCAATTTGTGCATTCCGAGACGCATGCGCGTCTTGATGGTCCCGAGTGGCTCGTCGAGGAAGTCGGCGATCTCCCGCTGGGTGAGTCCGTCGAAGTAGGCGAGCTCGATGACTCGCCGCTGGGCGTCCGGCAGGGTCGCCATGGCCGTTTGAATCCGGGAGCGCAGCTCGGCGGCCTCCGCTGCCTCCTCGACGTCGACCGACGTGTCGACCTCGCCCTGGAGGAGGTCGGCGATGTCCACGGACGTCGCGCGCTGGGGTCGTCGCTGGCGCTTGCGCACCTCGTCGATTGCGAGGTTGTGGGTGATGCTGAGCAGCCAGCTGGCGAAGCTGCCCCGCGCCAGCTCGAACCGCTCGGCCTGCTGCCACGCGCGCACGAACGCCTCCTGGAGGACCTCCTCGGCCAGCAACCCGTCGCCGACAATCCGCACGGCGAACGCGTACACCGCGCGCGCGTAGCGGTCGTACAGGATGTCGAGCGCCTCGACCTCTCCCCCGGCCATCCGGCGGACGAGCTCGTCGTCGGGCAGCTGGCGGAGATCAGCGCTCATGCCGGACAACGCCTCGATCACGCATCCGGTGCAGCGCGTCGCACCTCAATATACGGATAGTCGGCGGCAAGGGGATGCGTTTTCGGTTCCGAATCACACCAATCCCCCAGGTGGGCCCGCGGCTCAAGTATAACCGAGGGCCGGGAGCGCCCCCGCGCGCGAGCCCGGGGACCGCGGCGGGGTGTGCTAGGATTCGTGGGCCCGGTTTGGGAGCACGACGCGTCAACCCAACCGGCGGAGCATAGCGGATCACACCAGCCTGGAGAGGGGTAGCGTGACAGTGGCGGACCAGCGACCCCGCGTCTTCTCCGGAATCCAGCCGACCGGAGACGTCCATCTCGGCAACTACCTCGGGGCGATCCGCAACTGGGTCCGCCAGCAGGATCTGTACGACAACGTCTTCTGCATCGTCGACCTGCACGCGATGACGCTCCCCTACGACTCGGCCGGGCTGCGCGGGCGTACCCTGGAGCTCGCCAGCGTGCTGCTGGCGGCCGGGATCGATCCCAAGCGCTCCATCCTCTTCGTCCAGTCCGACGTCCGCGAGCACAGCGAGCTGGCCTGGATGCTCGGCACGCTGGCGACCGTGGGCGAGCTGCGGCGGATGACGCAGTTCAAGGACAAGTCCAAGGGACAGGAGCGGATTGGCGCCGGGCTCCTCTTCTACCCCGTGCTCCAGGCGGCCGATATCCTGCTCTACGACACATCGCTGGTGCCGGTCGGCGAGGACCAGAAGCAGCACATCGAGTTGACCCGCGACGTCGCCATCCGCTTCAACAACACCTTCGGTGAGACGTTCCTCGTGCCCGAGCCCGACATCAAGCAGGCCGGGGCGCGGATCATGTCGCTCGAGGATCCGGCCAGGAAGATGAGCAAGAGCGACCCGAGCCCGGGCAGCCGTATCGAGGTGCGCGACACGCCCGAGCAGATCCGGCGCAAGATCCGGCGCGCGGTGACGGACTCCGGCAGTGAGATCCGCTACGACGAGGTTCACAAGCCGGCCATCTCCAACCTGCTCACGATCTACCACCTCTTTACGGACATCCCGATCCCAGAGATTGAGGCGCGCTATGCCGGCAAGGGCTATGGCGACTTCAAGCGCGAACTTGCCGAGGTCGTGGTCGAGGGCTTGGCGCCGATCCAGGTGCACCTGAATGACCTGACCGCACACCCCGACGCGGTCGTCCGCATTCTGACCGACGGCGCCGAGCGGGCGCGAGCGGTCGCCGTCCCCAAGATGGCGCGCGTTCGGGACGCCACCGGACTGGGTCTTCCCCGGCTGTAGCCGATCGTGCCGGTTCGTCGTCCCGCGGCGCGGATGCGGCGACCTGCTGGTGTGGTGGTCATCGGAATGCGTCCCGGTAGCCGGACGTTGAACAAAACGGCCGAAAATCCGGTGCCGAACAGAGCCGAGGCGGTTTCCCGGAGCAGCGGGGGAAGGAGCTCACGAGTATGCCGGTGGAGACCGGGACCAGGGCACCAGAGTTCACGCTCCCCGACGCCGAGGGCGCGACGCACCGGTTCGACG
>DATKRJ010000468.1:0-12775 GCA_035532355.1 Thermomicrobiaceae bacterium | reverse complement strand
GCGCGAAGTTGCCCTCACAGACGAGAGAGACACCCGCGTCGAGCAGGTGCACAGCCAGTCGCGCCAGCAGGACGAAGCTCGTCGCCCCCAGGCGTTGGGACCACTCGGCGCCGGCGACGTCGAGGCTGTCGGCCAGCGTCTCTTTGATGTCGTCCTTGGTCAAGAGCGGCTGGCCGAGCTTGGCCGCGACGGCCCGGGCGAGCGTGGTCTTGCCGGCTCCCGGCGATCCGGTGACGAGGACCAGCGCGCTGGGCTCCCGCCGTCCCGGCTCCCGCGACCTGGTGAGGTCCGCGTTCGGACCGGAATCGTCGTCCGCCACGCCTTCGACCTCGCGCTCAGACTGCCGCGTGCCGGATCGACAGTGGCCGGATGAGCTCGGTCACCGATATACCCTCGGCGAGCCGGTCCACCGCCGCCTCCAGTTGGTCCGCCGTCGTGACGCCGATGACGGGGTCGGCCAGGTCGTGGAACTTCGCCGCCACCTCGCCGTCGGACAGCGGGTTGGCCGGCATCCCCTTGGGCTGCCCGACCGTCTCATCCAGCGTGGTGCCATCGGTCAGCCTGACCCGCACGCGCGACGCCCAGGTCCGGGGGTAACCCTCCGTGAAGTCGTCCGAGGCGCGCGCCGTCGTCCGGGCGAGTAGGTCGCGGATGTCCGGCGCGGTCAGCCGGTCGGGATCGAACTGCTCCAGCCCGGCCCGGCCGTCGAGCAGGCCCATGCCGACCGCGTACTGGATGCTGAACTTGGCCTCGTAGGGCGTGTGGGGGGCGGGCTTGTCGGTGATGTCGAGCGCCACCCGGTAGGTGTCGATCTCCACCACGGCGACCTGCCGGCCGTCGATTCGCTCCCGCAGCACCAGCGCTGCGTCGACGGCGGTGTGGGTGTGGCCACAGCAGGCGTGGCACTTGAAGCCGTTCTCGACGACCTTGAAGTGGGTACCGAGTCGATCGGTGATGCGGGAGGCATCGGCGGAGGTGGACGTCGCCGCGAAAAAGCCGCGTGGGCCCTCGAGGATGCGCGAGGCGCCGGTGAACCCTGCCGCCGCCAGGTCGGCCGAGAGGATGCCGTCGTGAGCCGCCATGCCGGCGTGCAGGTGCTTGGACATGGCCCCATCGGCCAGAAACTCCCACAGTCCGCCGGCCTGGGTGCCGGCACTGCCGAGGGCGTGCGCGACCTGCGCGGCCGGGAGGCCAAGGACCGTACACGCCGCCGCCGCCGCGCCAAACACGCCGCAGGTCGCCGTCGGGTGCCAGTAGCGGTAGTGCGATGGGTTGACGGCCTCGGCGACGCGGATGCCCACGTCGTAGCCCAGCACCAGCGCGAGCAGGAGCGTCCGGCCGTCGCCGTCCTCACGCTCGGCCATCGCCAGGGCCGCCGGGATGATCGGCGCCGCCGGGTGAAAGGTCGAGGCCTGGTGGAGGTCGTCGAGCTCGATGACGTGGGAAGCCGCCCCGTTGGCGAGTGCCGCGCCGAGCGCCGACAGCGTCGCGCCGCCCGTCAGCACGGTCGCCTCCCCGCCGGGCATCGACCGCGTCGCGACCTCCCGCGTGATGCGGGCCGGCTCGGTTGTGCCGCCACGCAGCGCTGAGCCGAGCCAGTCCAGCACCGAGCGCCTGGCCATCGACACGGCGTCGTCGGGCAGGTCGGCGAACCGCGTCCCCGCCACGAACTCGGCCAACTGTCCTGAAAGGGTCATCGTCCGCGCTCCGATCGCAGTCTCGTCAGCCTCGGGTTCGACCCTTGTCAACGCCCCGTATCGCCACGGGTGTGGCCGCGTCCCGACAAGTCGCCTCGTCACGCCCATTGTCTACTATCGCAGATCTTGCCTGTCGCCGGGCAGACACGCTACGAGAGCAGCGCGCGACCGCGCCGGCTGCGGTGGGCGAACCAGGCCGTCCAGCCCGCGGTCACCAGCAGGCCGAGCAGGCAGAGCGTCAGGCCGAGCCAGACCGCGATTGGGCGGTAGACGATCTCCACCATGTGGTTCCCGGCGGGGACGGCCACGCCCTCGATCACGCCCCCGACCTTCACCAGCGTCGCGGGGTGCCCGTCGACTTTCGCCTGCCACCCTGGGTACCAGGGGTTGCCCACGACCAGGAAGGCGTTTTCGCTGGCGTTCACGGTCACCGCCAGCTCACCGGACGGGTTCACCGCCACGGACGACGTGCCGGCTCTCGCATCGGGCACCACCGCGCCGCTGATGCCGAGCGTGGCGAAGTGGGCAACGTCGAGGCCGCTGATTGTCCGGCCGAGGTCTGCCGACACCAGGAAGGCGCGGGGGAGCACGGCCCTGTTCCGGTAGACGAAAGTGCCGTCGACCCGGTCCACTTGAACCAGGTCCGTGTCGTAGAGCTGGTGGCGCGACAGTACCACCCCCACGTTGAGCAGCCCCAGCAGGTAGGCGTCCGGCTGGGCCTGCTGGCTCGTCGGCCAGCCCTTGTCGTAGACCTCGAATGGCGGGATCGCCAGCGCGTAGCCATCGAATTTGTAGCCGCCGGCCAGGCGCATGAAGTCGGCGTAGCTCGCAATCTGCAGTGGATCCTGCCCGTCGGCAAGGTCCAGTCCGAGCTGGGAGGTAATCGCCTGCCGGACGTTCCGCTGCACGCCGTAGACCTGCTGCCCGCCGGCGAACTTGACCGCGGCCTGCTCGATGGCGAGCGGTTCGTGGCCGGGTCCGCTTGGATTGATATTCAGCAGCGGCTGGTCGAGTTGCCACAGATTGGCCGCCAGCAGCGCGATCATGGCGACCTGGAGGACGCGCAACGCCGGGCGCCCGGACAGCAGCACCTCGAAGCCGAGCCCCGCCATGATCGTCAGCGCGACCTCGGCCAGGAACCAGACGCGGGCGGGGGCGCGGAAGTAGCCGAACCCGGGCAGGCGGGCCGCCAGCAACGGCAGCACCGGAGTGCGGGCGCCGACGGCGATGATGAGGCACGCCAGCACGGCGGCGAACAGGCCCAGCGCCAGCCAGCGCCGGCGGAAGAAGCTGAGCGGCGCCAGTAGCAGCACGCCGATGCCGGGGGCGAAGGTCAGCTCCTGCGACGGACCGCCGTGGGGGGACGTCGGCGTCGGGACCATGGTCAGGTACTGGAACACCCAGGTGAACGGCAGGCGATCCTGGATGCCGAGTCCGCTCTGGCGCAGTGAGACACCCGTGAACTGGAGCGCCGGCACGATGAGCGCCGCGCCGATCAGCGCGCCGATCACGCCGGTCGCGGCGGCGATGCCGACCACCCGCAGCGCGGCGAGCAGCCGATCCCGTCGAGTCCGCTCCCGTGCGGCCGCCCAGACGATCCCGCCCAGGGTCAGACCGCCGATCATCAGCACATGGTAGAAGGCAACCTGCGGATGGCCGGCGAGGATGGCCAGCCCGAAGGCGAACCCGGCCGGGGCGGTCCAGATCGCGTTCTCCCGAATGGCGAGGACCAGCCCGAGCGCGACCCAGGGCAGCCAGGCCGCCGCCATGATCATGGTCAGATGCCCGGCACCGTAGTGCCCGACGAAGCGCGGGCTCCACATGAAGGCCACGGCGGTCAGCAGCGCCGCGCCCGGCCCCAGTCCCACCCCCCGCCGCGCCAGCGCATACGCGCCGAACCCCGCGAGGACCATGTGGGCCATCATGACGAGCAGGAAGAAGTCGCGCAGCGTGAGGAGGTGGACCAGCTCCATCGGCGGATAGAAGATCGCCGCCAGCGGGTCGCCCGCGAACGGGCGGCCGCTCATCGTGTGGGGGTTCCACAGCGGGATGCTGTGCGTCAGGGCGACCGCCTGCTTGAGGTAGGCGGCGTTGCCCCAGGAGGTGACCCACAGGTCGGACTCGGGGCCGCTACCGGGGAGGGAGTCCTTGCTGGCCAGCGCCGGCCAGTTCAGCACGACGGTGCAGACGAGCAGCAGCGCGAGCGCCAGCCCGTCGATCCATCTGGCGCGTGCCGCGAACCTTCCGGCCGCCCGCACCGTCTCCTCGGTTGGTCGCTCAGCGAGCACCACTGGCTCTGTCGTTCGCTTCCATCAGCTCAGGAGCGCTACGGGAGATCGTGTGGCGGGTGAGGGCGCCGCGCAACCCCGGTCGCCCGGCGGGACCCGCAAGCTCCCTGCCAAGTGTACCCGAGGCGCATCACGGATGACGCCGGGCGGCACGTCGGGGTCGGGTTCCCTCGCCGACCGAGCCGGCCCGCGAGCGGTCAGGCGCTCCAGACCCCCACGGTGTAGCGCGCCGCTACCGCTCCGCAATCGGAGCAACGAGCCTCGATCTCTGGGCCCGAACGCCGGAGTCGTACCGAGACGGTATCGGGGTGTTCGATGCCGCATCCCGGGCAGACAACCGGCTCCCAGACCAAGCGAGCTTCGTCCACGTCCGGCGCGGTGGGGCGAGTCCGACGCAGTGTACGCCCCCCGTGGGCGGTCTCGACGTCCTCCCGCAGCGCGCGTCCGCGGCGGCTCTTCATGATCGTCCTCCAGGACCTGGTTGACGGGGCCGGGGTGAACGCGCCGCGCTGAACCGCGTGGACGGTGCCGGCTCGGCGATCGCGCAACAGCCCCGGCTCCGCATTCTCGATCGACGTCTCAGCCCATCTATATACCCCTCGGGCGGCAGAATCAAGCGGTGCTGCGTTATCCTCAGGCTCGTCCCCGATGACGCGGATCGCGCGTTGTCGCGCGGCATGACCAGTTGCACGAATCGGAGGCGCGTACGAGCACCCCGAGCTTGGTCGAGGCGCTCTACAGGGCCCTCGAGGCCGATCCCGATCACGTCCCCGATCAACTCCCGCGTCGGCTGGCCGAGCTCGACCCGACGGACCGAGAGGCAGCCATCTCCCGGCTGCTGCCCGACCGCGTGGCTCGGCGCTGGCTGCGCCGGGCGTTGTTGCCGTACCTGCCCGCGGCGGCGGCGGCCGCGCTGGCGGAGCGCCTGCTGGCATTTCCGGACGACTACTCGGCGATGCACCGGGATCGGACCACCGCCGCGGTCGTCGCTCGTCTCTCCAGGTCGGTGCTCCTGGACGCGGCTCCATTCCTGGCCGGCAGCAATGCCGCCGCCGCGCTTTGGGAGCACCTGGCGTCGCGGGGTCCAGCCCCGGTCGTCGCGGCGGCCACGCGAGTATTCGCTGCCGGAGATGCCCTCGCCCGCGAGACCACGCTCTACCTGCTGCTTGTCGATCGCTTCCCGCCCGCCGCGCTGCCCGCCGCGGAGCGCCGCGAGTTGATCGCCCTGGGCGCCGCGGATCCCGACGACGAGACGCGGGGCATCGCGGCCGACCTGGCGGCCGAGGAAGCGCCCGATCTGCTGCTCGATAGCCTGGCCCGATGGGTGCGCGACCCGGCCGAGCGCGCGCGGACGGCGGCCTGGGACGCGGCGTTCACCGACGATGCCGTGACCGCGACGTCCGACGCGACAGCCCTGGCGCACGACGAGTCGGCGCCGCTCCCGGCGCGGGAGAGCGCCGTGCTCGCGCTCGGGGAGCAGCTGGCGATGGAGCAGGTCGAGAGACTGCTAGCCGAACTGGTCCTGGACCCGTCCGAGGCAGTGGCGACGGCCGCGGCGGCGTTGCTCTGGTCCCGCCACCGCTCACCGCTGGTGGCACTGGCCGCCGCGCGCAGCCCACACGCGCCGGTGCGGGCGATTGCCGAGCGACTGCTTCACCCGACGCTGGGCTCGCCCGCGGCCGGAGGGTTCCGCCCGGGTGCCGCGGACCAGGGGTTCGATCTCTATGACCAGTTTCGTCGGGAGATGCGAGTCACCGATCCGGACGACCGTCGTCAGGATCCATAGACGCTCCGGCGCAGCGCCTCGGCTGCCGTCGAGCCGACGCCGCGGAGCACGATCCCGGCTGCACCGGCCGTGACCACCAGTCGCGCGAGGAACTCGACCGTCTCCATGCGCCGCAGCGCCTCCGCCGGGTTCGCGCCGACGGTGACGGGCCCGTGGTTGCCCATCAGCACGGTCGTCCCCTCACCGAGCGCCTCCGCGACGGCCACGCCGAGCGCGTCGGTCCCCGGCGCGACGTAGGGGATCCGCGCGATCTCGCGCAGGTAGAGGATCGACTCGGGGATGAGGTCGGTGGGCAGCGCTACCTCCTGGCAGGCGACCAGCGTCGCGTAGAACGGCGAGAGGTGGATCACGCTGGCCACGTCGCTCCGTCGCTGGTAGATGCGGCGGTGGACCTGAACCTCGCTCGAGGCGGTCTGCGGTGTGTCCGCGCGTGAGCCCTCGACCTCGCACACGACCAGATCCTCCGGCGTCAGCGCGTCGAGCGTGGTGCCCGTCGCCGTGATCAGGAAGCGTTCGCCATCGAGGCGGGCGCTGAGATTGCCGCCGGTCCCCCAGAGCAGCCCACGCAGCCCCGCCAGGCGCCCGGTGACGATCAGCTCCGCGACCAGCCCGTCGTGCGCGCTCACGGCGTCCCCCTTCGCGCCCGGCACCCGCTCAGCGGCGGCCGGCCGAGGCATACACGAAGTAGTGCTCGGTCGCCCGTGCGTCGGCGTCAAAGCCATGGCTCTCCAGCAGGGCGGCGAGCGCGGCGGGTTCGTAGAAGATCTTGACGATGGTGAACGACCGTCCGTCGTTGAGGCGCCGCGTCATCGTGGTCGCATCGGCGCCGGGCAGCGGCTGGTCCGCCGACGTGGAGGTCGGGTCCGGGCGCGAGTCGACCACGAAGAGATGACCGCCCGGTCGGGTGGCCCGCGCGACCTTCTCCAGGAAGCCGTCCAGGCGCTCGGGCGGCACGTGCGACAGCCAGAAGCCGAACAAGACCAGGTCGTACGCCCGCTCGGGCTCCCAGGCGAAGACGTCGGCCTGCACGTAGCGGACGCGCTCGGAGCCGACCCGTGCGCGGTTGATGGCGATCATCTCGGGCGAGGCGTCGACGACGGTGACCCGCTCGGCCATGCCGGCCAGTTCCGCGGTCCAGATGCCGGTGCCGCCCGCCAGCTCCAGCGCGTCGCCGACGTGGCCGAGATCACGGAGGGCCGATCGGACTGCCGCGGCCTCCTCAAACCAGGTCCGGTTCAACTCCGGTCCCTGGTCGTAGCGGCCGCGCCGCTCGAACCACTCGTCGTACTCCGGTGCCCGCGCCCGGTAGTAGTCGATCTGGCGCGTGAGAAGATCATCCACAGTCTTGAGTCCCACCGTGACCCGGCGCGGGATGGAGAACGTGGGCGATTTCGACCCGCCCCGTCAGGGTAAATTGGCAGATGAGCCGGCTTATGGTCTTTGCCACACTACGTCGGTACCACGGCCGCCCGCTCGTGCCCCGCGCCCCTGTCCTCCCAGCCCCTTCAGTGGGCTTCGTCCTTCAGCGCGGCGGCTTTAGCCCCGCGCGAGGGGCAGCCGCGCGGACTCAGCCCCGCGCGCGCCACGGCAGGCGCCGGAGGCCGCTAGCCGAGCCGCTCGCGCACGAGCTCGGCAACCTCCGCTGAGCTCTCGGCCACCGGCACGTCTGCCGCGTTCAGCGCCGCGATCTTCTCCGCCGCCGTGCCGCGCCCGCCGGAGATGATCGCTCCGGCGTGGCCCATACGCTTCCCCGGGGGTGCCGTCCGTCCGGCGATGAAGCCCACCACCGGCTTGGTCACGTGCGCTTTGATGTAGTCTGCCGCGACCTCCTCGTCGGTCCCGCCGATCTCGCCGATCATCACGATCGCCTCTGTCTCGGGGTCGTTCTGAAACATCTCGAGCAGGTCCACGAACGACGTGCCGATGATCGGGTCGCCGCCGATGCCGACCGCGGTCGTCTGCCCGAGCCCGGCCTCGGTCAGCGCGTTGACCACTTCGTAGGTGAGGGTGCCGCTCCGGGAGACCAGGCCGACCGGCCCGGGCCGGTGGATGTAGCCCGGCATGATGCCGATCTTGGCCTGTCCGGGGGAGATCAGACCCGGGCAGTTCGGCCCGATCAGCCGGCTGCCGGCCTGCTTGACCTGGCGGTAGACCTGCACCATGTCCTGCGTCGGGATGTTCTCGGTGATACACACGACCAGCGCAATGCCCGCGTCGACCGCCTCGTAGATCGCGTCGGGGGCAAAGCGCGCCGGGACGTAGATGATCGACGTGTTCGCGCCGGTCGCGGCCACGGCGTCGCTCATGGTGTTGAAAACCGGGATGCCCTGGACGTCTTTGCCCGCGCCGCCCGGCGTCACGCCGCCGACCACGTTCGTGCCGTACTCGAGCATCTGCTGGGCATGGAACGATCCCTCGCGACCGGTGATGCCCTGTACGACCAGGCGCGTCTGGTTGCCGACCAGAATGCTCACGAAATCCCTCCCGACGCTACGCGGCGCTGCGTGCCGCGGCGACCACCTGCTGGGCCGCCTCCTGCATCGTGTCGACGGCGGTCATCCCGGCGTCCGCCAGGATCTGCCGCCCCTCGACCTGGTTGGTCCCAACCAGCCGGATCACGAATGGCTGGCTGGGCTTGATCGCGTCAATGGCCGTCAGCAGCCCGCGGGCGACCACGTCGCAGCGGGTGATCCCGCCGAAGATGTTGACCAGCACCGCCTGCACCTTCGGGTCGGAGAGGATCAGCCGCAGCCCGGTCGCCACCTGCTGGGCGTTCGAGCCGCCGCCCGCGTCGAGGAAGTTGGCCGGCTCACCGCCGTAGCGCTTGACGGCGTCCATCGTCGCCATCGCTAGGCCGGCCCCGTTCACCATGCAGCCGATGTTGCCATCGAGCTTGACGAAATTGATGCCGGCGGCGCGGGCTTCCATCTCGGTCGGATTCTCCTCGGCCAGGTCGCGCAGGCCGGCAAAGTCCGGGTGCCGCGGCAGCGCGCTGTCATCGATGGTGATCTTCGAGTCGAGTGCCTTCCAGCTGCCGTCACCGGTGAGCACCAGCGGGTTGATCTCGGCCAGCGACGCGTCGGAGCGGACGAAGGCGTCGTAGAGCTGCTTGGCGATCGTCGCGAAGCCGTTGACCAGCTTCGGCTCGATCCCGAGGGCGAAGGCGGCGCGCCGCGCCTGGAAGTCGTGCAGGCCGAGCAGCGGATCGGCGAGTTCGCGATGGATCTTCTCCGGTGTTTCGCGTGCCACCTGCTCGATTTCGACCCCACCGGCGCTGCTCGCCATGACCGTGACGCCGCGCGCCGCTCGATCGACGACCACGCCGAGGTAGTACTCGCGCTGGATGTCGACCCCAGGCACGACGAGCACCTTGTGGACCGTGTGGCCGCGAATGTCCATGCCGAGGATCTGGGAAGCGGCCTCGCCTGCCTGCTCCGGTGAGCGGGCCAGCTTGACGCCACCGGCCTTGCCGCGGCCGCCGATGTGGACCTGCGCCTTCACTACCACCGTTCCGCCCAGTCGATCGGCGGCCGACCGGGCCTCGTCCGGGGTCGTGCAGACGACCCCTGCGTTGACCGGGATCCCGTAACCCTGCAGGATCTCGGCGGCCTGGTACTCGTGAATGTCCATCCATCACCCCTGACGTGGCGCGGCGGCTCCAGCGGCCGCCGTCGGTCCAATTGCGCGTCCGCGATCATAGCACAGCGTTTGCCGCCGCCCGTGGACGGGGCGCCGCGCTCCCGGAGTGCCCTCGGGCTGTAGACCGAGCCTGGCATGAGGATTGATACAGCGCCTGCCAGGGGCGCTCACTCCTGCTTCTGCTACCATGTGCCGGAGGGCGACGCGCGCGGCGCGTGCTGGTGGCTGCGAAGGGAGGCGATATGGCTGGAGACCGCCACGAGGGTGCGTTCGTCTTTGGAGCGGTGCTCGGCGCCGTGGCCAGCGCGGTGGCGACGCTCCTGCTGACCCCCCGCTCCGGCGATTCCGTGCGTGCCGAGCTGACCGAGCGCGGCCGCGAACTGCAGGAGCGTGTGCGGGGACTGTCTTCCCTGGCACAGGAGCGCTCGCGCGACCTGGTCGAGCAGGGCCGTCAAGCACTGGGCATGGCCGAGGAGACCGAGCTGCCCGTGCCGGCCGCCGCGGTCGCGCCGGTTCCGTTCACCGCGCCCGCCGTCCAGCCGGTCCGCGAGGCCAAAGAAGCCGTCCAGCCGGTCGGGGCCGAGGACACCGCGCTTCTGCCGCCGGTGACGAGCGAGGCCGGGCCGGAGGATGTCGCCGACGCTCCCCGTCCGGAACACGCGGGCGACGACGCACTCTAGAGCGACGTGGAGTGGCCTTGACCGCATAGGCTCGCCTCGTCGTGTGGTGGGGCGCGATTCATCGCGCCCAGGGCGCCGTCGGGCAGACAATCGATCTGAAAGACGCCGTAGCCCGGACGTCACCGGGCAACTGGAGGGAGATTCCCGATGCTGAGCCGCATGCGCACGGCACTCAAGTTCATGACCTGCGGGATCCTGGTCGGCATCCTCTTCGCCCCACGCAGTGGCTCCGAGACGCGACGGGAGCTGACGCGCTGGGCGACCTCGTCGACCCGCGAGCTCTTTGGCGGTCTGGTCGGCGGGATCGGCGGACAGCGCTGAACGCCTGATCGCCGTCTGAGCGGCCGCCCGTCGCGATGGTCCGTGGCGGCGGTCGCCGGCTCGACGCTGCGCGCCGTGCTCCACCGGCCGCCGTCGACGACCCGGTGGACTGTCCGGCCGTAGCGTCAGCGGGGAGGCAGCGGCATGCTCCCGATCGGTGACGACAACCGCGGCCGCTGCTCATTCCCCGTCGTGAATCTGGGTCTCATCGCGCTGAACGTGCTGGTGTTCCTCTACGAGCTGTCGCTGCCGTCGTCGGCACTCGATCAGTTCATCCACCGCTACGGCGCGGTGCCCGCGGCCATTGCCCAGGGAGTCCCAGCCGCCACCAACGCGCCCATCCCGGCCTGGGCGACGATCTTCACCGCCATGTTCATCCACGCCGGCTGGCTCCACATCGGCGGTAACATGCTGTTCCTGTGGATCTTCGGCGACAACGTCGAGGACGCCATGGGGCACGTCCGCTACCTGGTCTTCTACCTGCTCGGCGGGGTGGCCGCGGTCATCGCCCAGACCTTCATCGGGGGGCCGCGGAGCACCGATCCGATGATCGGCGCGAGCGGCGCCATCGCGGCGATCCTGGCGGCCTACCTCGTCCTCTTTCCGCGTGGCGGCGTGCGCGTACTCGTCTTCCTGGGCTTCTTCGTGACCGTGCTGATGGTGCCCGCGATCATCGTGATCGGGATCTGGTTCGCGACCCAGTTCCTCAGCGGGCTGGCCTCGCTCGGCGTGGCGACCCAGCAGTCCTCGGGTGTCGCCTTCTGGGCGCACGTCGGCGGCTTTACGAGCGGGCTGGTGCCGGTGTGGGTCTTCCGCGACCGCGCCGCCGTCGAGCGGCAGCGTCTGGCCCGTCAGGGCTATCGCGCCTTCCAGCGGCGCTAAAGCATTTCTCGCAACCACTGTCCGGAGCTCTGCCCCTTCAGTGGGCTTCGTCCTTCAGCGCGGCGGCTTATGGTCTTTGCCACAATGCGTCGATACAAACGGCCGCCCGCCCCCGCTCCAGCCCCTTCAGTGGGCTTCGTCTTGCAGCGCGGCGGCTTTAGCCTCGCGCGGCGGACCTCGCCGGCGTCGTCGCGGACGCCCCGCGCTGGCCGCCGTATACCAGACTAATTCGTCAAAGACCATTAGCCCCGCGCGCATGCTCCGCATGCCCGACGCCGACTCGGAGGTCCGCCGACTCCTCTGTAAATCGCTCTTGGAACATCACCGCGCCGGGAGCCCCATGACGCGAGCCGCCGACGCCGTTGAGCGTCGGCGGCCCACGTCGCGGGCGACTACGACTGTCCAGTCACGGTGTACGTGAACAGGCTGTCGCTCGAGAAGCAGACGGTTGCCGTCACGGATCCGTTGCCGGCAACCGAGCCGGAGGTGAAGGCCGTCACCGCCGCTCCGCCGACCGGCATGAAGACCGGCACGGCGACCGTGCCGGGCGTGAAGGTGCCCGCCGCGAACGCCAGGGAGTAGCAGCCGAGCCCGGTGTGCGTGATCGTCACATTGGGCGCGAACTGCGGCGTCCCGTCAGGGTTTACTGAGCCGCTGCGCGAGATGTAGCCCGGTCCCTGGGGTCCCTGGGGTCCCATCGGTCCCGTTGCGCCGGTGGCCCCTGTCTGCCCCGTCGCTCCCGTCGCGCCGGTCGCTCCTTGCGGACCAGACGGCCCCGTTGCGCCGGTGGCCCCTGTCTGCCCCGTCGGCCCCGTTGCGCCGGTCGCCCCTTGCGGACCAGGCGGCCCTTGTGGACCGCTTGGTCCCTGCGGCCCGGTGGTGCCGGACGGTCCCTGTGGCCCAGAGGGGCCTGGCGGGCCGGAAGGCCCCTGAGGGCCAGTCGCCCCGGTCGGACCCTGCAGGCCCTGGGGCCCGGTCGCCCCCTGTGGGCCGGTCGGTCCCGATGGTCCGGACGGCCCTTGCGCACCGGTGGCGCCTTGCGGCCCCTGCTGATTCCAGCTGATCAGTGTCTGATTGCCGGGACAGCTCGGCGTGCTGCTCGGGTTCACCTGGACCTTGTTGATCGAGCCCCCGTTGTTGAGACAGGCGTAGTAGGTATTGTTCGAATCGCCCAGGGCGACGAAGGCTGAGCCCAGACTCAACGCGAGAGCCAGGGCCGCGGCAATGGAATATGAGACGCAGACGCGGTGCACGCAGTGCTTTCCAGGACACGTGTCCAATCCCTCCCGAACTCAATGCGTTACCCACTCACAGCTGGCTTTCGGCCACACCAAGCGACGTGCTTCACCGTAACGCGGGCTGTGGGAGGACCGCGCGCCGAACGACGGACCGGTCGTCGCGACACGGGATCGCCGTGCAGGAACAACGCGCGGCCCCTGTCTGCGTGCCGGGGCGGCGCCATCGCCACCCGAACTGCGGTCA
>DATKRJ010000467.1:0-8187 GCA_035532355.1 Thermomicrobiaceae bacterium | reverse complement strand
GCTGATCGGGTAGCCCAGGATCTCCAGCCCGCCGTGGGTCTGCCAGTAGCCGCGGAAGCCGAAGCACAGGCGGTGGCCGGTGGGCGGGAAGAAGGTGCAGCTGGCATCCGACTGCGCGCTGAGCGGCTGGAAGGGGGCGGTGGCGAGCAGGCCGTCGTGCTGGGCGGACTCGACGCCGAGGCGACCGAGCAGGACGTCGAAGCGGGCGGGCCAGGCGCCGGGGTGCCACTCGAAGCGGGCGCGCTCGAAGTACTGGACGGTGACGCCGTTGGCGACGAACTCCTCGGAGATGGGGTAGCCGAACGCGGCCAGCCCGCCGAACTGCTCCCAGTAGCGCAGAAAGCCATGGGCCACCCAGAAACCAGTCTCCGGGAAGTACCGGTACTCGGGTGACGCGCGCCCCTCGATGAAGTCCTTGACCGTGGCGAAGCTGTAACCGCGTGCCCGCAACTGGTCGATGATCCCGCCGAGCGCGTTCGCATCCTGAGACGCGGCCCCGACGTGCATCAGCACGATCGCTCCGGGAGCGGCCGCGTCCAGCACGCGCTGGGTGATCTGCGGCACCGTTGCACCCTGCCAGCCGAGCGTGTCAACAGTCCACATGACGTTGACCGTGTAGCCGTTCGTCGCCAGGTCGTTCAGCACCGAGGTGTTGTAGGCGCCGAACGGCGGACGGAAGTAAGGCATGACCTCCGCGCCGGTCTGCTGCCGGATCAGGTCGGCCGTCCGGTCGAGCTGGCTGGCGCGTTCGGCCGACGAGATCGTGGTGAAGTCCGGGTGATCCCAGGAGTGGTTGATGAGCTGGTGGCCCTCACGGACCATCCGCTGCACCAGATCAGGATTCGCCGCCGCCCAGGTTCCGGTCATGCCGAAGGTGAGCTTGACCCCTTTGGCCTTCGCGATGTCCAGAATCTGCGCCGCGTAGCCACGATCCGAGCCCGCGTCAAACGTTAGCGCCATGACCGGCTGGGTCGTGGCGAACTTCTGCACGGTCTGGACCGTCGCGGCCGCGGCCGGCATGGCGGCGCGCGGTGCCAGCGCACCGAGCGTGACCAGCGCGATCGCGCAGGCAGCAATCACTCGCCAGAACGGTCCGAGCTGCGTCCTCTGTCTTGGGGCCATCGCTGATGCCTCCCTTGGCATTCCTGGCTCCAGCGTACCGCGATATCCGCAACGAGCGTGCGTCAATCGGGCTGCCGGCACGACAGCTTCGTATCAGCCGCGACGCCTGTCGTTGGGTGGCCGTCAGGGCCGGCGGGTCGGCTCGACAGAACTGGACTCGGGGATCGACCATCCCGCGGGATCGGAGACGACGGGATCCCGCGGAGGGGGCAGCAATGAGCCGGCCCGAGGATGTCGACGCGCCGGGCAACTGGGGGCGCTGGGGTGACGACGACGAGCGTGGCACCGCCAACCTGTTGGGTTCGGAGTAGGTGCGAGCGGCGGCCGGATTGGTGCGCACCGGCAGGGTCTACTCACTGGTGGCGCCGGTGGCCATCGAGTGACCGGACGCGCCGGCCCTGTCCGAAGGCGGTGGAGCTCACGGCACGGCGGTTGCAGCGCAGGACGGCCGGGGTGTAGAGTCTCGGCGACGCGCCAGCCCAGCGGGAGCGAGGACCGAGCACGTGGGCGACGGTGCTGAGCGGCGTCGTCTCCTCTGGCGCCACCCAGTTCGCCGCCATGCCATCGCACCCCGGAACCGGTCGACCGCCCAGACCGTCAGGCACGATACGCACGTGGGAGGGGAGTTACCCATCACCATGCAGCAGCAGCGCGAGAGGATCCCCGTCACCCGCGAGGGGCTCGAGGCCCTGCAGGTGGAGTACGACCACCTCGTCAACCACCGCCGACCCGAAATTACCCGCGTGCTGGCTGCCGCGCGCGAAGAGGGCGACCTGCGCGAGAACGCCGGATACGATGCCGCCAAGCATGACCAGGGGTTCATCGAGGGCCGCATCCGGGAGCTCGAGGAGATCCTGCGGCGCGTCCAGGTGATCGACGCGGTCGAGCAGGACGTCACAGCGGTGCGGGTAGGCTCCACCGTAACGGTTGAGATCGACGGCACCGAAGAGACCTACACCATCGTCGGGGCGGTCGAGGCCCGGCCGTCCGCCGGCCGCATCTCGAACCAATCCCCCTTCGGTCGGGCGCTGGTCGGCCATCGCGTCGGCGATGAGGTCGACATCCAGACCCCTGCCACCACGCTGCGCGCCCGCGTGCTCCGCATCGAGAGGTAGCGCCGGTGCCCCTCGCGCCCGCCGGGGGCGACGCGACCCAGGAGCCGGACGCCGACCGGCACCACCGGCGCGACCCCGACGGACGTCTCGCCGACTACCTCCGAGCGCACGCCGTCGACGCGGAGCTGGTGTATCCAGGACAGGAGACGCCGACCGTGCCCGCCGCCGCGGCCGCGCTCGGCGTGCCTGAGGGCCGGATCGTCAAGTCCCTGCTGTTCCAGGGCAGGGACGGCGACACGGTACTGGTGATTGCGCGCGGCACCGCGAAGATCGACCGTCGAAGGCTCGCCGAGGCCAGCGGACTCCGTAAACCCCAGCTTGCGCCGCCGGATGTCGCCCTGCGGGTCACCGGCTATCCCCCGGGTGGCACGCCCCCTGTCGGGCACGTCATGCCGGTCAGGGTGCTCATCGACGCCGAGGTGCTCGAGGAGCCGGTGGTCTACGGCGGTGGTGGGCGGGTCGACGCCATGCTGCGCATTCGCCCCGCGGACATCCAGCGTCTCACCCGTGCCGAGGTGGCCGACCTCTGCCAGCAGGATGGCTGACCGGCCGGACGGTGCGCTGCGCGTCGTGGCCTCCCCCGATCGCGCGGTGACCCGGCTGCCCCCTGGATCCCTCGCGCGCCGGCCGACACGATCTCGCGGCAGGTAAAGTCTCCAGGCTTCCTCCCCGGCGTGTTGACGTTTTCGCCATCCCATCAAAACAGTACGAGTGTACCTTCACGTAGGACCATTGGGTCGGTTATGGTAGGACCAATGGGCTATCGCGCCGGGGTTCGCGTCTTTTTGCCGCCGCGCGCTCACCCCCGTCGCGTTCCCCTCCATCCGTGTCGTGGGCGTCCGCCCGGCTTCTACGGGCGCCGGCGTGGGTTCGGGCTGTGTGGCCGACGCGGTGTCGTGATCGAGAAGGATGGAATGTCCAACGCCATCGCCGACCCGGCCGAGCTGGAGCGCTTCGCCCGTGAGCTGGACCGGTTCAATCGCCAGCTTGCCGAGTCAACCGCGCGCCTGCAGGCCGAGTTCAACCGGCTCGGGGATAGCTGGCGCGATCAGGAGCGGCTCCGGTTCGTCCAGGAGTTCGACCAGACGATGCGGGTGTTGCGCCAGTTCCTGCAGTCGTCCGAGCGGCAGGTGCCATTTCTGACGCGCAAGGCCCGTCGCCTCCGTGACTACCTGGGGCAACCCTAGATGCCGACTGCCAGTTCGGTGAACCTCGAGTCGGTGGCGGCCATTCAGGAGCTCCAGGCCGGCGTGATCCGTTACGGGGACGAGGTCCGCGACTGCCTGCGTCTCGCGGCGCGCACTGTCCAGGAGACCCGGGAGTGGCTCGATGAGCGTCGGGCTCACTGGCAGCGACTGGTCGTCGCGTGCGAGGACGCCGTGCGGGAGGCCCGGGCCGCGCTCGAGACCTGCCTCCGCGGCGGCAACGGCGACCATCCGCGCGACTGCGCCGCGCACCGGGAGAGGGTGCGGCTTGCGCGCCAGCGCCTGAACGTGGCCCAGGAGGAACTGCTGACCATCGAGCGGTGGACCCGTGCCGTCGAGGCGGCGGCCTTGGACTACGAGCGGTCCGCACGAGCGCTGGCCCAGTACGTCGCGCACGGCATCCCGGTCGCGGCGTCCCGGCTGAGCGACGTCCTGGATCGGATCGCGGACTACCTGACCGTTGGTCCGGCAGACGCCGCGGTCCTGCCGGTCGCCGCGGCGCGGCCGGTCCTCCCCGATCCGGGCGGTTGGGTGGCCCCGTGGAGTCAGACTGCGGTTGGGCCGCTCGGATCCCCGCCCGTCAACGCAGAGCGACGGCCGATCACCGACGAGGGTGAGGAGGGGAGGGATGTGGAGCGGCAGCGCGGCCGCTGAACGACTCGTCGCGGCGCGGCGGGCGCTCGGTGGCCGGTGGGAGCAGACGGCGCAGCTCTGGCGGGATCCCGTGGCCCGCGGGTTCGAACGGGACCACCTGCATCCGCTGCTGGACGGGTCGCGGCAGGCCGAGCGGGAGCTACAGCAGCTGGTTCGCGTGATCGCGGAGGCGCGCCGGCAGGTCCGCTGAGCGCGAGACGCCCTGACAGGGCCGGCGACCGACAGGGTATGGGGAGGAGAAACGGCGGACGATGGCCGGATACGAGCGCGGCACGCAGATGCTGGCGGAACGGGGCGACGGTTCGATCATCTCGATGGAGGTCGACCCGACCGGCGCGGGTCAGCCGGTAGGTGACCTGTCGCCTCCGAATCAGGCCGGCGTCGACGGCGCTGGGGTCGAACTGAACGCCCGGTCGGTCGATCAGGCGACGGGAGTTCGTGCGGAGCCGGCCGGAATGGCTCACGAGCGAAGGCCGCTGCCTGCCGTAGGCGACCTGCACCCGCCAGCGCGCCCGTCGCCTGGGGCGGACGCGACCCCGATCGACCGTGAGCGGCAGTTGATTCGACGGGCCCGGGCGGCGTCGCGGGAGCACCGCCGCGAGCTGGACGAGGTGAAGAACCGCGCGACCCGGCAGAAGCGCCGTGTCAGCGAGGCCAGGGCCGACGCCGTGGCGCGGCTGTCGGCGCCGCTGCACCGCGTCGGGCAACGACGAGCGGCGGCCCGGGCGCTGGTGATCCAGGCCGGCTGGGGCGACTGGCTCGACTCCGCCGAGCCAGAGCCGCCGGTGCGCCACGGCCCGAATCCCGCGGCCAGGCTGGAGCGAATCAGCCGGGAGGTGGACGCGCACTACGCGGAGGTCCGCCGGCGCTTCGGTCACCGGGCCGGTGGCGGTCGCGGTCCGCGCCGGCTGGATACGGCCATCCCGATCGCCATCTTCATCGGCTGCGTCGCCACGACCTCGGTCGCGCTCACGCTGCGGGGGATGGGTCGATCGACGGCGGTGGGACTGCCGGGCGCTCTCGTCACCGGCGTGGTGGCCTTTGCCGTATCGCTTGTCATCCTCCTCCTGCGCGTGCCGCGCTCGAACCGTGCACGGCTGGAGCCGTACCTCGCACTGGTGACGGCGACGACCGAGGCCGGCGCCTGGTACCGCGCGGCGATCGCGGAGGTTGAGGAACAGTATCGGGTCGAGCAGGGGCGCGTCGCCGGGTCCTCCCGGCTGATGCAGCGGCGTGACGCCGACGTCCACGCACAGCGCATCGACCGGCTACGCCGGGAGTTCGTCGCCCTGGGCATGGAGGTGGCCGCCGGCTCGCCCCGCTGGAGCGATCCGCGCTGGCGCTCGTGGTCCCCGGTGACGGCTGCTCTCTCGGCGGCGCCTTTCGGAACCCTCCGCACCGAGGAGGCGGCGCTGCCGGCCCTGCCGGCCGTCTTTCCCTTCCCGGGACAGCGGGCGCTGGTGGTCAAGGTCAGCGCCGCGGACCGGGCTCGCGGCGTGGCGCTGGTGCAGACTCTTCTCCTCCGTCTCCTGGCAGGGACGCCGCCGGGCGGACTGCGCTTCACCTTCGTCGATCCCGTCGGGCTCGGCCAGAGTGTGGCCGGGTTCATGGGGCTGGCCGACCACGACGAGTCCCTGGTGACCGGCAAGGCCTGGGCGGAGCCGCACCACATCGAGCAGCGGCTGGCGGACCTCACCGAGCACATGGAGAACGTGATCCAGAAGTACCTGCGCCGGCAGTTCGCCACTATCGACGACTACAATCGCGAGGTCGGCGAGCTGGCCGAGCCGTACCGGCTGCTCGCTGTGTTCGACTTCCCAACGAACTTCAGCGCAGAGGCCGTCCGGCGCCTGGTCAGCATCGTCCGCAATGGCGCGCGCTGCGGGGTCTGCACCGTGCTGCTCGTCGATGCTGAGACCCCGCCGCCGCCCGGCCTGAGCCTGGATGACCTGAAGGACGCCACGACGGTCATCGCCTGGGAGGGCGAGCGCTTCGTCTGGCAGGATCAGGACTTCGGCGCCTGCCGGCTCGAGTTGGACGACCCGGCGCCGGATGCGCTGCAGGCGCGGATCGTGGATGCCGTCGGCGCGGCGGCCAGGGCAGCGGGCAGCGTCGCGGTGCCGTTTGCCCGCATCGTACCCGAGCCGGTGACGTGGTGGCGTGGCGATGCGCGGCATGGCATCACCGTACCGCTCGGTCCGTCCGGTGCGCGCAAGGTGCAGCGCATCGAGCTCGGCGTGGGCACGGCCCAGCACACGCTCGTCGTTGGCAAGACCGGCTCGGGCAAGTCGACGCTCCTGCACACGCTGATCACGAGCCTGGCGCTGACCTACAGCCCCGAGGAGGTCCAGCTCTACCTGGTCGATTTCAAGAAGGGCGTCGAGTTCAAGATCTACGCGGAGCTGGGACTGCCGCACGCGCGCGTCATCGCCATCGAGAGCGAGCGGGAGTTCGGCCTGAGCGTGCTCGACGGGCTCGACGCCGAGCTGACCCGGCGGGGTGACCTGTTCCGCGCGGCCGGCGTCGACCGCCTGCCCGACTACCGCGAGCGTACCGAAAGGGCGATGCCGCGCCTGCTGCTGGTGGTCGACGAGTTCCAGGAGTTTTTCACCGAGGACGACCAGATCGCCGCCCAGGCGGGCCAGATCCTCGACCGGCTGGTGCGCCAGGGACGTGCCTTCGGCCTGCACGTCCTGCTCGGCTCGCAGACACTGGCCGGAACCTACTCGCTCGCCCGGAGCACGATCGACCAGATGGCGATACGCATCGCGCTGCAGTGCAGCGAGGCCGACTCTCGGTTGATCCTGGCCGACGACAATCCGGCGGCCCGGCTGCTGTCGCGCCCGGGCGAGGCGACCTACAACGCGGCCAACGGTCGCGTCGAGGGGAACGACCGCTTTCAGGTCGCCTGGCTGCCCGACGCGGAGCATCGTGCGTACCTGGGCATGATCGCCGAGCTGGCGGTGCGCCTGGGGCGCGAGTCGCTATCCCCAGCGATCGTGTTCGAGGGCAACGTCCCGGCCAACGTCACCGCCAACGCTCCGCTGGCGTCGCTGCTGGCCGGGGTTCCGCCGGTGCAAGCGCCAGCGCGCGGGGGGACCCCGGCCTGGCTCGGCGAGCCGATCGCCCTGCGCGGCCCGGTCGCGGCCGTGTTCCGCCGCCAGAGTGGCAGTAACCTGTTGATCGTCGGGCAGTACCCGGAGGTGGCGCGCGGGATGATCGCCGTGGGCCTGATCGGTCTCGCTGCGCAGGCGGCCGCGCCGGACACACAACCCGGCGCGCGCTACGTCGTGCTGGACCTGGGCGGAGGCGGCGAGGCCGACTCCTTCGACCGTCTGGCGGGGCAGACGGGGCTCCCGATCCACGTCGGACGGCGGCACCTGCTGGCGCCGGTGATCGACGCGCTTGCGGCCGAGGTCCAGCGGCGGCTGGACGGCGACCAGACCGACCAGCCCCCGATCTTCCTCGTCGTCTACGGCCTCCAGCGGGCGCGCGACCTCCATCCCGACGACGGATTCGCGTTGTCGTCGTTCACCGGGGAGCCGGCGGCGGACCGCCTCGCCGAGCGCTTCGGGGCCATCCTCCGGACGGGACCGGACGTGGGGGTGCACACGATCGCCTGGTGCGACACGGTGACCAACCTCGGGCGAAGCCTCGATCGGCGGGCGCTGCGCGCGTTTGGGATGCGAGTGGCCTTTCAGATGGGCGTCGAGGACTCCGCCAGCCTGATCGACAACTCCGCGGCGAGCAAGCTGGGTCCGTACCGGGCGCTCTTCGTGAGCGAGGACGACGGGTTGCTGGAGAAGTTCCGCCCCTACGGCCGACCGTCGGACGCCTGGCTGGCCCACGTGGGAGAGGCGCTCAGCGCGCGTGCGGTTTCCACCGCGGGGCAGCCGCGCTGACCGGCCGCGGGCGCGGCTGCCGATGAGCAGGGCCGGCTGACGCGGGCCGGGCTCATTTCCCGATGCAGAACCGGGAGAAGATCTCGTCGAGGAGCGTCTCGCTCACCTGCTCGCCCGTGATCTCGCCGAGCGCGAACAGCGCGTCGCGCACGTCGACGGCCGTCAGGTCCAGCGGGATTCCGGCCCCGA
>DATKRJ010000466.1:0-10917 GCA_035532355.1 Thermomicrobiaceae bacterium | reverse complement strand
AGAGCAGCACCGGTTTGGACGTCGGCATGGCGCCGAAGCGCAGCACGACGTCGGGCACGAGCTCGTCGACCAGCGCCGGGTCGCGCAGGAAGGCGTCGTAGGCGTCGAGGACCACGTCGTCGACGTGGGGGCCGCGGCGGACGTGTGAGAGCGGGTCGGCCAGCAGCGGGAAGCGCAGGCTGCGCGCGAGGCGGGTCACCGCGGGAGCCAGTGCCGGGTCACCCTGCGGCCCGCAGACGATCAGGCCCCGCTGGGCGCCCGCCAGCTCGCGCGCCAGCGCGCGAATCGCCTCGGGGTCGAGCAGCCGCTGCCCGCACGTAACCGTCGTGTACGGCGCGCCGTCCGGTCGGCCGTCCCGGGCGATCCGGTCACCCTCGCTCGTGGCGTCGACGCCAGTGGGCGGCTCCGGCGGGATCGGCATGAGGGGCTCGCGGAAGGGGAAGTTCAGATGCACCGGGCCGGACGGATCCGCCAGCGCCGTCGCCACCGCCCGATCGGCCAGTACCCGGGCGTAGCGCAGCAGATCAGGCGTCGCCTCCGGGAGCGCCGCGTCGACGAACCACTTGACCAGGCCGCCGTAGAGCTGGACCTGGTCGATCGCCTGGGGCGCCCCGACGTCGCGCAGCTCGTGCGGCCGGTCGGCCGTGAGCACGACCAGCGGCACCCGGGCGTAGCGCGCCTCGACCACGGCCGGCAGGAACTCGGCGGCCGCCGTGCCGGACGAGCAGAGGACGGCTACGGGCCCGCGCCGGATCTTAGCCATGCCCAGCGCGAAGAAGGCAGCCGAGCGTTCGTCGAGGTGCGACCAGAGGCGGATGCCGCCGTGCCGGGCGAGCATGACCGCCAGCGGGGTCGAGCGCGAGCCGGGCGCGTAGCAGACGTGGCGCACCCCGGCTCGGGCGAGCTCGTCGACGAACGCGCCGACGTAGGCAAAAGTTACCTGCTCCTGCCGCACTCTCCGGCCTTCCTCACCCGCAGCACGTGTTCAGAGCCGACAGCATCGGCCGCAGCTTGACGTTGGTCTCGGCGTACTCGGCGTCCGGGTCGGAGTCGCCCATGACCCCGCAGCCGCCGAACAGCGACGCCTCTCGCCCGGCCACCAGCGCCGAGCGCAGCGCGACGGCGAACTCGCCGCTGCCGTCCCGTCCGACCCAGCCGACCGGCCCCGCGTACCAGCCGCGGTCCAGCCCCTCGTGCTGGCGGATGTAGGCGAGCGCCGCGTCGTTCGGGAAGCCGCCAACGGCCGGCGTGGGGTGCAGCCGCGCCACCAGGTCCAGCAGCGTCGCGCCCTCGTCGAGCCGCGCCGTCACCGGCGTGTAGAGGTGATGGACATTCCGCACGGTGAGCAGCGCCGGCTCGCTCGGGGCCTCGACCTCGATGCAGGTGCCGTCCAGCGCCTCGCGCAGCGCCCGCACGACGATGGCGTGCTCAGTCAGGTTCTTGGCGCTCGCCAGCAGGTCCGCGCCGAGCCGCTCGTCCTCCTCCGGCGTCGCCCCGCGACGGATCGAGCCGGCCAGGCAGGTGGCGCGCACGTCGCGGTCGCGCACCTCGACCAGGCGCTCCGGGGTAGCTCCCAGGAAGACCCGCTCACCCCGCGCCACGGCGAAGACGTAGCAGGTCGGGTAGCTCTCGCGCAGCCGAGCCAGCGCGGCGGGGACGTCGAGGGGCGCCTCGGCCGAGACCCGGACCTCCCGCGCCAGAACCACCTTCTCCAGTTCGCCACGACGGATCGTCGCCGCGCCCTCGGCCACGGCTGCCCGCCACGTCTCGCCCGGCAGCACCTCGTGAACCTCGCCGGGGGATGCTCCCGGCTGAGATCCCGCCGGAATCGGCATCTGAGCGGCGGACTGCAGCAGCGCATCCCGCTGGCGCAGCAGCGCGGCGGCTTCGGCCGCCGGGTCGCTGTCGGGCCACACGAGCAGGCTCAGCGTCAGCCGGCTCTCGGCGCCGTAGATGGTCAACAGCAGGCGCGGCAGGACCAGCCGGGCGTCGGGGAAGCCGTGCCAGAGTGCGGTCGACGGACGCTCGGGATCGAAGGCGAAGCCGCCGAGCAGGGTCGGCCCGGTGCGGGGGATCGGTCCGGTGAGCGACTCGATCAGCGCGTTCCGCAGGAGATCCCGCCAGGCGGCTCCGGCCCGCTCGAACCGCCCGCGCCCCTCCGGCTCGAGCGCGTACGCCACGCCGACGCCGGCCAGCGCGAAGTCCGCCGACGGCAGCGCCCAGAGGACGCGGTCGGTCGCGATCGCGGATCCGGCCGCGAAGAGTGCCAGCGGATCGACCTCAGGCGCCCGCTCCACCAGGCTGACCAGCACCGGCCCGCGGACGGCGCGGGCTCGCGCGTGACCGAGCTCGACGAGGCGTGCGAGGTCGCCGCCAGTCGCCGTCCCGTCCGCCAGGGTGAAGCGGGTTGCCATACTCATCTCCCGTCTACTCGGCTATTCGGCCGGAGCGCCGACGCTGCGCCGCAGGATGGCGCGCAGCGTCGGCGCCATCGTCTCGAGCGGCGTCGGGTCCGGGTCGAGCACCCAGTCGGTGACGATCTCGTAGATGGCGCCGAACCAGGCCATGCCGGCCACCCGGACGTCGATCGGGGCGATGGCGCCCTGGGCGACAGCCTCCGCGAGGTGGCGAGCGATCAGGTCGGCAAATGTGCGGTGAATCTCGTAGAGCTTGCGATTGAACTCGCGCCCCGCACCGGGCGCGTCGACCAGGAAGAGGCGCGCCAGCGAGCGGTGCGAGCCGAAGGTGTCGAGCACGACTTCCAGCGCGGCATCGACCCGGGCGAGCGGGTCGGGCTCGGCGGCGATGGCCGCCTCGGCGCGCGTCATCAGGAGCGCCGCCATCCGGTCGACCAGCGCCAGGAAGATCGCCTGCTTGTTCGGGAAGTGGAAATAGAGGCCACCCTTGGAGGTCTCGGAGGCCGTGGCGATGTCATCCATGGCGGCGTCGCGGTAGCCACGACGGGTGAAGACGGCCAGCGCCGCCTCCAGGATCCGCTCGCGCCGCAGCTCGCCACGCCCCTGCTCGCGGGACACCCCGCCCTCCGTCCGGCTCACCGAAGAACCGACCGACGCGTCGGTCGGTTTCTATGATAGCAGGCTGGATGCCGCGGCGGGATGGCTCAGCTGGGAGGCGGGTCCCGGCGCGCGCCTGATCCGGCGCGCAGCTCGGCGATGGCGATGCCCGACTCGCCGGCCACGGCGTAGAGCAGGTAGACGTGCCCGCCCTCGCGGAAGATGCAGGGGTCGCGCAGCTGGCGCACGGGGCCGGCGACGAGCCCCCGATGAGACGGCTCGAGCGGCAGGCCGGCTCCCTCGTAGTCCGTCGCCGGCTCGAGCACGAGCTCGGGCGGCGATGCGCGCCAGGCGTGCCAGTCGTCCTTCAGCGCGATCCGCGAGACCAGGATGCGCTCCGGGGAGTCGCCGGCGTTGGTGAAGAAGACCGAGAGGGTGTCGCCGTCGAGCAGCAGCGCGGTGTGGCGCTGGTTCGGGCCGAAGAGCGTCGGCCCCTCCGCAAAGCCGGTCAGGCCGTCGCGTGAGCGGGAGAGGACGCCCGGCATGCCCAGCGCCAGCCACCAGCGGCGCCAGCGCACGACACGGAAGTAGGGCCGGCCGAGCAGCTCGGGACGGGCGGTGAAGTGGAGGCCGTCGGGCGACAGCGCGACGCGCGTGTGCTGCCCCGCCAACCCGCCCCCTGCTGGAAGCGGCAGCACCCCCGGCCGCTCGCGCGGGCCCGGCGCGCTCGGGTCGTCGGCACCGTGGAAGTAGAGCCGGATCTCGCGGCACTCCTCGTCGACGTGCACGTCGGGCGAGGCGAGGTGGCCGGCAAAGCCGGAGTCGGCCAGCGGAAGCACGCCCGGCGTATAGATCCGCCAGGGGCCGGCCAGGTCGTCGGCAAAGGCTAGCCGGATGAAGCGCCCGTCATGGTGCGCGAAGTAGAGGTAGTAGCGGCCGAGCGGCTGTGGCAGCCAGTCCGGCACCCGGATGAGCGACGGCCCGTTGACGTTGTCGCCCATGCGGGCGTCCAGGTTGGGCCGGACAATGGGGTTCGTCGCGAACCGCTCCACCCGCACCGCGTCACACCTTCCGCCCGCGATCCCTCGCTCACTCCGCGAAGAAGCGCTGCAGTTCCGCGTACGTCTCGTCAGGCGCCTCTTCGGGCAAGTAGTGACCGCAGTCGACGACACGCCCGCGCACGTCGTCCGCCCAGTCGCGCCAGACGCCGAGCACGTCGTACCAGACGTCGAGCGGGTCGCGCGCCCAGAGTGCCAGTAGCGGACAACTGACGCGCCGCCGGCCGCGATCGGCCTCATCGAGGGCGTAGTCGATCGTCGCCGCCGCGCGATAGCCCTCGCACATGGCGTGGATCGTGGCCGGATCGCGCAGATACTCCAGGTAGTCGGCCAGCGCCTCGGGATCGGCGACCGCGGGCACGCGGTCCAGCAGCGGCAGGTAGAACGCATCCGGATCGGCTCCGATCAGCCGCTCGGGCAGCGGAGCCGGCTGTGCCAGGAAGAACCACATCCAGAACGTCAGGCCGAAGTCCATGTCGGCGCGCCGGAAGGCGTCCCCGGTCGGGACGATGTCCAGCACCGCGAGCTTGCGGACGCGGTCCGGATGATCGAGCGCGAGTCGGTAGGCACAGCGGCCGCCGCGGTCGTGACCGGCGACGAAGAACCTATCGAAGCCGAGGCGATCCATCAGCGCGACCATGTCCCGCGCCTTGGCGCGCATCGAGTACGGCGCGTGGTCGGGGGTCGAGGGGGGCTTGGAGCTGCCGCCGTAGCCGCGCAGGTCCGGCGCGACGACGGTGAAGTCGGCCGCCAGCCGCGGCGCGATCCTGTGCCACATGGCGTGCGTCTGGGGATGGCCGTGCAACAGCAGCAGGGGCGGACCGCTGCCGCCATGGCGCACGCGTAGGTCGACCGCGCCGGTCGAGATGGTGGAGAGCGTGAAACCGTCGAACATCGCGGCAGCCCCTCCGTCTACCGGGGCCGACGTGCGCGCTCGCCCGTCCCGCGTGATGGACTGCAGGGTCGTGCGGGAACCGGATCGAGGCTCTCGCGGTCAAGGACGCGACGTCTCGACCATGCCCAGCAGCCGTGAGAGGGCCATCATACCGCAGCCCACCGGCGTGCCGGCCGGGGACACCTGGGAAGCACTTTCCATATCTTCAGGAGGCACTCGTCTCGAGCGTGCGCAGGGCCGCGGGGAGGGTCGCGAGGTCGTCGATCCGCAGGCGGGCGCGGGCGGCCCCGGGGCGCGGCGCCTGGAGGTAGCCCCACGGCCCGCGCCGCAGGAAGATCGCGACCATACCGGCATCGGCGGCCGGGACCACGTCGTTGTCGACCCGGTCGCCGACGTAGGCGATCTCGCCGGGCGGCAGTCCCAGACGCGCGGCGAGGCCGGTGAAAAACGCCCGCGCCGGCTTGGCCGCGCCGAGCGACTCAGGGAGCGCGATCAGGTCGAAGGGCATCCCCAGAGCCTCGAGCCAGGCGGAGGCTCTGGCCGGCTGGTTGCCTGCGGCGACGACCTGGTAACCCGCGCGGGCGAGCGCCTCGAGACAGGGGATCACGTCCGGGTAGAGGTCGTCGCGGCTGTAGCCGAAGGCGGCGCCGGCCGCGACTCGCCGCTCCCACTCGGCGCGCAGGTCGATGCCCGGGCGGAAGAGCTCGAAGACGCGGCGGTGCGGCTCGCCCCGGTCGATCACGGCGCCGAGGGCGGCGAAGAAGGTAAAGTGCGGTATGCCGAGCCAGTCCGCCCAGCCCGCCCACTGGCGCGTCTCGTCGACCAGCGTCTCCCCGACGTCGAAGCAGACCGCCCGGATCGCCATCCCCGACCTCCGATCGTGCGCATCTGAGCGCTCCACGGGCATCCTCGGTAGGATCTCCGGCCCTGATATGCCCGGTTCAGACGGGCCGGGCGCGATCAATCGCGCCCCTACGAGTCGAACCCGTGTCTCAGCCAGCCTGCGCCGGGCAGGTTACAAATCTGCCCCGACCGTCACGAGCGCGACGGTTCAGCACCGCGCGCATGCCCGGGCCGGCCTATGCCCAGACGACGCGCTCGAGCGAGCCGTCCATCGCGTAGCGCGCCAGGCCCAGCACGACCGGCTCGCGGCCATGCGGGTCCCGCGCCAGGTCCTCGATCAGGCGCGGGATCACCTGGGCCGTGTTCTCGATCACGTCGAGGTCCGCGATCTCCGCCGCCCTAACCCAGGCGAGCGTCCCCTCGGCGCACTCCGGCAGCACCGGCTCGCCCAGCGTGCCGGTGAAGTATAGGAGGACGGTCAGCGGCTCACCTGGCCTGGCATGGACCAGCACCCGGCGCAGGGCGAAGGACGTGACCGCATCCGCCGGCAGGCCCGTCTCCTCGACCAGCTCCCGCAACGCCGATGCCCGCAATCTGCCGAGTTCGTCCGGCTCGACCCGCCCGCCGATACCCGTCCAGCGCCCCGGAGCGAAGCGCTTGCCGGCGGCGCGCCGCAGCAGCAGGTAGCGCCCCTGACAGGTCAGCAGCAGCAGGCTGTAGGCCTCGAGCCGGTCGGGGCGCGCCGCCTCCATGCACGGACTCCACTCACGCGAACGCGCCGACGGGCTTGTTCTTCCCGGTATCATCAAGTGACGATCGGGCGCGCCATCGTTGACAAGGTGTACGTACACTCGGTACAGTGTAACAGCGTACCAGAGCGCACCGTCCCCTGGACAGGCTCAAGACCGAGGTGGCACCGCGATGGCGATATCCGCAGACCCGCGCCGGCCGGCAATCGAGACGCTGTACCCCTTCCGCTCGGCTCCGCCGAAGGTGCAACTGGTACGCGCCGAGTCGGCTGAGCACGCGGTCGGCCTGACGATCGCCGCCGCCTGGTCCTGCTACGGCGCGCGGCCGTCACGCGTCGACACCGTGCTCAAGCTGCTCGACCTGGCGCTCGACGAGCCCGGCGACGAGGTGCGCCCGGCCCGGCGTGCCCGCGCCCGGCGGCTCTACCGCGACCTGTTCGAGGCGGGGCACCACACGACGTACCAGCATGCCAACTTCGTCTTCGTGCTGGACGGCGTCTCGCGGCTGGCGATCTGGTCCTTCTTCCACCACCACCCGTACTACAACTCGGAGCAGGTGTCCCAACGCTACCGCGAGGTCAGCGGCAAGACGATGGTCACGCCCGACCTCCCCGAGCCGCTGCAGCCGGTCTACGGCGAGGCGACCGAGCGGGCCCTCGCCGGCTACCGGCGCCTGACCGAGCTACTGACGCCGGACCTGACGGCCCGCTACGCGTCGGTCTTCCCGGCGCGGGCCCGGGCGCGCGGCCCCGAGGCCGCGGAGCGGGTGCGGCGCGACGTGCAGCGCAAGGCGCAGGAGGTAGCGCGCTACGTCCTGCCGCTGGCGACGCCGGCTCACCTCTACCACACCATCAACGGCCTGACCCTGCTGCGCTACCACGTGCTGGCCAACCAGCTCGACGTGCCGGGTGAGGTGCGCTACCTGGTCAACCGCATGGTGGGTGAGGTGCTGGCGGTCGACCCAGACTTTCTGGGCACGCCGGACGCGCCGCTCGATCTGGAGGTACTGGCGGCCGAGGACACGCTGGAGCACCGAGCGCTCACGGACCTGCAGGCAAACCTGGCGCAGCCCGGCGACGAGGCGTTCTTCCGCGAGTTCGACGAGGGCCTGGGCGGCTACGACTCCAAGCTGGTCGGCTACAACCCCGAGGCGGAGCATCTGCTGGCGAGCGCCGTGCGAACCGTGCTTGGCCGCTCCCGCGCCGATCTGCCGGACGCCGAGGCGATCGCGCTGGTGCTCGACCCGGCGCGCAACCAATACCTGGGCCACCCCCTCTTCCTGGCGATGAACTCCAAGCTGATGCAGACGCTCAACCACGTCCCGTTCACGTTCCAGAAGCGGATCAGCGGGGCCGAGGAGGCGCAGAACCAGCGGCACCGGGGGACGCTCTCCTCGAGCCCGGTCCTGTCCGCGCACCTGCGCCGCGAGCCGGACGTGATCGTGCCGCACGACGTGGCGCGACTGCCGGAGGCGCTGGCGGAGTACGAGGCGACGATCGGCGCGCTCTGGGAGGCCAAGAACCGGCTGCTCGACGCCGGGGTGCCGGCCGAGCAGGTCCTCTACCTGCTGCCGAACGCGCACCGGGTGCGCTTCTACGAGAGCGGCACGCTGCTGACCTACTTCTGGAAGTGGGTCAAGCGCCTGTGCTTCGACGCGCAGCGCGAGATCTGGGAGACGGCGCGCCAGGAGACCGAGCAGGTGTCCCGTGTGCTGCCTGGGATCGGCCACTACGTCAGCCGGCCGCCCTGCGTGCTGCGCAGCGAGTCGGGCGCGCGCCCGGTGTGCCCGGAGGGCGAGCGCTATTGCGGCGTGCCGGTCTGGCGCGGCTACGATTTCGCCACTTTCTCGGAGCGCCGCGTCCTCTGATCCCTGGTCGGCGTCATTCGAGGAGCACCGAGACACATGGAACGGCGCGGGCGGGCCGCACCGTTCAAGTGAACGCCCGATCGATTCTCGATGCCGCTACGGTATCCATCCCCGCGACTGCAGGTCGTCCGCGCCCAGGCGGCGGAGCAGCACTGTGTACGGCTCGGGGTTGTTCGGGTGGTACTCGAACACCGCCCGCTCGAAGTACTGCGTCACCAGCCCCGTTGAGGGATCGACGTACTCCTCGCTGATCGGGTAGCCGAACAGCGCCAGCGACTCGCGGAAGGAGACGCCGGGATCGCCCAGGTCCAGGCCGTGCAACTGCCAGTAGCTCTTGAAGCCGAAGCACACCCGGTGGCCCGTCTCCGCGAAGAACCGGCAGTTGGCGTCGGATTGGGTGTCTTGAGGCAGCGGCTGGAAGGCCGGGGCCGCGTATAGTCCTCGCCGCTCGGCATCGCTGAAGCCGAGCAGGCCGAGTTGGAACTCGTAGGGCGTGCCCCGATCCGTGGGGTGCCACTCGAAGCGCTGCCGCTCGGTGTACTGGACGGTGAAGCCGTTCTCGGTGAACTCCTCGGTCAGGGGATAGCCGAAGACGGGCAGGCCACCGTTGCGCTCCCAATAGGCCTTGAAGCCGTAGGCCAGCGCGTGGTCGGTCGGCGGGAAGTAGACGCGATCGTCCGTGCGCGGGAACGGCGCGATAGGCGTGGCGGGGTTCGTCACGGGCGTGTCGGTCGGGCGGAGCTTCACCACGAAGGCGTCCGTGCCGCCGACGCCCAGGTGGTACGACAGGTCACCGGTGGTCCAGCCGCCCACGTAGACGTTCGCCGAGGCATCGACCGCGATGCCGCGCGCGTCGGTGTCACCGACGCTGGCGATCCACGTGGTCCAGCCCTCAGACCCGTCCCCCCGGTACTCGCGGACGAAGACGTCCAGCCCGAAGCCGCTCCACCAGCCCAGCGATGCGTCGCTGGCGGTGCCGACCAGGTAGACGTTGGCCCGGCCGTCGACCGCCACGCCCCACACGGCGGCGGACCCGCCCGTGCCGAACTGGCGCGCCCAGCCGTCCGTGCCGTCCGCGTGGTACTGGCGCACGTAGCCGCCGAATCCAGTCCCAGCCACATAGACGTTACCCAGGCTGTCCGCCGCAATGCCGTTGGCCGTGGTCGGACCGCCCGTGCCGAAGTGGCGGGACCAGAGGATGCCGCCGCCGGGCGCGTACTTGCGCACGACGACATCGTAGTCCGGCGTGGCCGTGAAGGTGCCGACGGCCGATCGGACCACGTAGACGTCACCGCGGCTATCGACCGCGGCGCCGGTGGCGCGGTCCCAACCCGCGCCGCCGAACTCGCTTGTCCAGCCCTCGCTGCCGTCCGAGCGGTACTGGCGAACGAAGGCGTCGTACTCCCCGGCGTTGGTCTGGCCGGGGAAGGCGCCCCAGGTCTCACCGACGACGTAGACGTCGCCGGCCGCGTCCGCCGCGACGCCCCAGGCCCCGTCGATCTCAGAGGTGCCGAACTGGCGCGTCCAGCCCTCGGACCCATCGGCATGATACTGGCGCACGAAGGCATCGCCGTTCCCGGCGTAGGTGAAACCCGGGAACGCGGCCGCGGTGCTTCCGGCCAGGTAGATGTTGCCGGCCCCGTCGACTGCCACGCTGCTAACGAAGTCGTAGTCGTCGGTGCCGAACTGCCGCGTCCAGACGACGGCGCCGTCCGCCGCGTACTTGCGCAGGAAGCCATCGTCGGGCCTGCCACCGGTCCGGTCTTGGAGGATCCCGGCGGTATTCCCCGCCACGTAGACGTTCCCCGCCGCGTCGACCGCGACGCCGTGAGCCTCGTCCCGGTCGACAGTGCCGAACTGATCGCTCCACTCGGTGATGGGCGTCTGGGCGGCCGCGGGGACCGCCGGCAGGAGCACCAGGAGCAGGGCGAGCAGCTCGAGCAGGCGGGCAGGAAGTGAGCGAGTCACGGGGTCCCTCCTCATCCGAGCGGACCGGCGGCGGGGCAGTGGGAGTCGCGCATCCCTGGAAGCCGGGCCGCGAGGGTCACACTGATCTACATACGATCTTCGCCCGAAGGGCGTGGAGAAGGTGTGAAGCCGGTTGGCCGGAATGTCACAGCATCGTGATCGGGCCGGGAGCGGCCCGCTATGGGCGAGGTCGATCTGCGGGAATCAGTCGGCGCCCGAACCACCGAGACGGGACGGATCCCGCGGCAGCCTGCCGGCTCAGCCGGAGCGCCGGAAGGCGCCCTCCGCCGGATCGTCCGCCAGCCGCGCGATCGCCTCGCCCAGGTGCCGCAGGGCATCGCGCAGCTCGGCGGGCTCGCGCACGCGCAGCCCGCAGCAGAGCTGGACGAGTGCGTGGGCGAGACGCTCCAGGTCGTCGACCTCACAGCGCAGCAGCGTCCGCTCGCTCAGCGGCTCGAGCAGCGCGTACACCGGCGGGAGCCGCCGTCGTGCCTCGTCGATCGAGAGCTCGAGCTCGACCTGG
>DATKRJ010000465.1:0-4200 GCA_035532355.1 Thermomicrobiaceae bacterium | reverse complement strand
GCCGGCCTCACGCTCGTCGCGGCCGCGGGCTACGCCGGGCTGGTGATCGGCACCGAGGACCCACGGGCGTTCTCGTCGGGCGCCAACATCGGCATGCTGCTGACGCTGGCGCAGGAGGGCGCCTGGGACGAGATCGAGCTCGCGCTGCGCCAGTTCCAGCGTGCCTCGATGAGCATCCGCTACGCGCCCTTCCCGGTGGTGGTGGCGCCGGCCGGCATGACGCTCGGCGCCGGCGCCGAGTTCATGCTGCACGCGGATCAGGTACAGGCCGGCGGAGAGCTCTACACCGGCCTGGTCGAGACCGGCATCGGCATCATCCCGGCCGGCGGCGGCACCAAGGAACTCCTCTTCCGCTTCACCCAGGAGCTCGTCCCCTACCAGGAGGCCGACCCGTTCGAGGGCGTGCGGCGCGCCTTCAACCTCATCGCGCTGGCCACCACCAGCGGGAGCGCCCCGGAGGCGCGCAAGCTGGGGATGCTGCGCGATCGCGACCGCATCAGCATGAACCGCGACCTGCTCATCGCCGACGCCAAGGCAGGCGTGCTGTCGCTGGCGGCGGACTACGTCCCGCCGACCCCGCCCAGGATCACGGCTCTGGGGCGCGAGGCGCTGGGCAACCTGCGCTTCGGTGTCTGGGCGATGCGCGAGGGCGGGCAGATCACCGACCACGAGGTCGAGATCGGCAACGCCCTGGCCTACGTCCTGTGCGGAGGCGACGGCCCGCCGCGTGAGGTGAGCGAGCAGGACATCCTGGACCTCGAGCGCGAGGCGGCGCTGCGACTGGTCGGCATGCGCAAGACGCAGGAGCGTATCGCCCACACACTGAAGACCGGCCGGCCGCTGCGCAACTGACCGGGCACGACGCGGGCAGCAGGACGGCAAACCCGACGACCCTGCAACCCTGCGATTTGAGGAGGAACCGATGCGTGAGGCTGTGATCGTCAGCGCCGTGCGGAGCCCGGTCGGCCGGGGCCGCAAGGACGGCTCGCTGGCCACGGTGCACCCGGCCGATCTGTCGGCCACGCTGATGCGCACCGCGGTGGACCGGGCCGGCGTCGACCCGGCGATCCTGGACGACGTGCTCTGGGGCTGCGCCATGCCCGAGGCCAGCCAGGGGCTGAACGTCTCGCGGCTGGCGCTGCTGCGGGCGGGCTTCCCGATCGACGTGCCGGGAGCGACCGTCAACCGCTTCTGCTCCTCCGGCCTGCAGACGGTGGCCATGGGCGCGCAGGCGATCATGAGCGGCATGGCCGACGTCGTGCTGGCCGGCGGCGTCGAGCTGATGAGCCAGGTGCCGATGTCGGGCTATCACACCCGCATCAACCCGGACGAAGTCGAGTCCTACATCAGCATGGGCTTCACCGCCGAGCGCGTGGCCGAGCGCTGGGGCATCAGCCGCGAGGAGCAGGATCGCTGGGCCTACCGCAGCCAGCAGCACGCGGCCGCCGCCGTGCAGGAGGGCGTCTTCGACGAGCAGATCGTGCCGATCCCGATCGAGCGCTACACCTGGAGCGGCAGCAAGAAGCAGGTCGACGCGGTGACCTTCAGCCGCGACGAGACGGTGCGCCCCGACACGACGCTCGAGCGGCTGGCGACGCTGCGGCCGGCCTTCAAGGCCAACGGCACCGTCACCGCCGGCAACGCCAGCCCGTACTCCGACGGCGCGGCGGCCGTGCTGGTCATGTCGCGCGAGAAAGCCGACGAGCTCGGCATCAAACCCCTGGCGCGGTTCATCACCTTCGCCGTGGCCGGCGTGGAGCCCGACGTCATGGGCGTCGGGCCGGTCAAGGCGGTGCCGAAAGCGCTGGCTCGGGCCGGCCTGAGCCTGGACGACGTCAAGCTGATCGAGTTCAACGAGGCCTTCGCCGCCCAGGTACTGGCGGTCATCAAGGATCTGGAGTTCGACACCGAGATCGTCAACGTCAACGGCGGGGCGATCGCGCTGGGGCACCCGCTGGGCGCCACCGGCGCCAAGCTCACGACCAGCCTGATCCACGAGCTGCGGTCGCGCGGCGGCGGCATCGGCCTGGTCACCATGTGCGTCGGCGGCGGCATGGGCGCCGCCGGCCTGTTCGAGGTGTACCCGGAGTAGGGCAGTGGCGCCCGCCGGAGGGAGCGAACCGATGGCCGACACGACGGCGATGTGGAAGCGGGGCGGCGGCTGGCTGCTCGAGGCCCCCGACGCGATCTACAGCCCCGAGGACTTCGACGACACGATCAAGGCGCTGGCCGAGATCACGCGCACCTACGTCCGGCGCGAGGTGATGCCGCTCGTCGAGCGCATGGAGCACGGCGAGCTCGACCTAAACCGGGGGCTGCTCGCCAAGGCGGGCGAGCTCGGGCCGCTGGCCGCCGAAGTCCCCGAGGAGTACGGCGGGCTGGACCTGTCGAAGGTCGCCACCGCCGCGATCGGTGAGGAGTTAGCGCCGACCGGCGGCTTCGCCGTCACCTTCGGCGCGCACACCGGCATCGGCACGCTGCCGCTGGTCTACTTCGGCACCGAGGAGCAGAAGCGCAGGTACCTGCCGAAGCTCGCCACCGGCGAGTGGATCGCCGCCTATGCCCTCACCGAGCCGGGCTCCGGCTCGGACGCCCTGGGCGCGCGGGCGCGGGCGACGCTCTCCGCGGACGGCACGCACTACGTCCTGAACGGCACCAAGCAGTTCATCACCAACTCCGGCTTCGCCGATCTGTTCACCGTCTTCGCCAAGATCGACGGGGAGCAGTTTAGCGCCTTCCTGGTCGAGCGCGGCTTCCCCGGCGTCGACCTGGGCCAGGAAGAGAACAAGATGGGGATCAAGTCGTCGTCGACGCGGCAGCTGATCCTGCAGAATGTCCAGGTGCCGGCCGAGAATCTGCTCGGCGAGATCGGCAAGGGGCATCGGATCGCCTTCAACATCCTGAACATCGGGCGCTACAAGCTGGGCGCCGGCGGCGTGGGCGCCGGCAAGGACGCGCTGGCCCTCTCCGCGAAGTACGCCAAAGAGCGCAAGCAGTTCGGCCGGCCGATCGCCTCCTTCGCGCTGATCCAGCAGAAGCTGGCCCGCATCGCCGTGCGCACCTACGCCACCGAGAGCGCCACCTACCGGACGCTCGCGGTGATCGACGAGGCCATCGCCGGCAAGAGCGGCGGCGCGGCGATTCTGGCCGGCATTCAGGAGTATGCCGCCGAGTGCTCGCTGCTCAAGGTGCTCGGCACCGAGACGATGTCCTTCGCCGCCGACGAGGGCGTCCAGATCCACGGCGGCTACGGCTTCCTGCAGGACTTCCCGATCGAGCGCGCCTACCGCGACGCCCGCATCCAGCGCATCTTCGAGGGGACCAACGAGATCAACCGGATGCAGGCGCCGACGATGCTGCTGCGCAAGGCGATGCGCGGCGAGCTGCCCCTGATGGCGGCGGTGACGAAGCTCCAGTCGGAGCTGCTCGAGCCGTCCTTCGAGGAGCCGGAGGGCGAGTGGGGCCGCGAGGAGCTCGCGGTCTCGAACCTCAAGAAGCTCACCCTCATGCTCGCCGGCCTGGCGGTGCAGAAGTTCGGCACCGGCATTGCCGAGGAGCAGGAGGTGCTGGCCGCGCTCGGTGACCTCCTGATCGACGTCTACGCCGCCGAGTCCTCGGTGGTCCGCGCCAGGAAGACCGGCGACGAGGTCCAGGGGCTGATGGCGCGGCTCTGGCTGGACGGAGCGCTCGACCGGGCGCAGTCGCGCGCCCTCAGCGCGCTGCCGCGCCTGGCGGAGGGCGACGATCTGCGCATGATGCTCTCGGTCGCGCGCCGGCTGACCCGCCGCGAGCCGTGGGACACGATCGCGGCAGAGCGCGCGGTGGCGGCCGCGGTGTTGGCCGCCGAGGGGTATCCGGAGCCGGCAGCGGTCGGGAAAGTCGCGGGCTAGCGTTCGGACCGCCGAGCGGCCCGGGGTGGAGCGGACATCCAGCACACGGAGGGTGGACCATGGACGGCCTGATGATGGACTTCCAGTTGACCCTGCCGGCGATCCTGCGCCGGGCCGAACAGCTCTTCGGGAGCCGGGAGATCGTAAGCCGCCGGCCCGACAAGTCGCTGCACCGCTACACCTACGCCGACATGACTCGCCGCGCGAAGCAGCTCGCGGTCGCCCTTCAGCAGCTCGGCGTCCAGCCGGGAGACCGGGTGGCCACCTTCGCCTGGAACCACAGCCAGCACCTCGAGGCCTACCTCGGCGT
>DATKRJ010000464.1:0-25322 GCA_035532355.1 Thermomicrobiaceae bacterium | reverse complement strand
ACCGCCCCCTTCCAGCCGCTCAGCGCGCAGTCGGATGCCAGCTGCACCTTCTTCCCGCCCACCGGCCACCGCCTGTGCTTCGGCTTCCGCGGCTACTGGCAGACCCACGGCGGGCTGGAGATCCTGGGCTACCCGATCAGCGAGGAGTTCCGGCAGAACGGGGTGACGGTGCAGTACTTCGAGCGAGCCCGGCTGGAGTACCACCCGGAGAACGCGGCCCCCTGGGACATCGAGGGCGGCCTCCTCGGCAGCCAGGTGCTCGCGTCCACGGGGCAGGTCGTGCCTCCCGTGGCACCGCCGGTGTTTGCCGCCGCGATCAACCCGGTGAGCGACAGCCAACAGCGCGCCATGCTGGCCACCGGCTCGTGGCGGACCGGCTGTCCTGTCTCGATCGGCGCGCTGCGCGTGCTGGACTTGAGCTACTGGGGCTTCGACGGAGGCGTCCACACCGGGCAGTTGATGGTGAACGCGGACGTGGCGCAGCCGGTCGTGCAGGCGTTCCGGTTGCTGTTCGCGGCGCGGTACCCCGTCCACCGCATGGAGCTGGTCGAGCAGTTCAACGCGGACGACGAGCAGTCGATGCTGGCCGACAACACCTCGGCCTTCAACTGCCGGGGCGTCCCCGGGTCGAGCGCCTGGTCCCAGCACGCCTACGGGCGCGCGGTGGACCTGAACCCCTTCGAGAACCCGGAGGTGCGCAACGGCGCGGTCGACCCACCGGCGGCAGCCGTCTACACCGACCGCTCACTGAGCGTCACCGGCATGCTGCACCCAGGGGACGCCGCGGTGCAGGCGTTCGCCACGATCGGTTGGACCTGGGGCGGGGACTGGACGGCGCTCAAGGACTACATGCACTTCTCGCTGACGGGCGAGTGACGTGGCCAGCCGTGGTCCGCGTCGCTGACGCCCGCCGCTGAGCCGACCTGCTTCCGCGCGTCACCCCGGGCACGAGTTCATCGTGCCGAGAGCCGAAGAATACCCGCACGCGGGCACGGTGACGGTGGGCGATCTGGGCCCGCTGCCGGCCGATTCCGCGCTCGCGCGGCCCGGAGGACCCGGCACGCCCGCGAACCGGAAATCCAGCCGTCGGCCACTCACGGTGATCCGCGCGCCGGCGGGACTCGACGTGGTCATCCGGTGTGCTCACTCCGCGTATGAACGGCGCGATCGTATCCTGCGCCGGGGATACGATTTCGCTCCGGCGTTGCCAGATCGGGTCACCGCGCGGTCAGGTCCGCTCGCCGCGCACCGCATCGTCGCTTGAAGCGCGGCGCCGCGCTGGCCATACTTCCGGCGCGCCGTCGCTGCTCGGCACGTGGCCGGGCCCGCCGGCGGGGCAGGCTGCGGCCGTGCGACGCAGGAGACATCGGCCATGGACGTCATTCGAGATCGTGTCCGTCGTCACGCGGGGGAGTCGACCCTCGCCGGGCGGGCCTCCATGTCCCGCGTCCTGGCGGTCCTGGTCCTCAGTCTGGCTCTCACCGCCTGCAGCGTGACCCGGACGGTGATGGTCCCCACTGCCACCGTCGGCGCGGACGCCGTGGTGACGGTCCAGCCCAGCCCGACCGACCCGGCTTCGGCCGCGGCGACCGCTGTCGCGACCGCGCCCGTGCCGGCCGTGACCTCCACCCGCACCCCAGTGCCGACGGCGGGTGCGACTGTCTCCACGGCCGTGGCCGCGAGCGCGACACCGGCGGGCGCCACCCCAACCACCGCCGACGCGGAGGCGATCAAGGCGGTCATCCAGCGTGGCAACCAGGAGGAGACGCAGGCGCTCGCGGCCAACGACCCGACCGTGATGCGGGATACCGCGACCGCGTCCTACTATCAGCAGTTGGCGCAGGATCTCAGCGACCTCACCGACTCCGGCGCGACCACGATCGCGCTCGTCAAGCTGACCTGGGGGCCGATCGCTCTGACCGGCCCGGCGACGGCGCGGGTCACCACGGTCGAGACCTGGAGCACCGGATTCGCCGACGGGGGTACGCTCGTCGGGACGGACACCAACCTCTACACCCTGCTTCAGGAGAACGGCGTCTGGAAGATCCAGACGGACGATCAGCCGGGTGCGCGGCCGGCCCAGCCGTCGCCGGGCGGGACCGTCTCTCCGACCCCGGTCCCGGACGTCACCCCGGTCAACCCGGGGCAGTCCAGCAACTGGGCGGGCTATGCGGCCACCGGGGGCACGTTCACGGCCGTCACGGGCAGCTGGACGGTGCCGAGCGTCAGCCCGAGCAGCACGGCGGCCGCCGACGCCACCTGGGTCGGGATCGGCGGAGCCGACACGCGCGACCTGATTCAGGCGGGCACCGAGGCGACCGTCGCCGGCGGTCAGGTCGTCTACGACGCCTGGCTGGAGATGCTGCCCCGCTCGGAGCAGGTGCTGCCGCTCGACGTGGCCGCCGGCGATGCGGTGCGCGTCACCATCACCCAGCAGCCCGACGGGAGGTGGCAGATCGTGATCGAGGACACGACGACGAGCTACGTCTATCAGATCAGCGTGACGTACGCGTCCTCGCGTTCGTCGGCCGAATGGATTGAGGAGGCGCCGCAGGTGGGGCGCCGGTCGCAGGCGGCCCTCGATCAGTTCGGCACGATCCACTTCACGGCCGCCACCACGATCAAAGATGGGAAGCGCCAGACGATCAAGCAGGCGGGCGGCGAGTCGACCAGCCTGTACGGAAGATCGGCGCAGCCGCTGGCGCAACCGTCGGTGCTGGGCGCCGACGGCTCCAGCTTCAGCGTGACCCGGATTGGCGCGCCGTAGCCCGCAGAGTGCCGCCCGCCGGCCCGCGTCCGCGTCGGGCGCGACGTCCGCGCTCGTGCCGGGACGACCGCGCATCGCCCATCTAGCCCGGTTGCCCGCGGTCGGCGGCTGTGCTAGACGTAGCGCGGGATCCGGCAGCGCGCGCCGGACGACGGGCCGCGCGGCTGGGGTCGCCTCTCACGGTCCGGCATCAGCGAAGGGACGGGCGGCATGGGCAGGCCAGGCGAGACGACCGAGCCACGCTATCGCAACTACGTCGGCGGCGAGTGGGTCGAGCCGTCCGGCACCGAGCTCCGGCCGGACCAGAACCCGGCCGACACCCGCGAGGTGCTGGGCGACTTCCCTCGCTCGAGCGAGGCGGACGTGCAGCGTGCCGTCGACGCCGCGGCGGCCGCCTTCCCCGGCTGGCGCCGGACCTCGGGGCCCCAGCGCTCCGCCATCCTGACCCGCGCCGCCGAGATCCTGGAGCGCCGCGCCCGGGAGGTCGGCGAGGCTCTGACCCGCGAGGAGGGCAAGACCATCGGCGAGGGCGTCGGCGAGGCCAACCGCGGCGCCCAGATCCTGCGCTTCTTCGCCGGCGAGCCGCTGCGCGCCTTCGGTGAGACCTACTCCGCCAGCAACCCGGAGACCTTCCTCTTCACCGAGCGGGTGCCGCTCGGCGTCGTCGGCGTCATCACGCCCTGGAACTTCCCGGTCGCTATCCCGGTCTGGAAGCTCGCGCCCTGCCTGGCCTACGGCAACACCGCCGTCTTCAAGCCGGCCGAGCTGACCCCGCTGACCGCCCACCTGATCACCGAGGTCTTCGCCGAGGCCGGGCTGCCGGCCGGCGTCCTCAACCTGGTCCATGGCCCCGGTGACGTCGTCGGCGAGGCGCTGGCGCGCAACCCGTCGGTCAACGCCATCACGTTCACCGGCTCCAACGCCGTCGGCCGCCACCTCCACCACGTCGCCAGCGAGCACGGCGCCAAGGTGCAGCTCGAGCTGGGCGGCAAGAACCCGGTCATCGTCGCCGCCGACGCCGACCTCAACCAGGCCGTCGAGATCACCACCTCCGGCGCCATGCGCTCCACCGGCCAGAAGTGCACGGCGACCAGCCGCGTCATCGTCGTCGAGCCGGTCCTGCGCGACTTCACCGACGCGCTGGTGGCCCGCGCCCGGTCGCTCAAAGTCGGACCGGGGATGGACCCGAGCAGCTACATGGGGCCGCTGGTCTCCGAGGAGCGTCGCCGCGCGGTGCTCGACTACGTCGCGGTCGGCCGGCAGGAGGGCGCGCGGCTGCTGACCGGCGGTGAGCCCCTGACCGGTCCGCCGTTCGCGCACGGCCACTACGTCGCCCCGACCGTCTTCGCGGAGGTTGCTCCACAGATGAAGATCGCCCAGGAGGAGATCTTCGGCCCCGTGGTGGCCGTCATCCCGGCGAAGAGCCTGGACGACGCCATCGAGATCGCCAACGGCGTCGGCTTCGGCCTGAGCGCCTCGCTCGTCACCCGCGACATCCGCCGGGCCTTCGACTTCATCCGCGCGATCGAGGCGGGGGTCGTCCACGTCAACTCGGAGACGGCGGGCGCCGAGCCGCACGTCCCCTTCGGCGGCATGAAGGGGTCGAGCTCCTACTCGCGGGAGCAGGGGCGCGCGGCCATCGAGTTCTTCACCCAGCTCAAGACCGTCTACCTCGACATGCCGCCGGCCGGGTAGTCGTTCCGGCGAGCGAGAGGGATCCGGCCCGAAGCCACTCTGCGGCCGCGGCCCGAGATGAGGGCCACGAGTGCCCCAGGACAGGAGGTGCGACGTGGGGACTCCGCTCGCGACCGACCGGCTGCGGGCCATCCCCTTCTTCCAGGGCCTCCCCGACGACGCGCTGGCGGCGCTGGCCGCGCGGATGCGCCCGTTGGCCGTGCGGGCCGGCGTCAACCTGATCGCGGTCGAGCAGCCGGGTGAAGTGCTCTACATCGTCCTGGCCGGCACGGTCAAGGTCTACGTCGAGCAGGCGGACGGCACCGAGGTGATCCTGGCGATCCTGGGGCCCGGCGAGATCGTCGGCGAGATGAGCGTGGTCGACAGCCTGCAGCGCTCGGCGAGCGTGGTCACCCTGGAGGACGCCACCCTGGCGCGCATCGACCGCCGCGCCTTCTGGGCCGCGCTCGAGGCCAACCCCCAGCTGACCACCAACCTGGTGATGATCCTCTCGCGGCGTCTGCGCCTGGCCAACACCCGGGTCCAGGCCGACGCAACCCTCGACGTCGTCGGTCGGGTGGCCATGCAACTCCTGGCGCTGGCGCAGGAACTGGGCGAGCCGGAGGCCGGTGGCCGGGTCCGCATTCCGATCCGCCTGTCGCAGGCCGACCTGGCGGGGCTGGTGGGCGCCTCGCGCGTCCGCGTCAACCAGGTGATCGTCGACTTCAAGCGCGGGGGCTACCTCACAGTCGACCGGCACCTGCGAGTCACGCTCCGTGACCAGCAGGCGCTCCGCGGACTGGTCGGTGACGACCTGCTGGCCCCGGATCCATCCTGAGCCGCGGGCGGACGAATCCCCGCTCCCTGTAAAGTGCTTGGCAGCGACCTCGAGGCTCGGCCCCTACACTCGAACCATGAGCGATACCGATCGCGCGGACGGCCGGCCGGGAGCCAATCCGGACCCGGCCGGGGCTGAAGGAGGCGCCGTTATGCTGGCAGCACGCTGGTCCATCGCCGGAGCGTCCGGGAAGCGATCTCGGATGGACACCTCGAGCGGCGCCGCCGACATCCGACGCGGCGCGGTGTCGCTCGATCCCGGGCAGCGCGGCAGTGTCTTCGGCCGGGCGGCACTCCTCCCCTCCCCGCCGCGCGGACGGGGCAGCCGCACCCGGGTATCGACCGCCAGGGCGGGTCGGCCACCTGCCCGCCGGGAGAAGGAGGTGTAGCGCGCAGCCCGACGTTCATCGCGCCGCGGCTCCCGATCCGCGGCCTGGCACGACACGCACGAGACGACAGGAGTGTAGGCAATGACCGACGAGACGACGCGAACCACGACGCACACGACCGACACGCCCACGCCGGCTACGACCACCGGCACCACGACCAACCCGACCGGGACCACCCCGGCAACGGACGCGGACGTGACGGGGTACACGACCACCACCACGACGGAGACGACGACGACCGGAACCACCGGCCCGGCGCGGGGACGGACCACCGAGCGGACCACCAGGACGACCGGCACCGAGACCACGCCGTAGCGAGATTCGTGGCCGGGACCAGGACGCCAGGACACGCGCGAGGGCGAGGCCGGCCGGCCCCGCCCTCAGCGTTTCGCCGCCATCGGGCCGCGCAAGGCGAACGCGGGCCGCCCTCTACGATCCGTAGGGGCGAATCTCAAACCCGCCCTGCTGTGTAAACCAGCGTCATCCGACAATCAGAACGCCTGCCGCGACGCCGGCCGGAAGCGCACCGGCAGCGCCTTCGGGCCGCGGAAGGCGAAGCCCGACAGCCAGGCGACGTCCGGCGACGCGAGCTCCAGCCCGGCGCAGCGCTGGATCACCGCGCGTACCGCCGCCTGTGCCTCCGCCCGCGCTAGCGCCGCCCCCAGGCAGAAGTGCGCCCCGTGGGCGAAAGTCAGGTGCCGGTTGGGCTGGCGCGCCACGTCGAAGCGCTCCGGCTCGAGGAACTGTGCCTCGTCCCGGTTGGCCGAGCCGAAGAGGACGGTGATCCCATCCCCATCCTCGATCGTCCGGCCGCCGAGCTCGATCCGCTCCCGCGCCACCCGCGTCGTTGCCTGCACCGGGCTCTCGAAGCGCAGCACCTCCTCGATCGCTGTGCGCGTCAGCGCCGGGTTCTGCCGCACGCGGGCCAGTTCCTCGGGATAGCGCGCCAGCGTCAGGACCGCGTTGCCGATCAGGTGGGCCGTCGAGTTGTTGCCGCCCACCAGCAGGGCGATGATCATGACGACCATCTCGTCCACCGTCAACCGGTCGCCTGCCTCCTCGACGGTGACCAGCATCGTGATCAGGTCCTCGCTCGGGGCGCGGCGGCGCTCCTCGATGACCGCCTCCAGGTAGGCCTTCATCTCCAGCATGCTCGCCTGGCCCCGGCGCATCACCGCGATGCGGTCGTTGGCCGTGCCGGCGCGGTCGTAGACCCGCACCTGGTCGCGGCTCCAACGGCTGAAGGCCACCTGGTCGGCGGCCGGCACCCCCAGCATGTCGGCGATCACCCGGCCCGGGAGCGGGACCGCCAGGTCGCGGACCACGTCCATGCTCCCCTGCTCGACCACCGCGCCCAGCAGCTCGTCGCAGATCTCGTCCACCCGCGTCCGCTTGGTGTTCACCATTCGGGCGGAAAAGGCCTTGGTCATCAGGTTTCGTAGCCGCGTGTGCGTCGGCGGGTCGGTCAGGAGCATCCGGCTCCCCAGCACGTGCCGCAGCGGCGCCAGCTCGGCCTGTACCTCCGCGGGCAGCACGGCGAAGGTCGCCTCGACCCGGGCCGAGGAGACGCGGGGATCGGTCAGCAGCGCCACGATGTCGTCGTAGCGGCTGATCAGCCAGCTCTGCCCGTTGCGGAAGACCGGCGCCTGCTCGCGCAGCTCGCGGTAGATCGGATACGGGTTGGCCTGGACTGCCGGGTCGCTGAAGTCGATCGCCGCCAGGGTCATACTCGCGTGCCCGCCCTCCCCCGGCAGCCGCGCGCCGGTTCCGCCGGTCCGTTGTCCCGCTCGTGCCCGCAAGTCTACCCGTTGACGACCCCGCACGGTCGACCGCTGTCCGGCACCCGTCCTGCGATGGTCGCCGCGGGGCACCACACGGTGTAGGGCCACGAGTCGGCGGCCGGGACGAAGGAGGTCTGATCGTTGGCGGAGTTCAACCAGTACCACGAGCCGGTAGGCGAGCTGTCGCAGGAGGTCCGCACGTTCGCGCGTGTGATCGCCTCGCTGGTCGAGGAGGCGGAGGCGATCAACTGGTACCAGCAGCGGATGCACGTCGAGCGAAACGACGACGCCAGGGGCATCATGCGCACCGCGCAGAGCGAGGAGTTCAAGCACTTCGCCATGGACCTGGAGTTCCTCGCCCGTCAGGTCCCCGAGTGGCGCGCCGCGCTCCAGGCCGTGCTCTTCCAGCCGGGCGACATCGTGGCGCTGGGCGAGCGGGTGGAGCAGGCGGAGGAGCGCGTCGACCGCCAGGGAAACGCATCCGGCGCATGAGCGCGGAGCCACGACGAATCAGCGGATGTCTTATTCGCGGAATGAGAGTCCCAGACGGCGTTATCCGACTGCGTCCTCTTGCTCCGATAGCGGGGTGGCTTGAGCCTCGCGCGAGGGTGGGGCAGCGCCGCTTCCGCCGCCGAGCTGACGCTCCAGCCAGGCGAGCAGATCGGTGGTGACCGCCTCGTGGTCGAGGTCCTTGTGGAGCTGGTGGAAGGCGCCGGGGTACTCCCGCAGCTCCTTGTCGGCCGTCCCCGCGTTGGCCGCGAAGCGACGGCTGCCGTCCGGCGCTGCCAGCCGGTCGGCGTCGCCGTGCTGGATCAGCAGCGGCACGCGCAGGTCCGCGGCGTGCGCCTGGACCCAGGCGATCGTCCGCTCCAGCTCGGTGCCCAGGCGCGCCGTGCCGACGCCGTGCACCAGCGGGTCCGCGCGGTACTCGGCCACCACGCGCGGGTCACGGGAGAGCGCGGAGGTGTCCAGACCGGTAGGGAGCGAAAAGGTCGGCCATACCTGGGAGAGGACCCGGGCGAGCAGCAGACGGGCCGGTGAGATGCCGAGCTCGCCGACGGCCGGGCCGAGGACGGCGATGCCCCGTAGCTCCTCCGGGTAGCGCAGAGCGTAGTCGAGCGCGATGACGCCGCCCATGGAGTGCCCGAGGAGGAAGAGGGGCTGCGCAGGCAGCTCCGCCGCGACGAGACGGACGAAGGCGCGCAGGTCCTGTCGATAGTCGTCCCACGAGCGGATGAAGCCACGCCGGCCGGGCGAGCGGCCGTGGCCCCGCAGGTCGAACCCGTACAGCGCGAAGCCGGCCGGCGCGAGGCGTTCGACCACGGCGCGATAGGCACTGGAGTGCTCGCCGATGCCGTGGACGATCACCACGACGCCGCGGATCGGCGTTCCCTCGACGGACCATGTTTGGTAGTAGAGGCTCAGTCCACCGTGCCCGGCGAAATGCCCCTCGCCCTGCGCCGGTCTCACCGCAGCCCGGTCATGCCGGCCGGCACGTCCTCGCCCTTCAGCCGGCGCACGTCGGCGTCGACCATCAGCTCGATCATCTCCTCGAAGCCGACGCTCGGCTCCCAGTCGAGCATGGCCCGCGCCTTGCCGGCGTCGCCCACCAGCAGGTCCACCTCGGCCGGCCGTATCAGCCGCGGGTCGATCTCGACGTAGTCCTGCCAGTCGAGCCCCAGCGCGCCGAAGGCCAGCTCGCACAGCCGCTGCACCGTGTGTGTCCGGCCGGTGGCCACCACGAAGTCGTCCGGGGCGTCCTGCTGGAGCATGAGCCACATGGCGCGCACGTAGTCGGGCGCGTAGCCCCAGTCGCGCTGAGCGTCGAGGTTGCCCAGCCGCAGCTCGCGCGCCAGCCCCAGCTTGATCCGCGCCGCCCCGTGGGTCACCTTGCGCGTCACGAATTCGAGGCCACGACGCGGTGATTCGTGGTTGAACAAGATTCCTGAACAGGCAAAGAGGTCGTAGCTCTCGCGGTAGTTGACCGTGATCCAGTGGCCGTAGACCTTGCTCACCCCGTAGGGCGACCGCGGGTAGAAGGGGGTCGTCTCCCGCTGCGGCACCTCGCGCACCTTGCCGAACATCTCCGAGGAGCTGGCCTGGTAGAAGCGGGCGTCCGGCTTGACCAGGCGGATCGCCTCTAACACCCGGGTGACCCCCAGCGCGGTGAACTCGCCGGTCAGCACCGGCTGCTGCCAGGAGGTCGGCACGAACGACTGGGCGGCGAGATTGTAGACCTCGTCCGGGCGGTAGCGCTGCAGCAGGTCGATCAGCGACAGCTGGTCGAGCAGATCGCCCTGCACCAGTTCGATGCGTTCGATGAGATGCGCGATCCGGCCGACCGTCTCCGTGCTCGTGCGGCGCTGCATGCCCACGACGCGATAACCCTGCTCGAGCAGGAACTCGGCCAGATAGGACCCGTCCTGCCCGGTGATGCCGGTGATCAGCGCCGTCGCCATGGATCTCCCGCCCGCCTTTCCACGCCCACCTGCCCCCGCCGGACCCGACCGGCGGTCGAAGTGTACCGGATTACCAAGTCCTCACTTTCGTGGGCTTAACGAGCACCGCTTCGTGGGCTTAACGAGCACCGCCGGCCGGCGTTACGCGGCGGGCAGTCGTGCTACACTCCCGCTGCCGGAGCGTACGACAGGATCGGCTGAGGGGCAGACGGTGACCGGGCTCCGGCGCGGGCCGCCGTGAGCGCATGAGAGGGTGGCGGCGTGGTCGACGGGCTCCCCTTCGTCAAGATGAGCGGTGCCGGCAACGACTTCGTCGTCCTCGCCGGGGAGGACCTGGGTGAGCGCGACCCCGTGGGGCTGGCGGCTCGCCTCTGCACCCGCGCCCTCTCGCTCGGCGCGGACGGCCTCATCGTCGTCGAGCCGGCCGCGCTCGATGCCGTGCGCATCCGCTTCTACAACCCCGACGGCTCGCGCGCCGAGATGTGCGGCAACGGCAGCCGCTGCGCCGCCCGCTACGCGGTCGACCGGGAGTTGGTGGCCGGCGAGTCGTTCCGGCTGCTGACCGACTCCGGCGACCTTCCGGTGGTGGTGCGCGCGGCCGGGCAGTTCGCCGTCGTCATGCCCGAGCCGAACGACATCCACTTCACGCAGATGTGGGTGGACGACGCCGGCGCCCGCTACCCGCTCCACGCGCTGCGCGTCGGCGTCCCGCATGCGGTGGTCGTGATGCCCGGTGTCGCGCGGCGTACCGACGCCGAGCTGACGGCGCTCGGCCGTACTCTGCGTCATCACCCGGGTTTCCCCGACGGCACGAACGTCAACTTCGCCGACATCGCCGCCGGCCCACCGATCCGCCTGCGCACTTACGAGCGCGGGGTCGAGGCGCTGACCCGCGCCTGCGGCACCGGCTCGACCGCCACGGCCTTCGTCGCCCGCGCGCTCCACGACCGCGCCTGGCCGATCGAGCTCGAGGTAGACGGCGGGCGCCTGCGGGTCGAGGCGATCGACGGCGCGCTCTGGCTCGTGGGCGACGCACGGATCGTCGCCCGGGGTGTCCTCGGGCCGGACGCGCTCGACTGGTAGCGCGGGCGGGGCGTTCCCGCCGGGAGGGAGGCGCGCCATGCCACCGTCCCGACCGACTCACTACTTCACGCTCGACGAGGCGCGCGCGCTGGTGCCCCGCCTGCGGGGCCTCCTCACCGCGCTGCAGGTGGAGCGGCGCCAGCTCGCCGCGGCGGCGCAGGCGCTCCAGGCCATCGCGCCGGCCATGCGCAGCAACGGGCACGGCGCGGACGCCCGCCGCCACGAGGAGCGCGTCGCCGAGCTGACGGCGGCGATCCGGTCCAAGCTGCGCCAGATCGGCGCCCTCGGCATCGAGGTGAAGGATCTCGAGAGCGGACTGGTCGACTTCCCCAGCCTGCGCGACGGACGCGTCGTCTACCTCTGCTGGCGCGCCGACGAGCCCACCGTTGCGTTTTGGCACGAACTCGACGCCGGCTTCGCCGGTCGCCTGCCCCTCGACGCGTAGTCGCTCGGCAGCGCGCGGATCTCCAATCGGAGCGGCCTTGCCCGGCTTGGAGCACGCGGAGCACGGGCGCGGAACTGAAGCTCCGCGCCCAAAGCGGAGAGTCGGCTAATGCCGGCTGGAGTGGGCAATAACCTACAGAAGACCAGCAGATCACGTGCTGGACAGTCGTGTCGCACGACGTCGTGGGATCGCGGTGGGCGCGGCCAGAGCACACGGAGTATGTTGGGAGGGATGGCCGGTGAGCGAGCACCTGTCGCTATCACACGACCGCAGCCGCGCGCTCTTCGCGCGCATCGCCGAGTCGATCGCCGGTGGCGAGAGCTCCTACGCGCGGCTGAAGAAGGGCCTGGAGCTCTGCTTCGAGCGGGGCGAGGGACCGTACTTCTGGGACGTCGACGGCAACCGCTACATCGACTACAGCCTGGGCTACGGGCCGCTGATCTTCGGCCACAACCCGCCCGCCGTGACCGCCGCGGTCGTCAAGGCGATCACCGAGCGCGGCAGCGTCGCCACCTTCCCGTACGACCTGGACGCCGCCGTGGGCGAGCAGATCCGCGCGATGGTGCCGGGGGTCGACCTGATCCGCTTCGCCAACTCGGGGACCGAGGCGACGATGGCGGCGGCCCGGCTGGCGCGCGCCTACACCGGGCGGACGAAGATCGTCCAGATGGAAGGCGGCTACCACGGCTTCGCCGACACCCACTACTGGAGCAGCCACCCGGACGTGTACGCCGCCGAGCCCCGATCCTTTACGGCTCAGCCCCAGCCGGCCTCCCGCGGCATCCCGGCCGGCTACGGGGAGGCGCTCCTGATTGGCCAGTTCAACGACCGCGAGAACCTGGAGGCGCTCTTCGCGCGCCACGGCGACGACATCGCCGCCGTGCTGGTCGAGCCGATCCAGGCCAACAGCGGCGTGATCCCACCCGAGCCGGGCTATCTCGAGTTCCTGCGCGAACTCACATCGCGCCACGGCGCGCTGCTGATCTTCGACGAGGTCATCACCGGCTTCCGCGTAGCTCCGGGCGGCGCCCAGGCGCTCTACGACGTGACCCCCGACATCACCACGCTGGCCAAGGCGCTCGGCGGCGGCTTCCCGATCGCGGCCTTCGGCGGCTCGCGCGAGGTGATGGGACTGGAGGCCCGCAACGAGGTAATGCACGGCGGCACCTACACCGCCAATCTGGTCGCGCTGGCCGCGGCCGACGCCGTGCTCGGCGAGATGCGCGCGCACGAGATCGAGATCTGGGACCGGCTCAACGGATACGGCGAGCGCCTCTGCCGCGGCCTGGGCGACGCCTGCCGCGAGGCGGGACTGCGCAACGTCGTCCAGGGCGTCGGCCCCATCTGGCATATCTTCTTCGCCAAGCCCGACGCGCCGGACCTGACGCGGATCCGCAACTACCGGGAGGCGCTGGCCTACACCAGCGTCGGGACGTTCGACCGCTTCCACGAGGCGATGCTCGCGCGCGGCGTCTACTTCCACCCCTATCACCTGGAGCGCTGGTTCCTCTCGACCGCCCACGGCGAGGCCGAGGTCCAGGCGACGCTCGAGGCGGCCGCCGACGCGGCGGAGGAGGTCGCGGCGGCGCTGCGCGCGGAGGGAGCGCGGTAGCCGCACCAAGCCCGGAGAAGGCCGGAGAGATTGGGCTGCTCTGGATGCCGGGTTCGCCGGCCGCTCGCCGCACGGGGGAGCGCCGTTCCCTCGACGAAGCGCGTGATCTCGGCGGCAATCCCGCCAGCGTCGGAGCCGGCCCAGCCCATAGGTCCAATTGACAAGCAGCCGGCGGACTGTTATCCAAATCGTACGCTTATCGCCGGTGCTCGTTGAGGAGGTGGGACGTTGGCTCCCGCAGCTTTCCTCGAGAACTTCTACGCCTATCAGCGGCCGTACGTGGTCTTCCCGATCCCGCAGCCATCGGCTGAGGCGGCGCAGCTGCAGAAGATCAACGACACGCTGGCCGCGGCGGGCGCCGCCTATACCGCGCGTCAGTACCAGCAAGCGATCGACCTGTACCATCGCGCGGCCGCGCTCATCTATAGCCAGCTCGATCCGGGCTATCCGCTGATCGGCATTCCGCCCGGCGTGCACCTGTCGCGGGACCCGGCCCTGTTCGACCCCCTCCTCAGCTCGTCGCTGGAGTGGCTCAACCTGCTACCGGTCAGCCAGGCGCAGACGCCGGTCACCTCCCGCGTGCCGGTCCCGGCGCAGCTGTTGCAGTCGATCGCGACCATCGACAACACGGCGCTGAACGACCAGGCGCACGCCACGGCGGCGGATCGCCTCGCCGCCGTCCGCCAGACCCTGGGTAGCCGGCTCACCGCCACCGGCAACATCGAGGCGGCGACGTTCTGGAGGAGCGGGGCGGCGGCCGCGGCGGCCGCGCATATCTCTGTTTCCCTTCCTCCTCAGGCACCGGCTCCGCCGGCGCCGGCGCCCGTCGCGCCCCAACGCTCCATCGGCGTGCTGATGAACGGCACGCTCACGCCGCTCACCTGGACGGCGGGCGACGGGCCGCCGCTCGAGCAGGCGAAGAGCACGGTGTATCAGGCGCGCATCTCCCTTGCCAACCTGACGGCGCTCGTTGCCCCGCCGCTGCAGCTGTCCGAGGTTGCCGTTGGACTGCCGCACGACTACTACTACGTCATCCCGCTGGGAATCGCCGATAGCCAGCACCAGCTGGGCGACTACGCCAACGCCGAGAGCAATTACCTGCAGGCGGCTGCATACCAGTACCTCAATCAGGCGATCGAAGCGTCGTTCCTCTGGCTGCGGCTGGCCTCGCTCTACCGCGATTGGGGCAACTCCCTGTTCCGCGCCGACCAGCCGGGGGCGGCGTTGCCGATCTACACGCGCGTGCTCGCTGCCGATGGGACGGCGCCGACGACCGGTCCCCTCTACACCACCGCCGCCCTGCAGCCCGGCACGCAGGCGGCGCAGACGATCATCACCCATCTCACCGAGCTGCTGGCCGGGTCGGTGACGATTCAAAGCCTGAACGTCAACCCGCGCCTGGCGGCGATCATCTGCGACGTCCACGCCCAGATCGCCAAGCTCAACGCCGGCCTCGATTTCTGGGGTTTTCCGGTGCAGACCGTGCCGATCTGGACGTTTGACTACCTGCAGGGCGTTGCCAGCACGTTCGCCCAGCTGGCGATCTCCGCCGAGCAGCAGATGATCAGCTTCTGGGACCACGCCGACCAGGCGACGCTCACGCGGCAGGAGATGGAAGGGCAACTGGCCCAGGCCAACGCCGAGGTGACGGCGGCGCAACTTCAGGCCGACGCCGCCAACGCCGCCGTGACGACCTTCAGCGACGGGCTGGCGCTGGCGGCGCAGCGCGCCGCCGACGCGCAGCACAACGCCACCGAGTACGCGGCGCAGTCATCCTGGGCCAACACCTTGCAGGCCGAGTCGGCCCAGATCGCGGGTGGAGACAGCGGCAATCCCGATCAACTCAATCAACTGGCCGATATCATCGTGCAGAACACGGCCGGGACGTCCGGCAGCCGGGGCACCGAGGCCGCGGCGGCCCAACTCGCCGCCGCCAAGGCCAGCCAGGCGTACGAAGTCGACGCCATGAACCGCAGCGCCGCCGAGTTGCAGACCGCCCAGCAGCAGGCGCGAGATGAGGTTTCCGCCGCCCAGGCGGCGGCGACCGCCGCCCAGGCGAGCGCCACGGCGGCGAGTATCCGGGCCTATGCGGCGCAGCAGGACCTTCAGGCGTTCGACGATCAGACGTTCACGCCCGGCGTCTGGCACGCCATGGGCGATGCCATGGAGCAGCTCTACGATCGCTACCTCTTCATGGCGATCCGCGTCGCGCGCCTGATGCAGCTGGCCTACAACTTCGAGACGGACCAGAACCTGCACGTGATCAAGGGCGACTACACGACCGCGCTGGCCCACGGCCTGCTCGGTGCCGATAACCTGCTGGCTGATATTCAGGGCTTCACCTACAACCTCATCACCACCGAGAAAAGCAAGACTCAGCCGATCCGCCAGACCATCTCCCTGGCCGGCCGCTACCCGTACCTCTTCGAGACGCAACTCCGCACCACCGGTGTCATGGAGTTCGAAACGCGGATCGACGACTTCGACATGGCCTACCCCGGGACCTACGCCGGGCGCATCGACTACGTCGAGGTGGAGGTCGACGGTATCGTGCCGCCTACCGGCATCTCCGGCACGCTCACCACCAGCGGCATCTCTGCCTATCGCTTGCCGTCGGCCGGCTGGATCCTCGCCACCAACCCCAGCGGCCTCAAGTACCGGGTCCAACCCGCGGAGACGCTCGTACTCTCCGACTACTCGCCCCGCGCCGACGCGGCTCTGCGCACCGACGACCCGCGCCTGATGCGCATCTTCCAGGGCTGCGGCGTCGTGGCCAGCTGGCGGCTGGAGTTGCCGAAAGCGATCAACGATCTGGACTACGGCGCGCTGACGGACGTGCGCCTCACGTTTTCGTACCGCGCCCGCTTCGATCCGCAGCTGCGCACGCAGGTGCTGCAGCAACTGCAGACCCATCCCGACCTGAACGCCCGGCAGCGGGCGATTCCGCTGCGCTGGCTCTATCCCGACGCTTTCTTCCGCTTCCAGGCGACCGGCCAGCTCGACCTGACGCTCACGCCCTCGGACTTTCCCGTCAACCAGACGAAGCCCACCATCACCTCGCTCGGCCTGCTGCTCGCGACCGACGGTTCGGTTCCGGCCGCGGGCGCGACCGTGAGCCTGGCCACGCCGTCGCATGCCGGCATCTCCGCCGCGCTCGGCGCGGATGGCAGCCTCGTTTCCAGCACGGCCGGCAGTGCCTGGGGACCGCTGGCCGCAGGCACGGCGCTGGGTGCCTATCAGCTCGTCATCGATCCGGCCGCCAACCCGCACCTCGTGAAGCCGGCTCCACCGTTCCAGGCGGTGACCAACGTCGTCCTCCTGCTTGGCTACAGCTTCACCCCGCGCGGCTAGAGGAGGTGGGCCATCGCACTGGACGTCGGCTTCAACGCCCAGACCCCGGCCTTGCCGCCGGGCGGCAGCAGCACGCAGGGGATCGGGGTCACCTTTCAGCCGGATCTGGCGACGGGCGCCGCCGCGATGACCGTGCCGCTCGATCTGCCCAACGGTCCCAACAACATCGCCCCCCAGCTGCGCCTGGCGTATAGCTCAGGCGCGGGCAACGGGCCGTTCGGCCTCGGCTGGCAGCTCCCGCTGCCGGCGCTGAGCCGCGACACCGCTCATGGCTACCCGCGCTACGACGGGAGCGATACCCTGCTCCTGGAAGGCTGCGGCGAGCTGCTGGACCTCGGCGGTGGCGCCTACCGTCCCCGCGTCGACGACGGCAGCTGGCGGGTTGCCGGTCACGGGGAGGGCTTCCTGGTGACCGACCGTGCCGGCCTGCGCTACACGCTGGGCTCGACCGTCGCCTCATGCACCGTCGACGACCCGGCCCTGGTGGCGGGGCAACGGATCTTCGACTGGCGGCTGGAGCGGATCGACGACGCGCTTGGCAACGCCGCCGTCTTCGCGTGGACGCGCGACGCGCGGCGCCTGTATCTCGCCAGCGTCACCTACGGGGTCTACCAGGTGCGCTTCGTCTACGAGCCGCGGCCCGACGTCATCCGGGCGGGCCGCGCCGGATTCCTCGTCACCACCGGGCTGCGCTGCCGGTCGATCGAGCTACACCTGACCACCGACGCCAACTCGTTGGTCCGGCGCTGGGACCTCAGCTATACCGCCGACCCGGCCAATGGCGCGTCGTTGCTCGCCTCGGTCGCGCTGACCGGCAGCGGCGCCGACAGCGCGACATTGACGGCGCCGGCGCTGCAATTCAGCTATGCCGTAACCCAGCCGCCCGCGCTGTCGCGCTTTGGTAGCCGTGACGCCGGCGCCCGGCCCGGTCCGCTCCGGCGCGCCGACCGCCGCGTCGAGCTCATCGACTGGAACAGTGACGGCCTGCCCGACCTGCTGGAGATTGCCGGCGGCGGGCAGGCGCGGGTGTGGCCCAATGCCGGCAACCTGACCTGGGACCGTCCGCAGCCGGCCGGCGTCATCCCGCTGTTCGCCAGTCCCCAGGCGGCCGTGGCGCTGCTGGACATGAACGGGGACGGACTGGCGGACCTGGTGCGCGCCGACGTGCCGCTTGGCCAGTTCATTCCCCGCGCGAGCCAGCACGGCTGGGCGCAACCCGTCGCCTGGCGGCGCGCGCCCGCCGCCGCCCCGCTGACTACCAACGCACGCCTGGTGGATCTCGACGGCGACGGACTGGTCGATCTCCTGGTCTCCCGGGCGGAGCAGTTCGAGCTGCACTACCGCCGCGACCCGGAGGGGTGGCTCACGCCGCCGCAGGTCGTCCGGCCGCCGGCACCGGTGGCGAACCTCGCCGATCCGCACGTGTTCGTCGCCGGCATGAAGGGCGACGGAGCCGCCGATCTGGTGCGCGTGGACGGCGGCGGTGTTGCCTACTGGCCATATCTCGGCAACGGCGTGTGGGACACGCCGGTGGCGATGGCCGCCCCGCCGCACTTCCCCTATGACCTGCGGCCGGAACGGCTCCTGCTGGCCGACCTCGACGGCGACGGCTGCGCCGACCTGCTCTACCTTGGCGACGACGGCGTCTACCTCTGGCTCAACCAGACCGGCAATGCCTGGTCGGCGGCGACGCGCGTGGCCTTCTCACTGGCCGCCCAGCCGGCGGACCTGCGCGTGGCGGCCATGCGCGGCAGCGGCACCTCGGGCATCCTCTGGTCGACGCCGGGCCTGAGCAGCTATGATCCGGCCTACTTCTACCTGGAGCCTCTCGGCGATGCCTGGCCGCGCTTGCTGACCGGCTACGACAATGGCGTCGGTCAGCGGATCGCCGTCGCCTACGCCGGCTCGGCCATGGAAGCGGCCGAGGACACCGCGGCCGGCAACCCCTGGCCCACGCCCTTGCCCGTCGCCCTGCCGGTGGTCAAGCGCGTTACCACCACCGATGTCGCGACCGGCGTGATCAGCACGAGCGTGTTCCACTACCACGACGGGCGCTTCGACGGCGCGTTGCGCGAGTTTGCCGGCTTCGGGCGGGTGGAACGGCAAGACCTCGGCGACGACAGCATCCCAACACTCAGCACCGTCACGGACCTCCACAACGGTGTCGATCCGGCCAACCCGGTCGAACCGGGCACGCTCGAGGAACGGCACCGGCTGCGGGCGATCCGCGGGCGCATCTATCGCCAGGAACGCTACGGGCTGGATGGATCGCCGGCCCAACCCCGGCCCTACGACCGCACCGAATTCGCCTGGCAGGTCACGACGGAGAACACCACCGCCGGACCGGTGGCCGTGCCGCGCCAGCAGGCCAAGACCGACACCCTTTTCGAACGCGCCGCCGCGCCGGCGTCCGTCGTGACCACGACCAATCTGACCTGGGACGGCTTCGGCAATATCACTAGCAATCAACAGACGGTGACGACGGGCGATCCCACCCAGACCCAGTCCTTGCAGACCGCGGTCGTCTACGCCGTCGACCCGGCGGGGCGCTTCGTCGCTCTCCCCTGGCGCACGACGCAGCGCGACGGCGCCGGCCAGCTCCTGGCGGATACCATCGTGGAGTACGATCACGCCGCCGAGGGGACGGTCGACGCGCAAGGGCTGGTAACCCGACGGTCGTCGCTGGCACTGACCGACGCGCAGGTGACGGCGGTGTACGGGGCCGCCTCGCCGGACTTCGCCAGCCTGGGCTACCACCGCCGCCCCGATCAGCCCGGCTGGTGGATCGATCAGGCGACCTATACGCGCGTCGACGACGCTGCCGGCCTGCGCGGCAGTGCTCAGGGGCCGCTGGGCGGCGCCATCACCTTCGTCTTCGACGACAACAAGACCTATCCCGTGCGGGTGGGCGACGCCTACGGCAACACCACCGTCACGACCTACGACTACCGCGCGTGCCAGGTGAGCACCTTGACCGAGCCGAGCGGCGCTACGCGCCATGCCCGTTACGATCCGCTGGCGCGCACCGTCGCCATTGTCGAACCGGGCGACAGCGACGCCTTGCCCACGCAGAGCTTCGAGTATCACACCGACCGGCAACCGGTGGAGCGGCTGCTCCACCGGCGAGCCGAGAGCGAGCAGACCGGCACGATCGACCAGCGTGACCGCTTCGACGGCGGGCAGCGCCAGATCGAGCAGCGCGTCCGCGATGATGCCGGGGAGATCGTGACACTGGCCCAGGCCTACAACGCCCGCGGGCGGGTCGCGCGTTCCTGGTTGCCGTTCCGGGCGGCGGCGGTGGACTACGCGCCACCCGATCCGGCGCAGCCGCACGCGACGATGAGCTACGACGCCCTCGGCCGCCTGACGCGCCAGCAGCAGGCGGACGGCAGCGCTCGCTCCCTGACCTATGGCCCGCTGCAGGTGACCGTGGCCGACGAGGAGGACAGTCGCACCGATGCCGGCGCGCCGCACGCCAACACGCCGACCCGCCACTGGCTGACGCCGCTCGGCCAGGTAGAGGCGATCGAGGAGAATCTCGGCGGGCGCTGGCTGCGCAGCAGCTACACCTACGACATCAAGGGGAAGATGCTCAGCCACACCGACGCGCTCGGCAACGTCACGCGCTTCGTGTACGACCTGCTGGGCCGAACCCTGCGAGTGGAGCGGCCGGAGCGCAAGACCACCAGCGTGCTCGACGCCACCAACAACGTGGTGGAAGCGCGGGTCGACGGCGGCGCGTCCGTCTTCTACAGCTTCGACGACAACAGCCGCCTGACGGCCGTGCGCGAGGGTAGCGCCGCCGCGCCGCCCACGGCCCAACTGCAGTACCAGGATGCCGGCAGGCCGGCACCACCCGACGCCGGGGCGCACACCCAGGGGGGACGCCTGGTGCGCCTGGACGACGAGGGCGGCACCGTGACCTTCGATTACGACGCGCGCGGCCTGCCGGCCACCAAGCGCTACCGCCCGGCCGGAGCCGGGCAGACCTACGATTTGGACATCAGTTTCCGCGCGGACGGGCAGCCCGCCAGCATCACCTACCCCGACGGCGGCGGCGGCCGGTACACGCTGCGCTACACCTACGACGCGCGCGGGCTGGTCACGGCCGTGTCCGACGTGGTCACCGGCATCGACCACGACCTGACCGGCCGGCGCACGCAGACGCGCTACGCCAATGGTGCCGTCGAGACGCGCAGCTACGATGCTCTGACCCACAGGCTGACGAACCTCGGGGTGCAGTCGGGCGGCGCCGGGCTGTTCGCGCTGGCCTACACCTTCGATCGAGTCGGCAACGTGGTGCAGATCGGCAGCGCTGACCCGACGCGCGCCTGGACCTACTCCTACGACGACCTCTACCGCCTGATCGGCGCGACCAGCGGCGACGGGCTGGCCCGCGACTACCGGTACGACGACGCCGGCAACATCGTGCACCGCTCCGACGTGGGCGACTATCACTATGGCGAGGGCGGGGCTTCCCCCACCTGTCTGACGACCGCGGGCGGCCAGGCCTTCACCTATTCGCCATCGGGCGACATGGCCCAGACGCCCTGGGGGACCCAGGAATTCAACGACCGGGGCCGCCTGACGAGCGTGACGCGTGGGGCGGACGCGCTGCACTTCACCTACACGATCGGCGGCTGGTGCGCGGCCGCCGCGCGCAGCGGGAGCGCCGCCTGGGAGCGTCTCACGCCCGATCCGCTCTTCAGCATCGAGCAGGGGAACCTCATCCTCAACCTCACCGACGGTCAGGTCCTGGCCGCCCGCCGCGCCGTCGATGGATCGCTGGCCTTCGTGCACGTCGATCACCTGGGCAGCGTGCTGGCGGTAACCGATCAGGCCGGCGCGGTGATCGACACGCGGCGCTACGACCCCTACGGCCAGCCGCTGGCCGTTCCCGGTGCCGGGCCCACCGTACCGATCGGCTTTGCCGGCGGAATCACGCAAGACTGGACCGGGCTGCTGCTCTACAGCGCACGCTACTACCAGCCGGCGATCGGGCGCTTCGTCAGTCCGGACACGACCGTTCAGCGGCCCTATGCGCCGATCGACTGGGCGCCGTTCGCCTATTGCGGCAACAACCCCACCAGCTACACCGATCCGAGCGGCCACAGCTTCTGGGGCGACGTGTTTGGCGCCGTTGGCGCGGTCGCTGGAGCGGTAGGCGGCTTCTTCGTCGCCGGCCCCGCGGGTGCCGTCGCCGGCGCGGTGGCGGGGTATGCCGCCGGATCCGCGCTAGGGAACGCTTTCGAGGGCACCGGCGTCGGCCAGGCGATCGAAGGGGTGCTGACCGACCCGCGCTTCTGGGAATCCGTGGCCGCCGTGGCGGCGCTGGTCGGGCTGGCGGTCCTCTCCGTCGTGTCCTTCGGCACATTGACACCGTTTCTGGTGGTGGGCATCGGCGTGCTGGCCGGCGGACTGATCGGCGGCATGGCGGCCGCCCAGAAGGGCGGCGACTTCTGGAGCGTGCTGAACGGCGCGCTGGTCGGGGCTGCGGTCGGCGGCTGGGCGGCGTTCGGCGGGATGTTCGCCGGCAGCGCGGCGGCGGGTGCCTTCGGGCTGAGCGCGAGCACGCCCGTTGGGGGTCTGATCAGCGGCGTGGTCAACGGCACCGTCAGCGGAGCCGCCAGCGGCTTCACGACCGGCTTCGCCGGCGGCCAGGGGTCGTTGAGCGACATCGGGAGCAAGGTGTGGCAGGGCGCGCTCGTCGGCGCGGTGGTCGGTGGCGTCCTCGGCGGGGCGAATCTGACCCTGGCCCTCAAAGGGGACGGTGGCGGCTGGCCGGACGTCCTCGGCCAGAAACTGGGTATGTCGAGCGTCGCGACCAAGTTCGGTAGCTCGATCAGCGTGGACGTCCTGCAATCCAGTGCTCAGGCCGTCGCCAGCATCATCGCCACGGCCGCCAAGGTCAAGGACCCGAGCGACAAAGGCTGGCTCAAGTTCGGCCTCGGCGACGCCGAATACATCGTCGAAGGGTTTGCGCTGGCGTAGCCTCGGACCATCGAGCAGTGCCGCCGGATAGGTGCCTCGTGGGTCGGCGTCCACGCACCTCCTGGTGCCCGGCAGCGACCGTGAGGCGGCACGTCAGAACCCGGGGGACCCGAGTCGTGTGAAGATCGGGGAAGGGCGGCGCCGGCTGCGATCGGGTTCGATACGGATGAATCCAACCGTGGCCACCGGCAGCGCGAGGTTCGCGACCGTGTCGACCAGCGTGAGCCAACGGCCGACGCGACGAAGGACAACGCCGCCACGCTGATCACTGCGCTCCGGCCGAGGACGTGCGCCGACGAGCGGCCGCCCTTATGGCCCGCCCTCCAGGGTGTACGGCACGTAGCAGTCGTCGCCGTTCGTCACGACCACGCCGGTCGGCACCCGTCCGTCCGCGACGGGGTCCGCGAGCAGCGCGTGCGAGGCGCCGAGCAGAGTCGGGATCGAGTCGGCCCGCGGCGCCGGCAGCCGGCCGAGCGCGGACAGCTCCCCGGCGGACCAGCAGGTCTGGCGGTTCGCCCGTGCCTGCCGGCACCAGCCGGCGCCCGCGCAGGTCGCGGTGTTCTCGTAGTGGCGCCCGGCATAGGACACGCGGAACGGCAGGCCGGCGGAGCCGGGCAGCGCGAACTCGTAATGGTTCGCCAGTTCTGGCAGCGCCGCGGCGCGCACCCAGGCGGCCGCGGCGAGCAGGGCGATCAGCGCCGCGGTGACTGCCAGCATCAGCCCTATCCGACCACGCAGGCCGTGCCACATGTCGCCCCCTCCGCACGTGTCAGCGTCTGGAGGTCACCCCGGCCAGCGTCGACGGTCGCGGCGCGGTCGACTGGCCGTGTGCTGGAGCTCCTAGCAGCCGGTCCGCCGCCGCGACTCCGACGAGCATGGCCCAGATGACGACCGCGACCGCCAGATGGAGCTCCCGGACCCAGGGCGCCAGGCCAAGCCAGACGTTGGCGGCACCGATCAGCGCCTGGACGGCAATGGTCACCGCCGCCACCGTCGTGGCCTGCGCCAGCCGGGGCCGGTCCGGCCGGACCCGCCGCGCCCGGAGTGCCAGCGCGACGACCGCGACGATTGCCGCCAGGGCCGCCCAACGGTGAGTCAGCTGCACGTCTACCGGGGTCCAGCCGGTCGGGACGACACGATCCCCGCAGAGCGGCCAGCCGCAGGCCAGGCTCGCACCACTGGCCGCCGTGTAGGCCCCGGTCAGTGTGACCAGGTAGACGGCGGCCGCCGCAACCGGCGCGAGCGCCCCCAGTTCGCGACCTGCCGGCGTCGACGTCCGGCGTTGCGCCACCAGCGCGACCCCCAGCACCACGACGCAGCCGAGGTAGGCCTCGGCCATCCCGAGGTGGGCCGCGACGACCCACGGGCTCAGATCTTGCAGCACGGCGACGGCGCCGAGGCCGGCCTGGGCCAGCACCAGCGCGAGCGCCAGGATCGGCAGCTGGAGCAGCGAACGAACCTCTCGCCGCCGGTGCCAGTCGAGCAGGACCAACCCGACCGTCAGGAGCGTGACCAGCGCCGCGAGCAGCCGGTGCGTGTACTCGATCGCCGTCGCCAAGCTGAAGACGGGCACCACCTGGCCGTTGCAGACCGGCCAGTTCGGGCCACAGCCCATCCCGGATCCGCTCACCCGGACGACACCGCCGAACACGATCAACCCGAATCCCGCCAGGATCGTGCCGGCGGTCAGCCGCTCATAGCGGCGCATGAACCCCGTCCCCTCCTCCGATCGCACGGCCGTTCGGCCCGCGCCGCGTCCGCGTCGGAGCACGCTGGTGATAGTACGAGAGAATACCCGGATCGTCAGGGGCTTTGGTCAAACGGGGGAGCGAGCCGGACGGTTGGGGGGGCCCAGATACGGGCGCGGGGGCGGCCGGAGCCACCCCCGAGGCTCATGACGACCGGAGCCAGTGCACCGCCTACGCGACGAGTCGCCGGCGGAGCAGGATCCCGGCCCCGAGCAGGCCGCTCGCCAGCAGCACCAGCCCGGTCGCCGGCAGCGTCGCGGCGCCCTGGGCGTGCCCGGTCTGCGGCGCCAGCTGCGCGCCCGCCAGCGTGATGTCGCCGCAGGCGTAGTAGACGCTGACCTCCTGGGCCGATTTGTGCACGTTGATCGCGAACCCGCCGTTGATCAGACTCTCCAGGCTGACCGGCACGGTCGTGGTCGACTGGCCGTTCTGCACGCTGGTGAGCGGGTACTTGGGATTCGGATCGAGGTTGGCGCAGGTGCCCGGGTGGATGTGGGCCGGCTGCGGATTGCTCGGGGCGCCGGTCAGGTTGACGACCACCGTCGTCGTCTGATCCGCGTTCGTGGTGAGGGTTGCCGTTCCCGACTCACCGGAGCTGTTCTGTGGGTTGATCGGGATCGTGATCGACGCCGGCGTGTTCTGCGCCGCGGCCGATCCGAAGACCACCAGCGCACCCATCAGGGCGAGCGCCAGCGCCGCCGCGAGTCGCGTCATCCCCGTCTCCTCTCGATTGACTTCCAACCCTCTGCCGTCCCGTATGGCCCGCTGGAGCCCTGCCCCGCGACGGACCGGAGAGTCCCCGACCGCCCGGCGTGCCCGCGAGCGTGCCTGGCTGTCACTGACCCGCCTGCAGTATCGCGCGTATGGTTGGGGTCTGACCAGAGTGATCGCGGAGACTGCGGCGATCGGGTGACTCGTCGGGCGATGGGGCACGCCGCCGGCACGCGATGACATCGCGCCGCGAGGTGGCTATCCTGGTGAGTGCGGGATCGGGAGAGCGTGCGCTCTGCCGGCCGGTCGCGCCCGCCGAGGGGAGAGGTCACGTGCAGCAACGGCTCAGCTACGGTCGGGTGTCTCCGGGAGTGGGCCAGGCGATGGGCGCGCTCAGCGCCCACGTCCACCAGAGCGGGCTGGAGCCGGCGCTGCTCGAACTGGTCAAGATGCGCGCCTCCCAGCTCAACGGCT
>DATKRJ010000463.1:0-12876 GCA_035532355.1 Thermomicrobiaceae bacterium | reverse complement strand
GCCACGCTGTTGGGCCGGCCCGGCGCCGGGTCGAACCACTGGGCGGCGCAGTTCATCACCACGCCGGTGCTGCCGGCCACGCCCAGCCCGCTCAAGCCCCCGATCAGCGTGTGCGTCAGCGAGGCGGCGTTGCCCTCGGCGTCGACGACCGAGACGTGGGTCGTCCCGCCTCCGCCTCCGGCGGAGCCTTTCACCCTGGCGCCCACGTCGCCCGGCCGTGCCTCGGCCATCGCCCGCGACGGGTCGATCTCGGACCGGCGACGCGCCACGTAGTCGTCGGCCAGGAGCGTCGCGACCGGCACGTCGACCACGTCAGGGTCACCGAAGTAGGCGTCGCGGTCGGCGAAGGCCAGCCGGTAGGCCTCGGCCAGCAGGTGCAGCGCGTCGACGCCGTTGTGCCCCATGCCGGCCAGGTCGAAGCCTTCCAGGATGCGCAGCCCCTGGACGGTCAGCATCCCGGGGCAGGGCAGCGGGCCGGTCAGCATCGTGTAGCCGTGGAAGGGCGCGCGCAGGGCATCGACGACCGTCGGCGCGTAGTCCGCCAGGTCGGCCAGTTCGAGCAGACCACCGCGCGCCTGGACGAAGTCCACGATCTCGCGGGCGATCGGCCCGCTGTAGAACGCCTCCGGCCCGTGGCTGGCGATGGCCCGCAGCGTGGCGGCCAGCTCCGGCTGGCGCACGACGCTCGCGCCGTGGGCCAGGCCGGGATCGCCATCGACCAAGAAGATCTCGGCCGACTTCGGGTTGGCGCGCAGCCCGTTCAACTCCTGGAGCAGGCGCAGCCCGAGGATCCAGTTGAGCGGCATGCCCTCCTCGGCGATCGCGACGGCGGGCGCCAGCACCCGCTCCAGGCTCAGTCGTCCGAAGCGCTCGACGGCGGTCGCCAGCCCGGCGACCGAGCCCGGGACCGTGGCGGCCAGCCCACCCGAGAAGGCCACGGTCGTGCGCGAGCGGTGCGCCTCCGAGGTGGCCCGGGCCGGCGCGCGGTTGCTGAAGTCGACGAACGACGCGGTCCCGTCGGCCGCCCGGTAGACCAGGTAGCCGCAGCCGCCGATGCTGGTGTTGTAGGGCTCCATCACGTTCATGACGAACGCGGCGGCCACGGCCGCGTCGGCCGCGGTGCCGCCGTCGGCCAGCGCCTGGGCACCGGCGAGCGCCGCCTGCTCCTGCTTGGCCACGACCATCCCGCCGCCGGAGCTCGCGCCCGTCTTGTCCATCAGCCACTGCGACGTGGTGAACGCGGTCATGCTGCCCTCCCGTCAGCCTTGCCGTTCGGTCCACGCGTAAGGTACACCCATCGGGCTCCGAGCGGGTATGAACCGAGTTGGCCGGCAGGTGCTCACAGGTTCCGCGCCCACCACGGCGACCCATGCAGTAGGCCACCTGACCGCGGGGGTGTCGCCGGTGTGAGGAAAAAGGCCTGCTCGATACGCGACTGCTCGGCCATGACCCGCTCATTCCGTCATGTTGAGAGCGCGCGTCTCCCGCCACGATGAGCGGAGAACCACGTCCTGATGGCCCTTCTCGCCGTTCAGCGCGAACCGGCGTGGTCTGCTCCGGGTCGCGACTCGCCATCGCTCCGTCGGTCCGTAGCGTGCGGATGGGTCATGACTCCCGGCGGACCGGGCCGGTGTTCAGCCGCACGTCTCACTGTTGACATGGATTTGTCACACTCCTGGGTAATCCTTTTCGCCCCTCGTCATGATTCAATGTATGTGATGATCCTCCGGGCGCCGACCATGCGGCGACCACGTCACCGCTGCGGCCTCCATTGGCACGGCCTCGTGTGGGCGACGTCAGGCTCCCGCAGTCGCGTACCAGCAGGCGGCAGACGCGGGGGCGTCGCTCGGAGCGTGAACACTCGATAGGAGGTAGTGCGCACCGTGAGCCAGACACGCACCGACACGGCCGCGTGGACCGACCTCGTCGCTGGCGTGGGCCAGACCGTTCCGGTGATCGATGGGACGCGCCGTCGCTACGTGAACCTCGACAATGCCGCGAGTACCCCACCGCTGCGTGCCGTTCGTGAGACCGTTGACCAGATGGCCGAGTGGTACTCGAGCGTCCACCGCGGGTCCGGCTTCAAGTCGCAGCTGTCGACCGGCCTCTACGACCGGGCGCGGGAGCTGGTCCTGGAGTTCGTCCATGCCGATCCCCGCGACATGGTGGCCATCTTCGCGGTCAACACGACCGAGGCCATCAATCGCCTGGCCTTCCGCCTGGCGCTCAAGAAGGACGACGTCATCCTGACCTCGGTCATGGAGCATCACTCCAACATGCTGCCCTGGCGGGACCTGGCGACCGCTGTCTACGTGCGTGTGGACGACGACGGCCGGATCGAGCTCGACGACCTGGAGGAGAACCTCCGACGCTACGACGGGCGCGTGCGGCTGGTCGCCGTCACCGGCGCGTCCAACATCACCGGCTACACCCCGCCCATCCATCGCATCGCCCGCATGGCCCATGATCACGGCGCCGAGATCCTGGTGGATGCCGCCCAGCTCGCGGCACACCGGGCTATCGACGTCCGGCCCGCCAGTGATCCCGGGCATATCGACTACCTGTCCATCTCGGCCCACAAGATGTACGCGCCCTACGGCAGCGGTGCCCTCATCGCGAACCGTCGGCTCCTGGAGTCCGGGCGACCGTTCATGCTGGGCGGGGGGATTGTCGAGCTGGTCACGCTGGACGAGGTGCTGCTGAGCGGGCTCCCCGACCGCGAGGAAGCGGGATCCCCCAACGTGATCGGCGCGGTGGCGCTCGCCAAGGCCATCCAGACCCTCCAGCAGATCGGCATGGACGCCATCGCGTCCCATGAGCAGGAGCTCACGGCCTACGCCCTGCGCCGGCTCCAGGAGATCCCCGGACTCAGGGTGATTGGCTCGGCCGACCCGTCCCGCGTCGGCGAGCGCGTGGGGGTACTGACGTTCAACCTCGATGGCATCCACCACGGCCTGGTGGCAGCCATCCTGGGCCACGAGCACGGCATCGCGGTCCGCCACGGCTGCTTCTGCGCGCACCCCTACCTCATCAGACTGCTCAAGGTCAGCGAGGCCGACCTGGCGCAGGCCACGGCAGCCATCAGCCGGCACGACAAGTCCGAGATCCCGGGCGGCGTGCGGGCCAGCATCGGCATCTACAACACGCAGGAGGATATCGACCTGCTGGTGGATGCCCTGACGCAGATCGCCCAGGGCAGCTATCGCGGGACATACCGGCTGGATCGCCCCAGCGGGGATTACGAGCCCGATGGCTACGAGCCCCCGACCGAAGATTGGTTTCCGCTGTAGGCGGGAACGCGGGGACGCCATGCGGCTCCGGTGACGAGCTCGTCGCGGTATCCGGCGATCGTCCTGGGCGCCACCTCCCGACCCGCGATCACGGCGAGGTCGGCGGTGGCGCCCGGCGGCGTGCTCGCCGTGCTATGCCGCGGCGGCCGTGAGGAGCAGGCGGGTGCCGGACGGGTCGACCACGATGGCGTCGCCGCCGTGGCGCTCGATCCGGCCTCCGGCCGCCTCCACGCGCGCGACGGTGGCGGCGAGGTCGCCCTCCGAGCGCAGCCGGAGCGTGAACCGGCGCATCCCGGCCGCCGTGGCTGGCCGCTGCGGACGGCCGGCGCTCTCCCAGGTGTTGCAGGCGAGCCGGTGCGTGAACGTCCCGCCGGCCGACATGTCGAAGAATCCCCCTGGGCGGCCGTCCGAGTTGACGGTGAAGCCGATCGCGTCGCGGTAGAACGCCAGCGCCGCGTCGGCGTCGGCTACCCGCAGGTGCATGTGGCCGACGATCGTGCCGGACGACAGGCCCGGCCCGCTGGCGTCGTCGGGGACCTGTACCGCGAGCCAGGCGAGATAGCGCGGCTCGCGCCCGCCCCAGCGGCGACCCTCTCCGCGGACCGGCTCGAACCCCGGCACGTCACTCCAGGCCGCCCGGACGTCTTCCGGCGTCTCGAAGGCGAACTCGAGCCCGATCCCGTCGGGGTCATCGATGTAGTTGGCCAGGTGCGTCCCGTGGTCCGTCGGGTACTGGAAGTAGCCCGTCGCCTCGATGTGGGCGAAGACACGGGCGAACTCCGCCAGGCTCGGCAGGTGGAAGGACATGTGGTACAGGCCGCTGGCCTCCCGCACGACCGGCCCGCGCGCGCCCGGGTGCAGGACCACCAGGTCTCCGCCTCCGGCGCCCAGGCGCAAATCGTCGCCGTCCTCGCCGAGCACCTCCAGGCCGATCAGGTCGCGCCAGAAGCCGAGCGCCCGCTCGATGTCGGTCACGTCGAGGTGGACCGCGCCGAAGGTCGCGAAGTCGCTCGCCGTGCTCTCGACGGTGGCCGTGGTCAATCGCGTCGCCATTATCGCTACCTCCTCCGGTCGGGCCCACCTCATCGGGATGGCGTCGTTGCATCGACAGGGCGACCGGTGCGCCATTCGAGCCGCATTGGCTCGCCACGTTGGCAAGGATACGCCGCCGGCCGGGCGGCGCGTGTGGTCCGGGCCGCGTCGTCGTCACGAACCGGCGCGGGTGCGGTCGCGATCGGAGCCCCCGGGTCACGGCGCGACCGGCTCCGACCGCAGCACCTTGACGCGGCCCGTGCCGCACTGCACCGTCATGCCCTCGTCGTCGCGCGCCACGACGCTGCCGGGGGCCGCACCGGTCCCCTCCTCGGTTACGAGGCCGGTGCGCAGGATCCGCAGGGGCGTCCCGTCGAGCGTCCCGATGGCGCCGGGTATCGACCCGCGCAGGCCGGCCATCCAGGCCCGCGCCTGGTTGTGGACCTCGCGCGCCGGCCGCGACCAGTCGATCGCCCGGTAGGCCTCCTCGAAGATCCCGTCATAGGTGGCCAACGACTCGTCCTGTATATCGCCAGGATCACCGGCGGCGATGCGCTGGATGGCGCGCGCCAACAGGCCCGGAGCCAGGGGTACCAGCCGCGGGAACAGCGTCTCCATATCGTCCTCGTCGCCGACCGGGACGGAGACCTGTGCCAGTACCGGGCCGGTGTCCAGTCCGGAGTCGAGATAGTGCATCGTGAGCCCGACCTCCGGGTCGCCGTTGCGAAATGCCCAACCGAAGGCGTTCGGCCCGCGCCCGCGCGGCAGCAACCCGCCGTGCAGGTTCACCGCGGCCACGCGCGGCAGCGCGATCACGTCGTCCGGGATGATCCAGGGGAAGACAGCCGAGAAGATGAGGTCGGGCTGGAGCGGCGCCAGCATGGCGGCCCAGCGCTTCGGGTGATTCGATACGATCACGTCCACCGAGCGCGGCGCGGTCGCCACGACCTCGAGGTGCCGCCCCAGCCCACGTCCCCGTGGGCCCGGCGAGGTGACGATCCCGACGACCCGGTGCCCCATGCCCGCGAGGATCCGCTGGACGGCGCCCGCGATCTGCCCGCCGGCATCGGTCATCAGCACGATCCGCCACGACTCCGGCCGCGTCCCAGCCATCGCCCTCGCCTCTCATGTGCAGTACGTATCGTGAGCGGTCCGGCGAACCCGCCGCGTCGAGCTGGTTGGCCGCCGGTTCCGCCCATAGTGGCATCCGGGACGGTCGGTGTCCAATGGCCACACCGCTGGCGGCGCCTACCGCGCGCGACCAGGCGGACCCGCGGCCGCGGACCACGGCGATCCGGCCTTGGTCGTCGCGCGGTGGCTGGTCAAACCTCCGGTCCCGGCACGACTCCGGCACACTACCGTCCGGGTCCGCGATGACCTGTTCAGAACGGTGCGACATGCCGGCCCCCCGACCGCCACGAGCGGGGCCAGCATCGAAGTACGTAGCCGTACGTTCCGGCTGGTTCTATGCTGGGGGCGGAGGTGAGGACCATGATCTACGCCCACCTGCCGACCGCTACCGCACGGGACGCACTGGAACAGCTGCGGCGCCAGGCGCTGGGCCGCGTGAGCTAGCGCGCTCAGCGTGTTCCTCAGCGCCACGGTACCGCCGACGGCCGGCGCCTGTTAGCCACCAGCGTGACTTAGCGTCAGGAAGCAACAGGTGAGGAATCCGTTACCGAAGGGCCTGGGGTTCATGGACGACACGTTGCACTTCGCGGTCGACCTCTACCAGGGGACCGCCGAGTATTACGACCGCTACCGGCTGCCGTACCCGGAGGCGATGATCGAGGACCTGATCGCGCGCGCCGGGGTCTCCGGGCAGGGGCGGCTGCTTGACCTGGCCTGCGGTACCGGCCAGCTCGCCTTCCCGCTGCGCCGGTCCTTCGCGGAAGTCTGGGCCGTGGACCGGGAACCCGACTTCGTGCGGATGGTCCAGGCCAAGGCCGACAAGCTGGGCGCCGGGAACATCCGCCCGGTCGTGGCGGACGCCGAGACCCTCGACGCGGAACCCGGGCACTTCGAACTTGCCGTCATCGGCAGCGCCTTCCACCGGCTCGACCGTGACCTGGTGGCCGCCAGGCTGCTGCGCTGGCTGCGGCCCGGCGGGTGCGTGGCGCTGTGCTGGGCGGACGTCCCGTTTTCCGGAGACCGCGAGTGGCAGCGGGCGCTCGCGGCGCTGCTCGACCGGTGGCAGACCGCGCTCGGCGCGACCGACCGGGTCCCCGCGAACTGGGCCGAGCCGCAGCGGCGACGGCCCGATGCCCAGGTGCTGTCCGAGGCCGGGTTCGAGACGGCCGGGCGCCACGGGTTCTCTGTCGAGCACTGGTGGAGTCTGGCGGAACTGGCCGGCTTCGTCCGGTCCACCTCGTTCCTCCCGCCCTCGGTCCTCGGCGACCAGGGGGCCGCCTTCGACGACGACCTCGCGGCCGCCATCGGCCCGTTCGCCGTCGCCGACGGCACCTTCCCGCACGTCGTGGGCTTCATCTACGACCTGGCCCGCAAGCCGACGGACTAGGTACGTAGCCGTACGTTCCCGCTGGTCCTGTGCTGGGGGCGGAGGTGAGGACCATGATCTACGCCCGCCTGCCGACCGCTACCGCACGGGACGCACTGGAACAGCTGCGGCGCCAGGCGGTGGGCCGCATGAGCCAGCGCGCTCACCTCATCCTGCTCGCGGCCCAGCACCAGAGTGTCCCCGAACTGGCCGCGCTCTTCGCCCTGCGGCTGGCCACCGTCCGCTCCTGGATCGACCGCGTCGACACGCTGGGGCCAGTGGGGCTTGCCGATGCCCCGCACGGTGTCGCCCGCGGTGACCGCTGCGGTGCACGACCTGCTGCCGCGCGATCCGCAAGCCGCTGGCTTGCCGGCGACCTGCTGGACGGTGACTATGCTCAACTTGGTCTTGCTCCAGACGCTCGGGGTGACGCTCAGTTCCAGCGCGCTGGGCGTGTGCGCCGCGGTCTGCACCGGCTCGGCCTGGGCCGGCGCCGTCCCCGGCTGATGATGCCGCACAAGGTCGATCCGGCTAAGGCGGCTACGCAGTGGCGGATCGTTGAGGCGGTCGTCACGGCCGCCCCGGAGACGGCCATCTTCTACGCCGACGAGGCGCGCATCCAGTTGCTGCCGCTGGTCCGGGCCATGTGGCAGTGGGTCGACCAGCACCTGCGCATCCCGACGCCCGGCAGCAACGTCAGCCGCACCATCTTCGGCGCGCTCGACATTGACACCGGCCAGTGGATCTCCCTGGTCCGGCCGCGTGCCCGCACTGAGGACTTCCTGGCCTTCCTGGAGCACTTGGTGGCTGTCCATCCTGGCCGCCCCCTGCTGCTGATCATCGACTACTTCAGCAGCCACAAGGCGCACCTCAACCCAGTCGAGGGCATCTGGCGGCGTCTGAAGAGCATCGTCGCCCCCAATCGGTTGTACGGCTCGATGACGCTCCTCCTGGAGACGGTCTACGCCTTCTTCGCCGCGATGACTCCCGAGCAGGCCCTCACGTGGGCCGGCCACAAGGCTTAAAGATTTCCGCCTACCTCCTTAGTCGTGGTTGCCGGTCGAGGAGATCGCCACGCGGGAGAAACGGTCACGATAAGCCTCTTCTTCCCGGAGGAGCGGCCGGCAGGAGTGGGGCGCCTTCCCGCTCACCTGTTGTCCAACCGACAGACGTTGCCTATGCTTCGAGCGTGTGGCGTGGCCGGGGTGATCAACCATCGAAACGGCGCGTTCGTCGCTTCGAGCCGGTGATGGACTCGATAGGTTCGCCGGAAGGCGACGCGCCTTTCTTGCTCCTGTTTGGTCGGGAACGCGGGCGCGATTAGCGCGGTGTACCCACCACGTCGGGATCACGCCAGTTCGAGATCAGCAGTTGCCGGAACCCCTGTACCGGGAGCAGCGATGGCGCGCGAACTTCGGGTGATGCTCGAGATCGGACCGAAAGGCAAGCAGGTGGCGCCGGATTGGCCCGGCCTGGAGCGCGGGGCGAAGACCGGAGAGGCCGCCGTCGAGCGCTTGCTCTCCTACCTTCCGCGCTACGCGAAGGTGGCGACGCTAGCCGGGATGGAAGCAGAGTTCGTGGCCCTCACCGCCGTCGACGTGGTCGAGCGCTATCCGGGCGTGGGCTCAACCGACTTCTGGGGCATCTCGTTCGCGTTTTCGGGCATCGATAGGCAAGACCTCTCGAGCGCCGAATTGGAACGTGACCTGACGCTGATGCAGGCGTGCTGGGCATTTTTCGACGATGTGCGTTCGCGCGTGTCCGCCGAGCTGCGGAAGGGTCCGCGAGGGGGAGGGCGTGATCGGGACCGAATCGTCCGTCACACGTTTGGCGCGGAGCTGGACTGGGCGAAGAAGATCGGGGTGCTCACGCCGCAGGACGCGATGCTGACCGACGAGGGACTGCAAGCGCATCGCGACGCCTACCGCGGAGCAATACGGGCGTTCCACTCCGAGGGCAAACTGGCCAGAACCTGGCCGCTCCGGTACCTGATTCGGCACACCGCGTATCACACGATGGATCACGCCTGGGAGATGGAAGACAAGGACTTGACCGCCAAACCGGCGTGATGAGATGGGGTCGGGAGTGCGTCGAGCTTCACCAAGCCTCGCGCGCCCAGAGCCGGCGATCACCTTCATGCATGTCATGTGCTGAATGACACACCATGACACCGGCAACGTGCATGATCGCTTCCAGAGAGATTTGCAGCCGATCGTTTCCTGGCATGCCGCACGGCGCGTGCCCGCACCGTGACAGGTGCGCCGGCATGGCGGTCGCGGCGACAAAGGTCGATCCGCGGGTGCGCCGTGTTCCCCGCCTACGGGTAGCGCTCGCGCCACCAGCGCGCGATGTCGATCCGGCGCGCGAACCAGACGTCGGGGAAGCCGCGCGCGTACTCCAGGAACTGGGCCAGCGCTACTGAGCGTGCCGGCCGCCCCGCGATGCGGCAGTGCAGCCCGATCGACATCATCTTCGGGCGACGCTCCCCCTCCTGGTAGAGCCGGTCGAAGCTGTTGCGCATCGCCTCGGTGAAGTCGCGCGGGCTGACCATGCCGCCGCGCCAGAACTTGGTGTCGTTGACCTCCAGCGTGTACGGCACGACGAGCCACTTTGTGCCCTGGACGTCGACGTAGTACGGCAAGTCGTCGTTGTAGGCGTTGCTGTCGTAGACGAAGCCGCCCTCCTCCACCACCAGCTCGCGGGTGTGGACGCTCGGGCCGTAGCGCACGTACCACCCGAGCGGCCGCTCGCCCGTTGACCGCTCGATCGAGGCGACCGCGTTGTGGAGCGCCTGCCGCTCCATGTCGCGGTCCATCTTGAACGACTCCTCCCAGCGCTCGCCGTGGCCGCAGACCTCGTGGCCCCGACGCACGATCTCCGGGCCGACGTGCGGGTTGCGCTCCAGCGCCAGCGCCGCGCAGAAGAAGGTCGCTTTGACCTCGTGCTCGTCCAGGATGTCGAGCAGCCGCCAGACGCCGACGCGACTGCCGTACTCGAAGAAGGACTCGTTGGCCAGGTCGCGCTCGGCCGGCGGTACCGGCGACGGCACCTCGTTGTTCGACTCGTGGGCGGGATCGCCGTCGAGCGTCGAGTACTCGGCCCCCTCCTCGTAGTTGACCACCACGGAGACGGCGAGGCGCGCGCCGCCGGGCCAGGCGACGGCCGGCGGGTTTGGCCCGTAGCCCACGAAATCGCGATCGCTCATCGTGCTGGCCTCCTTCTCGCTGGAGCCGGACGCGATGCATCGCGCCCCTACGAGCGACGCCGGTGCTTCCGCCGGCCTCCGCCGGGTTCCCGCTGCACGCTCCGGGAGCGCGGGGTTCAGCTCCGCGCGGGCACGCGCGACCTGGCCCACCGTGCGGCCCCGTCCTACCCCTTGACCGCCACCAGCCGCAGCCGGCGGTAGTCGGCCACCCAGATGCCGTCGCGGAACAGTCCCGGCCGCAGGCGCCGTGCGACGTCCTCGACGATCGCGCCGTGCTGGTCCGGCGGGACCCGGACGAGGAAGCTCCCGGCGAACATCTCCAGCCACCGGCGCAGCCCATCCTCCCCGCCGTCGAGCGGCGTCGGCCGGTCGAAGAGCAACGCCAGGCGCGTCTCCAGCCCGTGCCGCTCCAGGATCGTGGCGTACGCGCCGACGCTGGGGAAGAACCAGGGATTGTCCTGGAGCCGGGCCGGGAAGCCGTATACCGCGAGCGCCGCCTCGACGGCGGCCACGATCGCGGCGACGTTGCCCCGGCCGCCCATCTCCAGCACCAGCCGCCCGCCCGGCACCAGCGCGCGGCCGAGCGACGCCGCCACGCGATCCGGCTCCGGGACCCAGTGCAGCACCGCGTTGGAGAAGACGGCGTCGACCGGCGCGTCGAGCCGCAGGTCGCGCGCGTCGCCGACCGCGAAGCGCAGGTCGGGGTAGTTCCGGCGTGCCTGGTCCACCATCTCCGGCGAGGCGTCGATGCCCAGCACGTCGGCACCCGAGGCGGCGATGGCCTGGGTCAGGTGCCCCGTGCCGCAGCCCAGATCGACGATGCGCTCGCCCGCACGCGGCGCCAGCAGTTCCAGCAGGTCGGCGCCGCGCTCCCAGATGAAGGTGAAGGCGTCGTCGTAGAGGCGCGCGTTCCACCCATCGCGTCCTGCTTGCCCCGCGTGCCCCGCCGCCGACGCGCCGGTCATATTCCTCCCCTCCCGATTCGCCGATATCCCGCTCCCGGATCTTACGGGCGATCGCCGCTCCCGGGAACCCAGGAACCCGAGACCCGGCGGCGATCTGTTTGACACGTCCGAGCGGGATGGTAGAGTGGGTGAAGCGACCCATAATCGCCAGGGTGAGCGACGGTGGTCACGCATCCATCGGCTCTTGGGTCGGATTTCTAGGTTTCCGTCGCGCGGGAGGGCGGTCAACATGGATCTCTTCTACACCCCCGAGGACGAGGCGTTTCGGGCTCAGGTCCGCACCTGGCTGGCGGAGAACAAGCCGCGGCACAAGCTGCGCGACTTCGAGGAGCAGCGTGCCTGGCACAAGCAGCTGTACGCCGCCGGCTACATCGGCATGGGCTGGCCGGTCGAGTATGGCGGGCGCAACGCCCGGCCCATGGAGCAGGCCATCGTCGGCGAGGAGATGGCGCGCGCCGACGCGCCGCCGGGCGTCAACGGTCTGGGCATCGGCCTGATCGGCCCGACCATCATCCACCACGGCACCGACGCGCAGAAGCAGCGCTACGTTCGCAACATCCTGACGGCCGACGAGATCTGGTGCCAGCTCTACTCGGAGCCCAACTCCGGCTCCGACCTGGCCAGCCTCAGGACCCGGGCCGAGATCGTGGGCGACCAGTTTGTCATCAACGGGCAGAAGATCTGGACGAGCGGTGCCCACCACTCCGAGTGGGGCATGATGCTGGCGCGCACCGACCCCGACGCCCCCAAGCACCTAGGCATCTCCTGCGTCCTGGTCGACATGCGCCATCCGGGGGTCGAGGTGCGGCCGCTCAAGCAGTTGCACGGCGCGGCCGAGTTCAACGAGGTCTTCTTCACCGACGCGCGCATGCCGCTCGACAACCTGATCGGCGAGCTCAACCGGGGCTGGCAGATCGCGCAGACCACCCTCTCCTATGAGCGGGGCGGCAACACCATGGGGCGCGTCAGCCGCATGGTCGCGGATCTGCAGCGACTGGTGGAGGTGGCGTCCACCCTGCGTCACGACGGCACCCGGGCGATCGACAACCCGGTGATCCGCCAGAAGCTCGGACGCATGTTCGCGGACCTCGAGGTGCTGCGCTACGGCTCGCTGCGGCTCCTCTCCGCGGCCGAGAAGGGGCGGCGGCCCGGTCCCGAGTCGTCGGTGACCAAGCTGTACTACTCCGAGATGGACAAGCGCCACCAGGAGCTGATCCAGGAGATCATGGGCCCCTACGGACAGTTGATCGGGGGCCAGCCGGCCGAGTACGCGCTGGAGCCCAACGTCGACTACGGTGAGTCCGGCAGTTGGGCGCATGCCTTCGCCGGGTCGCGGGCCGGCACCATCTACTCGGGATCGTCGGAGATCCAGAAGAACATCATCGGAGAGCGGGTGCTGGGGCTGCCCAAGGAGATCCGGGCCGACCGGATCGAAGCGCAGCAGGCGGCACAGCGCGGCGCCTCCGGTGGGGAGTGAGCCCGCCGCGCCGGTGCGTCAGCCTCCCCGCGATACGCTGATGGGCACGCTCGGGATGGAGATCGTCGAGGCCCGTCCGGAGCGGGTCGTCGTCACCATGCCGGTCACCGCGCGCGTCAGCCAGGGACTGGGGTTCCTGCACGGCGGGGCCAGCGTGGCCCTGGCCGAGACTGCCGCCAGCATCGGGGGAGGGCTCAACCGCCCACCCGGCACGACCGTCTTCGGCCAGGAGATCAACGCCAACCACCTGCGGCCGGTGCGGGAGGGATTGCTGACCGCGACGGCCACCCCGCTCCACGTGGGGCGCGCCAGCCAGGTCTGGCAGACCGAGATCCGGGACGAGCGGGGCCGGCTCGTCTGTGTCTCCCGCTGCACGATCGCGGCCGTATCGGTCGGCGGGAACGGTGCGG
>DATKRJ010000462.1:0-13398 GCA_035532355.1 Thermomicrobiaceae bacterium | reverse complement strand
ACGGCCAGAAGCTCCGCGATCACGAGCCGGGCGTTCTCGAGCGCCTCCGCCAGCGTGTCACCCTCGGTGATCGCGCCTGGCAACGCCGGCACGGTGACGGTGTAGCCGCCCTCGTCGCGGTCGGGAGTCAGTAAGACGGTGTAGCGCCTCATAGCAGGTCGAGAAACTCCTCGGTTGTCAGGCCGGCCTGATCGAGTATAGCCCGTAGCGTCTTGACCTTCAGCGTCTTCGTGTGGTGACGCGGGACCGCGACGTACCCAGATTTCGTCGGGTGCCTCAAGATCGTATGGGCCTTGCCGCCCTTCTCCTCCCAGCCGTCCCGAAGTAACGCCCGCAGAACCTCCGACCCAGTGACGCGCGGTGTGCGCGGCATGATTGCTCCGCATACTCCCCGTCAGCCCCCAGCATACGACCTACCGGCCTGCTGGGCGATAGGCTGAAGTGCCCGGCGCGCGGCGAGACGACGGTACCCCGGACGCCGAGTCTCGTGGGCAACAACAGACCGGCGCCTCGGCGGCGATGGGTCGCGTCCGCACGCGGTTCGGGCCTCCCCTACCGGCGGCGCAGGCGCGGGTCGAAGGCGTCGCGCAGGCCGTCGCCCATCAGGTTGAAGGCCATCACCACCAGGAAGATCCCCAGCCCCGGGAAGAGCGTCAGCCACCAGGCCCCCACCAGCAGCTCGTGCTGGCCGTCCTGCAGCATGTTGCCCCAGGACGGCGTCGGGATCTGCACGCCCAGCCCCAGGTAGGACAGGCTCGCCTCCAGGATGATCGCGAACGACAGCCACAGCGTCGCCTCGACGATGATCACCGCCAGCGAGTTGGGCAGCAGGTGCCGCCAGATGATCTGCCAGGGTCGCGCCCCGATCGTGCGGGCCGCCGTGACGTACTCCTGATCCTTGAGCGCCAGGAACTGGCCGCGCACCAACCGCGCGCAGCCGGGCCAGGACGTCACGCCGATGACGATGATCGTGGTCACGATGCCGGCGTGGAAGAGCGCCGCCGCCGAGATCAGCAGCAGGATCTGCGGGATCGACAGCAGGATGTCGGTGAAGCGCATGATCACCGCGTCGGTCCAGCGCCCGAAGTAGCCTGAGACGGCGCCGAGCGTCGTGCCGATCGTCATGATGATCGCTACCGCCACGAAGCCCACCGCCAGGGAGACGCGCCCGCCGTTGAGCAGGCGCGAGTAGACGTCGCGCCCATTGCGGTCGGTCCCCAGCCAGTGCTGCGCCGAGGGGGACAGATCGCGCGCCCCCGACTGGATCTGGTTGGGCGGGTAGCGCTGGATGACGGGCGCCAGGATCGCGATCAGGTAGAAGAGGGCCACCACCACCAGGCCGGCGACCGCCAGCCGGTTCTCCAGGAACCGCCGCAGGATGGGGTGCCGGCGCTCCGGTCGCAGCGTCTCGCCGCTCAGTGGGGCGGCCGTGTCGCGCTCGCGGATCGTCTCTCTCATCACGCTCACACCTACCCGGCCACGTCGCGGCCGGCTCCGACGCCACTACAGCATTTCTCGCAACCACTGTCCGGAACTCAGCCCCTTCAGTGGGCTTCGTCGCGTCAGCCCGGCGACTTTAGTCCCGGGCTGGGTTCTCAGCGCGGCGGCTTGAGCCCCGCGCGCGTGCTCCGCACGCCCGACGCCGACTCGGCGGTCCGCCGATTCCTCTGCAAATCGCGCTAGCCCGCCAGCGAGACCCGCGGGTCCACCACCACGTAGAGGATGTCGACGATGATGTTGACCACGATGACGAAGGCGCCCGCCATGGTCGTCACGCCCAGGATCACCGGGTAGTCGCGCTGCAGGATGGCGCTGTAGGCCAGCAGCCCGAGCCCCGGCCAGGCGAAGATCTGCTCGATAATGACCGCGCCGCTCAGGATGTGCGCCACCTGGAGCCCGATCGTCGTCACCATGGGGATGAAGGCGTTGCGCAGCGCGTGGCGGCTGACGACGATCCGCTCCCGCAGCCCTTTGGCGCGCGCCGTGGTCATGTAGTCCTGATGGACGACCTCGAGCATGGCCGAGCGCATGAAGCGGGTGAAGTAGGCCACCGAGGGGAACGCCAGCACGATGACCGGCATGATGAAGTACTTGATCCGCCCCGGGAAGGGCTGCGTCGCCTGGTCCGTGCTGATCGCCGGCAGCCAGTGCAGCTGCACGCTCAGCCAGAACTGCAGCAGGAGCGCCAGCCAGAAGTTCGGGATGGCCCAGCCGATGAAGGCCCCGACCGTGGTCGTGTTGTCGAGGAAGCTGTACTGCCTGAGCGCCGAGAGGATGCCCAGCGGGATGGCAATCACCAGCGCCAGCACCAGCGAGATCACCTGCAGCTGAATGGTCGCCCCGGCGTGCGTCTGGATCAGGTGCCAGACCGACTGCCCATTGAAGGAGATGGCGGTACCCAGATCGCCGCGCAGCAGGTGGCCGACGTAGATCAGGTACTGCTCGGGCAGGGGTTTGTCGAGCCCGAGGTTGTGACGCATCTGCGCGATCGTGGCCGGGTCGGCCAGCCCCGGCGAGATGAAGGCGTCGACCGGGTCGCCGGGCGCCAGGTGCACCAGGCCGAACATGATGACCGTCAGGCCGAGCAGGACCGGGATCCCGATCAGCACGCGTCGCACGATGTAGCCGACGACGTTTGTCCTCATCCGCTCGCTCTCTCGCGGCGCTCAGGTCGCGTGTCGGGTCCGTGCCGGGCGAGTTTCAAACCCGCCCCGGCCACGGATCGCCGTGACGCCGCGCCGCGGCGCTTCCTCAAACTGGGTTTGTCCGAGGCGCGATGACGGTGTCTGACGTCCGATTCCGGTCATCCCGGGCAGGGGCGGACCCCGGCGACCGCCCGGTGCCCATCGTCCGGGATACCGGGGCAGACACGGGGGGCTGCCCCTTCGACCGTGCCGCCGCCGCCGATTCCTTCCTGAATACCCGCGTCCGAGCTGATCATCGCGCCTCTACCGGTCACGTCTGCATCCCAGCCGGCTTCAGCCGGCATGTCGCCATGCGCGCGGGGGCTGATCCCCTCCGCGAACCCCGCTACCGCTACCCGTTGACGTAGACGGTCTGCAGCGCGTTGAACACGCCCTCCGGCAGCACGTTCTGGACCACGTAGCCGGCGAACTTCTTACTGACGACGTGGATGTAGGGACGGTACCAGGAGTAGTTCGCCGGCATGTCCTCCACCAGGATCTGCTGGATCTGCGCGTAGAGCGGGATCTGCTTGGCGATATCCAGCTCCTGCTTGGCCTGCTTGAGCAGCGTGTCGAGCTGCGGGTTGCTGTAGCCCATGTAGTTGCCGGAGGCGTCGGTCAGGTACGAGGTGTAGAGCGAGCTCGGGTCCAGGTTGGAGTAGATCGCCACCGGCCCGGTCACCGCGTCGAAGTTCTTGTCCTGGGACATCTTGACCAGCGTGGCCCACTCGATGAGCTTCGGCGTGATATTCCAGCCCACCTTGGCCAGCGCCTGCTGCGTGTAGGTCAGGTAGTCCTGGCGCAGCACGTTGCCCTGGTTGGTGGCGAACACGATACCGGCCGGCGGCGTGCCCGCCTGCTGCAGCAGCGACTTGGCCTTCTCCGGATCGTAGGCCGTCGGCTTGAGCGTCTTGTCGTAGGCGTACATGTTCGGCAGGATCGGGCCGGTCGCCGGCTTGCCCAGATCGTAGAGGGAGTCCTTGGCGAACTGGGTCATATCGAGGGCGTAGGCCACTGCCTGGCGCACCTCTTTCTTGGCCAGGTAGGCGTTCTTGAAGCTGTAGGTCCAACCGTCGACCTCGGCGAAGGGCGGCGTCAGCACGTTGAGGCCGCTGTTCGACTGGATCTGCTTGGAGGCGCCCGGATCCGCGTAGATGGTGCCGTCGATGCCGCCCGACAGGAGCGCGTTGACCAGCGAGTCGGAGTCGGCGATCACGCGGTGGGTGAACTTGTCGAGGTACGGCATCGGCGCGCCGTAGTAGTTCGGGTTGCGCGAGGCGACGAAGTCGCCGCCGGTCGTCCAGGAGACGAACTGGAAGGGGCCGGCGCCGATCGGCTTCTGCCAGAACGGATCCTTGGAGGCCTTGGAGAGGTCCTTGCCCTGCAGCATCTTGCTCGGGATTGGCTTGACGAAGCGCAGGTTGAAGATGAAGGCCGCGTCGGGGTTGGCCAGCGTGAGGCTGATGGTCATCGGGTCGACGACTTTGATGCCCGAGACGTCCGTGGCCGTGCCGCTGGCGTAGTCGTTGGCGCCCTGGATCGACAGGTAATAGGACTGGTACTGGCTGGCGTTCTTCTTGTCGATCATCGCCTTGATGGTGAACGCGATGTCGTCGGCCGTCAGTCCGGTGCCGTCCGAGAACTTGACGTTGTCCCGCAGGTGAAAGGTATAGGTCAGGTTGTTGACGTCCCAGGACTTGGCGATGCTGGGGGCCGGCTTGAGCGTCGACGGGTCGACGGTGACGAGCTGGTCGAACAACATCTGGGTGCGCCAGGTTCCCTCCGACTCCGCGCCGGCGATTGGATTGATGCTGGAGGCCTCGCCGAGCGTGCCGATGGTGATGCTGCCGCCCTGTTTGGCGGTGCCGCCGCCAACCGCCGCCGTGGTCGGTGAGGCGGCGCTCGTGGACGCGCTCGCGGTGCTGGCCGCGCCGCTGGCCCCGCCCGACGACGTCGACGTCGTGCCCGTCGCGGCGGTGGTGGTGCCACCGGTGCTCGTGCCGCCGCAGGCTGCCAGCAGGACGCCGACCGCCCCGGTCGAGAGGCCGAGCGCCGCGCCGCGCCGCAGTACCTGGCGACGGCTGAGCCGGCCGCTCAGCGCGTCGTGGTACAGGCTGAGGAATCGGGGATCACGGGACTCACTCATGATGGGGTCTTCCTCCTCCACGTGTACAGGTCAGACCGATAACGAACGCGGTCTCTCCCATCCGACCCTGCCGTGCCCCGCGCGGGGTGCACCACGCCCGGTCACGTGCGGCACCGGGATCGGCCAGTGCTTCCAGGGCGGTCGCCGCGTTGCCGGCGGCGCATTCGCCGGGCCCGCGCCGGTCGGCCGCCGATTCCCTCCGAGGGTCCGATCGCCCGGCGAACCTTAGCAGCGTCCTCCGTGGGCGCGCAACGCGGTGCCCTGGCGGCCGGCTCCGGAGACGCTGACGGCGGCGGACGCTCGGGAACCCGGGACCGACTCCGCCATCCGCGTCACTGGCGTGGTCGAAATCACTGCAAGCGCCATGCCCCATGCCGCGCCACTACAGCGGGACCGTCAGGCTGGCGAGGTCCCGCGGGTAGTAGGTGATGCGCTCCGCGCCGCCCGCCCGGATGACCACCGTGTCGGAGTGGCGGAAACCGGCCAGCCCCGGGACGTAGATCCCCGGCTCGACCGAGAAGACCATGCGCTCCTGGATGACGCGCTCGTCCCCCCGGTCGATGTAGGGCGCCTCGTGTCCCTCCAGTCCGATGCCGTGCCCGGTGTGGTGGCGCTGGTATTTGGCCACGCCGAGCTCCGCGAACGCACCTGAGACCTCCGTCTCCGCCTCCGCCAGCGGGCGGCCCGGCTTGAGGGCGTCGAAGGCGACCTGCTGTAGCTGAAGCATCAGCTCGAAGTAGCGCGCGAACTCTTCGCTCGGCTCCCCGATGATCATGGTGCGCTCGAGCTCGGACTGGTAGCCCGCCACGTCGGCGCCCGCGCCGGTCACCAGCACGTCGCCGCGCCGTAGGCCGAGGCTGCTCGCCAGCGGGTGCGGGAAGGCGGTGTTCGTCCCGGCGTGGTACATGGCGATCGCCGGGTTGGGCGCGGCCCAGGCGCCCGACTCCGGGTGGTAGGTCGGGCCGAGCGCGGCCAGCATCATGCGGCTGGCCTCGGCGGAGGCCTCCAGCGCCACGTCGATCTCGTTGCGTCCCAGCGCCAGCCGCACCTGCATCAACCGGTGGGCCAGATTGCCCCAGCGGGCGCTCTCCTCGATAAAGCGCAGCTCGCGCTCGCTCTTGACCATGCGCAGTCCGTCGACGAGGTCGCGCGCCTTCTCGGCGTGGCCCTCCCACAGCTCGCTGAGCTCGGGCCCGTCGTAACCGTTGACGTCCTGGCCCCCGTTGTTGTCATAGCCGATACGCTTGCCGGTCAGCCCCATCTCGCCGAGCAGGTCGACCAGGTGGCGCATCGGGTGCTTCGTGCCGCCGGTCGGGAACTCCGGGTAGACCTTCACCCGCGTCACACTGGGCGACTTGGCGATGTGTTCCTGCTCGAGCTGCGGGATGAGCGCGCCGAGCCCGCCCGCGAGCGGCACGACGATCGCCATCGGCCGCTCGGTCGTCAGGTGGAAGAAGCCGGAGACGTACGCCATGCGGATCGGGTGGAACAGGACCAGCGCGTCCAGCCCGCGCGCCTCCAGCGCCGCCCGCACCTGGGCGACCCGCCCGTCGTACTCCGCCTGCGAGGTCTGCCAGTTCACGACCGGCGTCTCTCCAGTCGCTCGGTAATCCATCGATCTCCCTTCATCCGGCGCTCCGGCGGTCAGCTCTTGACGTAGAACTTGGCCAGATCGGCAAAGACACCCTCCGAGAGCGCGCTCGTGTCGGTATAGCCGGCGAACTTGCTGGCCACCACGTGGATGAACGGCCGGTACCACGAGTAGGTGGCCGGCACGTCGTCGGTCAGGATCGCCTGGATCTGCGCGTAGAGCGGGACCTGCTTGGTGAGGTCCAGCTCCTCCTTCGCCTGCTTGAGCAGCGTGTCGAGCTGCGGATTGCTGTAGCCGGTGGTGTTCTCCGACCCGTTGGTCGAGTAGATGTTGTACAGCTCGCCCGGGTCGATGTCGGCGCCGGAGCCGACCTCCTGGCTCTCCGCCACGTCGTAGGTCTTGTTGATGACCTGGTTCACCAGCGTCGCGTACTCGATCAGCTGCGGGTTGATATTCCAGCCGATCTTGGCCAGCTGCGCCTGGGTATAGGTCAGGAAGTCCTGGCGCAGCACGTTACCCTGGTTGCTCACGAAGCTGATGCCGCTCGGCGGCGTCCCCGCCTGCTGCAGCAGCGACTTGGCCTTCTCGAGGTCGTACGGTTGCGGTTTCAGACTCTTGTCGAAGGCGTAGCTGCCCGGCGCGATCGGGCCGACCCCGGCCGCCCCCAGCCCGTAGAGGGAGTCCTTGGCGAACTGCCCCATGTCCAGCGCGTAGGCGACCGCCTGGCGCACCTCCTTCTTGGCCAGGTAGGGGTTCTTGAAGTTGAACTGCCAGCCGTCGGGCGCGCCGAACGGCGGGACGAGCACCGTCAGGTTGGTGTTGGCCTTCAGCTTCGCCGTGCCGGACGGATCGGCGTAGATCGAGCCATCGATACCGCCGGACAGGAGCGAGTTGACCAGCGAGACGGAGTCGGCGATCACCCGGTGGGTGAACTTGTCGAGGTACGGCATCGGCGCGTTGTAGTAGTTCGGGTTGCGCTGGGCCACGAAGTCGCCACCCGTCGTCCAGGACACGTATTGGAAGGGCCCCGCGCCGACCGGGTGCTGGAAGAAGGGGTCCTTGGAGCCCTTGGCGACGTCCTTGCCCTGGAGCATTGTCATTGGTACCGGCATCACGTAGCGCATGTTGAGCAGGAATGACGCGTCGGCGGTCGTCAGCGTGACCGCCAGCGTCTTGGGATCCACCACCTTGATGCCGGCCACGTCCTGGGCCGACCCGGCGCTGAACTCCGTCGCTCCCTGGATCGACGCCAGCCGCGTCTGATTCGGGCTGCCGGTGGCCTTCGCCAGGATTGCCTTCATCGTGAAGGCCACGTCGTCGGCCGTGAGGTCCGAGCCGTCCGAGAACTTCGCCTTGTCCTGCAGGTGGAAGGTGTAGGTCAGGTTGCTGACGTCCCAGGACCTGGCGATGCCCGGAGCCGGCTTGAGGGTCGCGGGGTCGATCTGGACGAGCTGATCGAAGAGCTGCTGGCAGCGGAACAGGTCCTCGGATTGGGTGGCGATGATCGGGTTGATGCCGGAGGCCTCACCCAGCGTGCCGATGATGATGCTGCCCCCCTGCTTGGCCGAGCCGGTTGCCCCACTCGACGCGGCGGTGGGGGAGGCCGCGCCCGAGGTCGTGCCCGGGGTACTGCTCGTGCCGCCCGAGGAGGTCGACGTGGTGCTCGTCGCCGCGGTGGAGGTGGTCGGGCTGGCGCTGCCGCCGCCGCAGGCCGCGAGCAGCGCGGCCACGACCGGCCCGCTCAGCCCGAGCGCCGCCGCCCGCCGGAGGAGCGCGCGTCGGCCGATCCTCCCCTGGAGCGCGGCGAGGTACAGGCGGCCGACGCGGGGATCTTCCATGACTGACCTCCTCCATATACGGAATGCGGACGACTGGCGCGAGCGCGCGACGCGGCGGCAGACGTCTAGCTATACGTCGCCCGCGGGGCAGCGGATCCGCTGCGCCGTTACCCCATGACCGTCAGGTCGCGCCGGGCGTGGTTGAGCTTCTCGCCGCCGCCTGGCGTGACGACCACCGCGTCCTCGATGCGCACGCCGAAGCGCCCCGCGATGTAGATGCCCGGCTCGTCGCTGAAGGCCATGCCGGCCCGCAGCGGCAGGGTGTTGCCCTCGACCAGGTATGGCTCCTCGTGCCCGTCGAGGCCCAGCCCGTGGCCCACCCGGTGGATGAAGTACTCGCCGTAGCCGGCATCGCTGATCACCCGGCGGGCGGCGCGGTCGACGTCCTGGCAGGCCGCGCCGGGCCGGATGGCCGCATGGGCCGCCTCGTTGGCGCGCAGCACGATGTCGTAGACCCGGCGATACTCGTCGTCCGGCTCACCGACGTGCACGGTGCGAGTGATGTCGGCGGTGTAGTGCCGGTACTTGCCGCCGTAGTCGAAGATGACCGCGTCCCCGGGCTCGATCACCCGCTCGCCGGTCATATGGTGCGGGTTGGCACTGTGCGGCCCGCTGGCGCAGATGCCGAGGTTGCTCACCTCCAGGCCGTGCCTGGCCCGCAGCGTCGACAGCTCCTTGGCGGCCTGTCGCTCGGTCTTGCCGGCCAGAGTCGCCGTCGCCACGAACTCCTCCCAGGCGGCGTCCGCCATGGCCGCGGCCCGGCGCAGGCTCTCCACCTCGTCCGCGTCCTTGGTCATGCGCAGCTCGCGGATGATCGGCGTGGCGCTGCCGAAGGAGGCGTCCGGCAGCGTCTCCAGCATGCGCACCAGGAAGCCGCTCCACATCTGGTCGCTGACGGCGATGCTCGGTTGACTCACCTCGCGCACGACCTCGCGCACCAGCCGCACCGGCTGCTCGGTCTCGCCCCAGGTGTGGATGTCGACCAGGCTCTCCCGGCCGGCGGCGCGCGAGCGTTCGAGCAGCGGCACGACCAGCTGCGGCTTGCCGCTCCGAGGGATGATCAGCAGCGCCAGCCGCTCGCTGGCGTGCGCGGCGTAGTCGAACAGGTAGATCAGGTCGGACGACGGCGCGACGAAGAGGAAGTCAACCTCCCGCTCCCCCATCAGTCGCTGCGCGTCGGCGATCCGCCGCGCCAGCACACTCGTGTCCATTTCTCTCTCCTCGTTGACCGCGGCGGCAGCCGGGCAGGCCGCGCGCGAATGTCGAGTCTGACGCGCGACATCGGTCACCCTAACCCGCGCGTACCGCATCGCTCGCAACTATTGGCCGGAACTCCGCCCCTTCAGTGGGCTTCGATCGTCAGCGTGCCTGCTCTGCGCCCGAGCGCATGTGCCTCACGCCCTCCGTCCTCCCAGCCCCTTCAGTGGGCTTCGTCTTGATAGCGCGGCGGCTTGAGCCCCGCGCGCCGTCCGCCGCCGCCGACTCTCGCCCCGCGCGCGTTCAATCGCGCCCCTGCGGGGCCAACGCCGCTCACCGGAAGGCCCCGGTCCGTCTCCCGTAGGGGCAGGTTTCAAACCTGCCCTCGTGATCCGTTCGCCCGCATCTACCCTCGCCGCCCCGTACCTCAGCGCTTGGCCGAGCTGCGCAGCAGGAAGACGACGTTGGCCGGGCGCTCCGCCAGGCGCCGCATCAGGTAGAAGTACCACTCTGGCCCAAAGGGCGTGGCCACCAGCACCCGGAACCCGCGCCGCACCAGCTCGAGCTGGTACTGCGAGCGGATGCCGTAGAGCATCTGGAACTCGAAGCGCTCCGAGCCGACCCCGTTACGCGCGATGAAGTCGATCACGTGGTCGATGATGCGCTCGTCGTGCGTCGCGATCGCGGTGAAGCGGTTGCCGGTCAGCATCCGCTCGGCCAGGCGCAGGTAGTTCCGATCGACGTCGGCCTTCTTCGGGTAGGCCACGCTCGGCGGCTCGAGGTAGGCGCCCTTGACCAGCCGCAGGTTCGGCTCCAGCGGCAGCAGGTCCTCCAGGTCGCGCTCGGTCCGGTAGAGCGACGACTGCAGCACCGTGCCGACGTTGTCGTGCCCGGCCTCGCGCAGCCGCCGGTAGATGCGCAGCGTCGGGTCGACCCGCTGGGACTCCTCCATGTCGATCCGGATGAAGTTGCCCAGGCGCGCCGCGTGCTCGACGACCCGCGCCACGTTGGCGTGGGCCACCTCCTCGCCCACGTCCAGCCCCAGGTGCGTTAGCTTGAGGGCGATGTTGGTCTGCAGCTGCTCCTGGGCGATACGATCGAGGATGGCGATGTAGGTGTCCGCCACGGCTCCGGCCGTGGCCGCGTCCTTGACGCCCTCGCCGAGCAGCGTGGTGTTGGTGCGTAGCCCCTGCTGGTTGAGGGAGCGCAGGACCGGCACGGCCGCGTCGAGCGACTCCCCGGCGACGAAGCGCGCCCCGCCCAGGCGCATGCCGTAGCGGCGCACGAACCCGGCGACGGCGCGGTTGTGCGTCGCGACGAGGATCCCCTTGCGAAAGACCCCGTTGAGCGTCGTGGCCAGCTGGCTCCTGGGTGCGAGATCGTCCGTTGCCTGTGGCCGGGTCACCGGTTCCTGGACCGCCACGGTCCACGCTCCTCTCCGGCGTGGGTGCCGGCGCGCGCCTACAGGCGCTCGCCGATCGCCTTGAGCTCCATAAAGTGCTGCAGGTAGTCCGGGCCGCCGCCCTTGGTGTTCGTGCCGCTGAGCTTCATCCCGCCGAAGGGGTGCACGCCCATCATGGCGCCGGTCGACTTGCGGTTGAGGTACAGGTTGCCGACCTCGAACTCCTCGCGGGCGCGCTCCAGGTGCTCTCGGTTGCGGGAGTAGACCGAGCCGGTCAGGCCGTACTCGCTGTCGTTGGCGATGCGCAGGGCATTGTCGAAGTCCTTCGCCTTCACGATCGACAGCACCGGCCCGAAGATCTCCTCGCGGGCGATGCGGGCCTCCTCGGGCACGTCCACGAAGATGGTCGGCTCGATGTAGTAGCCCTTGCCGCCCACCGGCTCGCCGCCCATGGCCAGCTTGGCTTCCTGCTTCCCGACGTCGATGTAGTCGAGGATCTTGCGGTACTGCCCCTCGTCGACCACCGCGCAGACCGTCGCGTCGCCGCTCAGCCCCGAGCCGACCTTGACCACCTCCCGCGCCCGGCTGACCACCTTGTCGACGATCGGCTGGTAGACCGCCTGGTGCACGATGGCGCGCGAGCCCGCCGAGCACTTCTGGCCGGAGAAGCCGAAGGCGGACGTCACGATCCCCTCGGCCGCGGCGTCGAGGTCGGCGTCGGCGTCGACGATGATGGCGTCCTTGCCGCCCATCTCGGCGGTCACGCGCTTGAGCCAGCGCTGGCCGGGCTGGACCTTCGCCGCCCGCTCGTAGATGCGGACGCCGACCTCCTTGGAGCCGGTGAAGGCGATGAAGCGCACGCCCGGGTGATCCACCAGCGTGTCGCCGACCTCGGCGCCGCTGCCGGGCAGGAAGTTGACCACCCCGGCCGGCACGCCGGCCTCCTGCAGGATCTCGAACATCTGGTAGCCGATCACCGGGGTGTTGCTGGCCGGCTTGATGATCATCGTGTTGCCGGCCGCCACCGGGCCCATCGTCAGCCCGGTCAGGATCGAGCAGGGGAAGTTCCAGGGCGGGATCGAGACGCCCACGCCCAGCGGCACCCAGCGCACCTCGGTCGCCTCGTCCGGCAGGTGCGCCAGCTCGACGCCGCGCTCGAGCTCCAGCGCCTGCCGCCCGTACCACTCCAGGAAGTCGACCGCCTCGGCCACCTCCCCTTCGGCCTCGTCCCACGGCTTGTCGAGCTCGTAGACCATCCAGGCCGACAGGTCGAGCTTGCGGCGGCGGACGATGGCCGCCATGCGGAAGAGGACGCTGGCCCGCCCGCTCGCCGGCATCGTGCGCCAGGTCTTGAACGCCTGCTGGGCTGCGGCGACCGCGTCGTCGACGTCGGAGCGCCGGGCCCTGGCGACCTCGCCCACCAGCTGGTCGGGGTCGCCGGGGTTGACCGAGCGGATCCACTGGCCGGTCTCGCGGCGCTCGCCGCCGATCACGAGCGGGTAACGCCGGCCGAGCTGCTGCTCCACGCGCTTGAGCACGGCCTGCATCGTCGCGCGGTGCTCGGGCAGGCTGAAGTCGGTCGTCGGTTCGTTGCTGAAGGCTGGTCTCATCGCGCTATCGACCTCCCTGTCGTCGCGGGCCCACCGATCATCATCCTCCATGCTACATCCAGTCGCGAGCCACGGCGTGCTACGTGCTACGCTGGCAGCCCCACCACCGGGATGCCGGCGGCGGCGATCGCGCCGTTGAGCGCCCCGGCGCGCTCGCCTGCCGCCGCGTCGAAGCGCCGCGTCAGCGCGTCGAGTTGGCCGGTCAGCACGGCGAAGACCTCACGCGCCTGGCGCGGCGGTGCGTAGTCGGCACTGTCGACCGAGTCGAACAGCGCGTTGAGCTTCTCGTGCAGGCCGCTCGGCCACAGCTGCGCCTGGCGCATGTTGACGTCGATCAACTCGCCGCGGATCGCCACCAGTTCCCGCTCGAGCTCCTCGGCCGCCTTGCTCACCGCGGGCGCCTGCGCACCGACGCGCCGCTGCCAGGCGCGGGCCTGCGTGAGCAGCGCGTCGGCCCGGTTGATCGTCTGGTTGACCGTCGCGAGGGCGCTCAGTACCTCCTGCAGGAAGTCGAACTGGGCCGCCAGGTCGGCCGGAGTCGTGGGGATGCTCCGCACTCGCGGATCTGGCTCGATCTCGAACGCCTGCTCCAGCGCGCGCCCGTCGAGCTCCAGCCGCACGCGGTAGCCGCCGGGCAGCACCAGCGGCCCGTCCATCCGCTGCCATGGCTCCAGCTCCGCGCCCTCGACCTTCGGCGCTCCCGGCAGCCGCATGTTCCAGACGAAGCGGTTCATGCCGACCCGGGCCGTCACGCCGTCATCGTCGGTGAAGCGCCGCAGCTCCCGGCCGGACGCGTCCAGCACGCTCAGCGCGACGCCCCTGGCCGGCGCGCGGTCGACGTAATACTGGATCACGACGCCCTGCGGCGGGTTGGCACCGGCCTCGAGCTGCTCGAAACGCAGGCTGCCGTCCGGCTCGTGGACCGGCAGG
>DATKRJ010000461.1:0-4881 GCA_035532355.1 Thermomicrobiaceae bacterium | reverse complement strand
AGGCCGGCGTCTTCAACGGCCTGGCCGCCGCCATGATGATGCACCCGCGCGACCGGACCTACCTCGACCGCGGCTCGCTCGCCGTCACCCCCTACGTCATCGAGTTCTTCGGCAAGTCCGCCCACGCCTCGTCGGCGCCGGAGCAGGGGATCAACGCGCTCGACGCCGTGCTCCAGGTCTTCTTCAGCGTCAACGCGCTGCGCCAGGCGCTGCGCCCGCACACGCGGATCCACGGCGTGATCACCCACGGCGGCGACGCCGCCAACGTGATCCCCGACTACGCCGCGGCCAAGTTCCTGGTGCGAGCGAAGGACCCGGCCTACCTCGAGGAGGTCAAGGCGCGCTTCCGCGGCATCGTCGACGGAGCCGCGCTGGCGACCGGCGCCCGCGTCCAGGTCAGCGAGGGGATCAGCTACCAGCCGCGCGTCTGCAACGCGGCGCTGGTCGAGACGTTCGGCGCCAACCTGGCCGCGCTGGGCTTCGACCACGTCATCCCGCCGGCCGACGCCGGGGTCGGCTCGAGCGACATCGGTGACGTCAGCCAGCTCGTGCCGACCATCCATCCCTACCTGCAGATCTGTGAGAGCGGCATCGGCGGCCATACGCCCGAGTTCGCCGAGGCGGCCCGCGGCGAGCGCGCCGACGCGCTGACGGCGCCCGGCGCGACCATGCTCGCCTGGACGGCGGTCGACGTGCTGCTGCGGCCCGAGGTGCGTGAGCGGCTGCGCGAGACGTTCCGCGAGCAGCTGGGACGCGAGCCGCAGGGGTAGCGGCGCGCCGAGGTTCTGGCCGCGACTCCGTCGGGGATCGCGCGGCGCTGAACCGCCGCGCTGAAAGGCGAAGCCGGCCGGGATGCGAATTCGCCGTGGCGGGGCGCGATTCGTCATGCCGGACCCAGTCCGCCGGACGAACGGTCGCTCTGACAACTGCCGTAGTCACATGCTCGCAACCGTGCTCGGACAGGAGGGAGTCCATGCGCTTCCACGTCGTCGGGGCCGGCGCCATCGGCGGGATCACCGGGGCTTTCCTCGCCCGCGACGGCGAGGACGTGACCTTCGTCGACGTCGTGCCGGAGCACGTCGCGGCCATCAACGCGGACGGCCTCTTCGTCGACGGCGCCGCGGGTGAGCTGCGGGTGCGGGCGCCGGCCTGCTCACCCGCGGACCTCGCCGGCCCGCTCGACGTCGTGCTGCTCGCCGTCAAGTCGGCCCACACCATGCAGGCGCTCGCCGGAGTCGAGCCGCACCTCGGACCGGACTCGCTGGTGGTGTCGCTCCAGAACGGCCTCAACCCGGACCGCATCGCCGCGCGAATCGGCGCCGCACGCACGGCCGGCGCCTTCATCAACTTCGCCGCCGACTACATCGCGCCCGGCCACATCCGCTACGGCGGCGCGGGCGACTACTACCTGGGCCGGCTCGACGGCCCGGTCGACGCGCGGCTGCGCGCGATCGCCGAGCGGTTCGGCCGGTTCATGCCCGCGTACCTGACCGACAACATCATGGGCTATCTGTGGTCGAAGGAGTGCTACGGCTCGCTCCTGATCGGCACCGCGCTGGTCGACGCCCCGGTGCAGGACGTCGTCTCCGTGCCGGAGAACCGCGAGGTCCTGACCGCCGCGGTGGTCGAGGCGGTGCGGCTGGCCGACGACCTGGCCGTGCGACTGGAGCCGTTCGAGCCCTTCGACCCGGCGCTCTTCCGCCCGCCACTCGACCCGGCCGCGCTCGACGCCGGCTACGCGCGGATCGCCGAGCGCTTCCGGGGGCGCGTCAAGCAGCACACCGGCATCTGGCGCGACCTGAGGATCCGGCGGCGAAAGACCGAGGTCGAGTGGCTGGCGGGCGAGCTGGTGCGCCGGGGCGCCGAGCGCGGTGTGGCGCTGCCGGTCAACGCGCGCATGGTCGCGATGATCGCGGAGATCGAGCGCGGCGAGCGCCCGATGGCCTGGGAGAACCTGCGGGAGCTGCGCGCGGCGGCCGGCGCCGCGCCGGCCTGAAACCTTCGTTCAAGCGGGAAGGATTGGCACACCATGCTCGCGACCGCGCCGGACGGCGCCCACATCGCCTACCACGTCTACGACTTCACCGACCCCTGGAGCGAGCCGAATACCATCTTCCTCCACCACGGGCTGCGCATGAACCACTGCCTCTGGTACGACTGGATCCCGCTGCTGGCGCGCCGGTACCGCACCGTGCTGATCGACGCCCGCGGTCGGGGCGAGTCGACCATCCCCGAGCCCGGCTTCGCCTACTCGATGGAGCAGTTCGCGACCGACGCGCTGGCGGTGATGGACGCGGCCGGGGCTGGAGCTCGCGAGCGGTTCCACTGGCTCGGCACGTCGTTCGGTAGCGCCATCGGCGAGTACGTCGGCGCGCGGTACGGCGACCGGCTCGAGACGCTGATCCTGACCTCGCCGCCCTACCGCTTCACCCAGGTGCGCGACGTGGTCGAGGGCTGGGTCGCCGACTACGACCGGCTCGGGTCGCGCGCGTTCCTCGAGCGCGACGTGCGCAACATGTTCCCGGCCGACGCCGACCCCCGCCTGATGGACTGGCACGCCCAGCAGATGGACCTGGTGCCGCCCCACGTGGCCAAGGACATGCTGCGCTTCATGGCCACCGTCAACCTGGCCGACCTCTTGCCCGACATCCACGTGCCGACGCTCATCCTGGCGGCGAAGCAGAGCGACCGGGCACCCTCGACCGAGGCCGAGTTCATGGCCTCGCGCATCCCGGACTGCGAGCTGGTGGTGTTCGACAGCCACCACAACATCACCTCGATCATGCCGGAGCAGTGCGTCGCGGCCGTGCTCGACTTCCTGGGCCGCCACGCCGGGCGCTGACGGCATCGAGGGGACACGGGAAAGGGGGAGAGGCTATGCCCGAGGTCGTCGGCGACAGCATCGACCGGCTCTGCGCCATCGAGATCCGCTACGCGCCGGCCGAGCACGCGGTCCCGCGCGGAGTGACGACGCCGATCTTCGAGGCGGCGCGCGCCGCCGCCGGCCAGCCGATGAGCTATCTCGCGGCGAGCCGGCTCCTCGAGCGGGTCCACGCCGGGGATCGGGTGCTCGTCGTCTGCGGCTCGGGATCGCCGCCTTTCCTGCCCTACGGCGAGACGGACGGCCCGCTGGGCGGAGCAGCGATCGCGCGGGCGCTGGAGTACGGCGTCGGCGCCAAGCCGGTGCTCGTCTCCGAGGCGAACATGATGCCGGCCAACCTTGCGGCGGTCGGCGCGGCCGGGCTCGCCGTCCACGACGAGGCGATCTTCGGTGTCCGGCCGCACAGCGCGCTGGCCGTCGCGTTCCCCTGCGGCATGGACACGCGGCCGGAGGTCGAGGCGCTCTTCGAGGCACAGCGGCCGGCCGCGGTCGTCTTCGTCGAGCGGACCGGGCCGAACGCGGCCGGCGTCTACCACTCGATCCGCGGCACCGCCAAGCGGCCGGACGAGATCATGGCCGGGCACCTGGTCGCCGAGGTCGCGCGTGAGCGGGGTGTGCTAACGGTCGGCATCGGCGACGGCGGCAACGAGATCGGCTTCGGCAACGTCGTCGAGGTGATCCGCGAGGTGCAGCCGGCCGGGCGGAGCTGCCTCTGCCCCTGTGGCCAGGGGGTGGCGACGGTCGTGGGCACCGACGTGCTGGTGGCGGCCGCGGTCTCGAACTGGGGCGCCTACGGCGTGGTCGCCATGCTGGCCTACCTGCTGGAGCAGCCGGACCTGCTGCAGGACGACGACATGGAGTACCGCATGCTCCAGGCGGCGGTGGCGGTCGGCGCCTCGGACGGCGTCTACGCCGCGCCGATCATGGCGGTGGACGGGACCTCCTGGCGGGTGCAGCGGGCGCTGGTGACGATGTTGCGCGAGATCGTCGTCAACGGTCTGACCCCGCTGGGACGGGGCTTCTGACACTGCAGCGGAGCTCACATCCCTCGACCCCGCGCCCTCCGCGGGCGCTTCGTCCTGTTCCTGGGCGGGACGCCTTACCCCGCGCGTGAGCCCCGCCTACGATGAGTGCGCGGCGGGGTTGCGCCGGACGGCACCGGCGAACCAACCCCGCCCGGTGGGCAGCCGGGCCGTCGGCTGGGAGGTCACGCTGCGTGGCGGAGCGGGCGGGCAGGCCTGCCGCCGCCGGCGGGTGCGAGGAAGGGGTGGATCGTGCATCACCGGAGCGACGGTTTCTTCCGCTCGCTGTTCGACAGCTCGTTCGCGCCCTACACCGTGAGCAGGCGCGTGAAGGTTCTGTATACCCTGTGGCTGGTCGCGACGACGTTCCTCTGCGTGGTGGTGACACTGGCGGGATTTGGGCGCTCCGCCGCGGCGGACGCCGTGACGCTGGCGGTGATCGCACCGCTGTTCTTCCTGGTGAGTCTGGTGGCGGGGCGGATCTTCATCAAGGTGATCCTGGCCGCGCTCGGCCTGGTCCGTGGGCCGATTCCGGTGCCGGCGGAGGCGCGCGTACGCTCGCGTTCGCCGCTCACCCGGTAGCCGGGGCGCGGTTGACTGGTCTAGCCCAAGCGCGGGCAGGTTTCAAACCTGCCCCTCCAGCGGGATCTCAGGGTCGAAGCGGGCCAGTCGGTGCATGGTGCCTGCCAGCGTCGGGTAGAGCGCGCGGTAGAGACCGTATAGCTCGACGTAACGTCCATGAGCCGCCGGGTCCAGCTCGATTCGCTCCTCGACCGCGACGAAGCGCTCGATCTCCGACCAGTCCCGGAAGTGGTCCACCCCCATACCGGCGGCGAAGGCGGCGCCCAGTGACGAGCCGGGGTGGCGCACGATCGACTCGAGCGGCATGCCCAGCACGTCGGCCACGATCTGCCGCCAGAGGCGCGAGCGGGAGCCCCCGTTGGTGACGCGCGCCCGGCGCGGCTCCATCCCGAGCTC
>DATKRJ010000460.1:0-11646 GCA_035532355.1 Thermomicrobiaceae bacterium | reverse complement strand
GGGATCTCCAGCGAACAGTTCGGGTACCGGTGAAGGCGGCGGCGCGCCGGCGGCGCGCTCCACGGACGGGGGTCGCGGTGGCGGATTTGACCGAGACCGAGCAGCGGAACCTGCACGCGGTGGCCGACGTGCTGCCTTTCTGGAACGCCCACGACGTCGCCGGGGTGCTCACCTTCTACGACCCGGACATCACCTGGCACAACGTCGCACTGGAGGAGACGTATCACGGCAAGGCCGAGGTCGGCACGTTCATCGGCAGCCTCTTCACCGCGTTCCCCGACCTCGACTTCCGCGTCACCGAAAAGATCGCCCGCGACGATCTCGTGTCGGAGCGCTGGACGATCCACGGCACCCACCTCGGCCCGTTCATGGGTATCCCGCCGACCGGGCGCCCGGTCGTGATCCCGGGCATGAGCATGGTGCACCTGCGCGACGGCAGGTTCTTCGAGGACGGGTTTTACTTCGACGCCTCCGGCGTGCTGCGACAGATGGGCCTCCTCCCGCCGCTCGCGGCGACGCGCACCCGCGCCGGTCAGGCGGTACTCTGGATGATGGTCAACCGGCTGCCGGCCGCCCTCGCGTTGGCGACGCTCCTGGCCGGCCTCGCCGTGAAGCGGCTCCGCCGCGCACCTTAGGGGCGGGTTTGAAACCCGCCCGCGCATTCCCCTACGACCCCGACGGATCGCCGGCCCCGGCGAGCTCGAGCGGCGGCTGGGCGGCCGGCAGCTCCCCCTCGTCGATCTCCGGGACGACTCGGTCGAGCACCCGCGGCATCCACCAGTTCCAGCGCCCCATCAGCTTCATTGTGGCCGGGACGAGCACCATGCGCACCAGGCTCATGTCCAGCAGGACGGCCACGGCCAGCCCGAAGCCCAGCTCCTTGATCACGACGACCTGGGTCAGGGCGAAGGAGCCGAAGACCACGATCATGATCATCCCGGCCGCGGTGATGATGCCGGCCGTGTGCTCCAGTCCCAGCGCGACGGCGTCCTCGTTCGTGCGCCCGAGCCGCACGTACTCGCGCACGCGTGAGAGGAGGAAGACCTCGTAGTCCGTGCTCAGGCCGAACAGGATCGAGAAGAGCAGCACCGGCGTGTAGCTCAGAATGGCGCCCAGCGAGTGGAACCCAAGCAGGAAGTCGCCGACGCCGAACTGGAACACGATGACCAGGATGCCGTAGCTGGCCAGCAGCGAGATGATGTTGAGCAGAATGGCCTTGATCGGCAGCACGAGCGAGTGGAAGAAGAGCATCAGGATCACGAACGTGACCAGCAGGCTGAGACCCAGCAGCAGCGGGAACTGGTCGTAGACCACGCGATCGAAGTCGTAGTGCTCGGCCGGGGTGCCCCCAACCAGCACGTGCGTGATCGCCAGCCCCGGCGCCCAGTCGACCGCGTGGGCGCGGATGTCGAGCATCAGCGCGACCGTCTTCGGGTCGGTTTCGGTCGTCTTCGGGTAGACGATCAGCACCGTGGTCGTGTTGTTGCCGTCCAGGTCGGCCAGCCGCGCCGCCAGCCGCCGCCGGTCTGGGTTGGCGGCCAGCGTGGCCGGCGAGAGGGAGGCCATCCATTCGGCCGAGGCGTTGGGGATCAGCGTCGCCAGCGACTGCACGCTGGCGACGCGCGGGTCGTTCACCAGGTGCTCGTGGAGGGCGAAGACGCCGTCCATGATCTGCGGCCGCCACAGCCCGCCGACCTGGCTCGCCTGGACCACGACGAACAGCGGCGCCGCCGCGCCGGGCCCGAAGTCGCGCCGGATCACGTCGACCGCCTGCCGCGACTCGGCCGAGGGCGGCAGCACGTCGACGTTGACGCCGCGCCGCTGCAGCCGGATAGCCGGCAGCGCGGCCGCGCCGAGGATGACCAGCGCCAGCGCGATGCTCAGCCAGGGCCGCCGCATCACGCCGTGGGCCCAGCGCCCCCAGGTGCTGGTGGCCTCCGGCCGGTCCTCGGCCCGCCGACGGCGGATGCTGCCGGCGTTCACGTGCGTACCGAGCACGGCCAGCAGCGGCGGCAGCAGAGCCAGCCCGGCCAGCACCGCGACCAGCGCGACCACCACGATCGCCAGCGCGATCGAGCGGATCACCATGACCGGGAAGAGGGTCAGCACCAGCATGGTGAGCGTCAGGGTGATGCCCGAGAAGGTGATCGAGCGGCCGGCCGTGTTGAGCGTGTGGTCGAGCGCCTCCTCGAGCGGCCGGTGGCGCAGCTCCTCGCGGAAGCGGCTCACCATGATCAGCGAGAAGTCGATCGCCAGCCCCAGGCCGATCATCGAGGCGGTGTTGAGCGCGAAGATCGACACGTCGGTGAACAGCGACACCACGTACAGGGTGGCCAGCGACAGCAGCACGCAGGCCGCGCCGAGCACGAGCGGTACGCCCGCCGCGACCAGCGCGCCGAAGACGATGACCAGCAGGATGAAGACGATCGGGAAGGTGAAGCGCTCGACCCGCACCAGGTCGGCGGCGCTGGCCGTCTCGACGTCGTAGTTGCCGGCGGCGGTCCCGGCGAAGAGCACCTGAATGTCGTTCGAGTGGACGGCCTGGCGCAGGCGCGGCGTGGCCTGCTCGAGCGCGTTCTCGGTGCCTTGCAGCGTGACCAGCGCGTAGGTGGTGTGGTTGTCCGGGCTGACCATCGACGGGATGCCGGTGTTGTAGAACGACTCGACCTTGGTGACCTCCGGCTCGCGGCGCAGGTTGGCCAGCGAGGCCTCGACGGCGCTGTTGAAGCGCGCGTCGGTCACGAGCAGCGTGTCGGAGTGGAAGACGACCGTCGCGCCCCGATCGGAGGAGATGTTGAGCTCCTGATCGAGGATGGCGGATGACTGGTAGAACTGCGTCCCGGGCAGGCTGTAGCCGCCGACCTGAAAGGCGCGCTCGGCCTGCGACGCGCCGAGCCCCGCCGGGATCAGCAGGACCACCCAGACGGCCAGGAACCACCAGCGGTAGCGCACGCTGACGCGCGCCAGCCAGCTGTAGAAGACGCTCATGGCTCGGTCGCGCGCGTCTTGCGGGCGGTGTCGAGGCTGCGGCTCAGCGCCGTCTGCGTCATGTGCCGCTCGACCTCGGCCGCGTGGCCCAGATAGCGCGCGTATGCCTCCTTCGTCAGGCGCAGCAGCGTCATGGGGCCGGCGGCGACCACGTCCGCGATGCGGGGCTCACCGGTCAGGAGCGCGATTTCGCCGAAGTAGTCCCCCGGGCCGAGCTGGGCCACGGCCACGCGCTCGCCACCGTGCGAGCCAACCACGACGTCGGCCTGCCCGACTTCGATGAGGTAGAGGCTGTCACCAGGATCGCCCTGCCGGACGATGACGTCGCCGGGCAGCGCGTCGACGCGCTCCATGAAGGTGCCCAGCACCGCCGCCTCGCCGACCGAGAGCCCGCGCAGCAGGTTCGTCTCGCGCAGGCGGCCTCCGAGGTCGAGCATCTGCTGCCGGGTCGCCATCGGCAGCGCCGCCTGCGGCACCGCCGAGTCGACCAGCGCGGCGACACCCTCCGGCGGCTCGAGGCTGCTGCGGGCGCTGCCGGTCTCGCGCTTGAGGGCGAACAGGGCGAGCAGCCCCTGCTTGCCCGGCTGCTCGAGGGCCGCCTCGATGGCGCCGAGGCGGCTCATCATCTGCCGCGAGATGTCCGAGGAGAGCACCGCGAACGGGTAGACGGTGCAGTACTGGTAACGCGGGAAGAAGTAGGAGGCCTCTGGCTCGTAGGGCACGGTGCCGTGGAGGACCACCAGCGGCGCGTGGAAGAACTCCAGGTTCTGCTTGGCGACACCTTCCTCCAGGTCACCGATGGCTGCCTCGACCTCCAGCCGCAGCGGGCCGGCCAGCGCCCGGAAGAGGGCGACGCCGACCTCCACCGGCGCCCGCGCGCCCAGCTCGTCGAAGGTATGGAGGCGCTGGTTCTTGACGAAGCGGCCCACCTCGCGCAGCTTGACGATCGGGAGGTCGGGTAGCACCCGCAGACGGTTGTAGATGCCCCAGCCGTGCACCTTCTCGACCGGGAAGAGCGGCCGGTCGTGATCGCGCAAGGTCACGTTGGGGGACGCGCTCGGTGCCGCCTTGATCACCGCGTAGCACAGGATCTCGCCGGTGGCCACCGAGCCGGCCACCACGTGCACGTCGTCGGGAGACACCCCAGACAGGGGCTCGTGCTCCAGCCCCGCCTCGTAGATCATCGCGCGATCGACGAAGTTGGTGGCCAGGTATTGCGCGAGCCGGTACTTCATCAGGATCGTGAGCTGGGTCTCGGTCAGCGACGACGTCGTCAGCACGACGACGCTCACGCCGTTGCGCGCGGCCACGCGGTAGAGGAGGCCCGGGAGATCGGCCGTGAACAGGTCGGGTAGGCGCTCGCGGGTCGCCGCGTCGATCAGTCCCTGGGCGTAGTGGTCGGCGGCCGGCTCGTCACTCCGTGTCTGAACTTCCTCCACCCGGACACCTCCTCGCGCTGGGGCGGTTGTCGAACCACCTGCCCGCGCTCACGACCGGGCGCTACCCCCGCACTGTAGGGAGCAGAGCCCTGTCCCGGATCGATCCACGGTCGGGGCCGGGCGGTCATTGGGGCCGCACCTACGTCCGCCCGGCGGCCAATCTCGCTAATCGCTCTCGGACGGCGGGGGCGGCGGTACCTTCGCGGCCGGCGTCCGTCGTCGCAGGACGAAGCCGCCGGCGAACACCGCCACGATGATCAACCCCACGAACCCGAGGGCGCGCCAGACGCCGATCGTGGGTGGCCCCTGATTGCTGGAGGTCAGCACCGTGGTCGCCGCGACGGGGGTCGCCGGTGCCTGGCCCTCGACGATCAGCACGCCTTTCATCCAGGGGTGCGGCTGACAGGCGTAGTCGTAGCGTCCGGGCATGTCAAAGCGGATGGTCACCGACTGGCCCGGCTGGAGCAGCCCGGTGTCGAATCTCCCCTGGCTATCGGTCGCCGTGTGGGCAACCGACCCGCCGTTGGTGAAGGTCACCGACTGGCCCACCTGGATAGTGGCCTGGGACGGTTCGAAGCCCCACTTGGTCGGGTCGGGCAGCGCCCCGATGACGACCTTGGCCGCCGCCGTCTGGGCCGCGGCCGGGGTGGCGGCGGGCGTCGCCGGGGGCGGCAGCGTGGCCGGGGCGTCCGGGGGCGGCGGCACGTCGGGGCCGCGCGCCGGCTGGTCGCCCGGCACGACCCGCAGCACCTGGCCCTGACCGAGGTTGCTGTCGTTGCCGTAGTTGGTGACGTAGAGCGCGCCGTCTGGGCCGAAGGTCATCGCCGTCGGGAAGACCAGGTTCGTCACCACCGGGCTGGTCGTGCCGTCGCCGTTCACCCGCAGTACCTCGCCCCCGAACGGGATGTAGCGCAGCTGCGCCGCGGAGAACTGCGCCGCGAACTGGAGGACGTACATCGTGCCGTCGGGCGCGAAGGCGACGCTGATGGGGGTGGTCAGGTTCTTCACGGCGCCCGGCGTGATCGTGCCGTCGAGCGAGACGCGATCGACGTGGCCGGTCCCGGCGGTATACGGGGCCTGCCCAAACTGGCAGACGTAGAGGTTGCCGTCCGGCCCGACCGTGAGTCCGGTGGTCGTCGGATCCGTGGGGAAGGCGGACAAAATGCTCAGGCCGCCGTCGAGCGTCGCCTTGAGGACGCGATTGTAGTTGCCGTCGGTGATGTAGAGGTTGCCGCCGCTCGCGACCATGCCGAACGGGTTGCCGAGCGGCACCGCGTCGCCGTTATCACCGGGCGGCGGGTTACGGTCGTTGAAGGCGCCGACGTCGGCGACGGTGGTGAGCGTCCCCGTCGGCGAGACCCGCGAGAGCTTGGGGGAGACGGTCATGTGGCCGGCGGCGACCTCGTACAGCTGGCCGTCGAGGACGGCGAGCCCGCTGGCCCCCAGCATCTCGGCGCCGCCGTAGAGGCCGATGTTCGGCAACCCGGTGACGAAGTCCTCTCGCTGGCCGCCGGAGGGGACGCGTGAGATGCGGGCACTGGTGCCGATCGGGCCCTTGCCGCCGAAGTTGGCCGGCAGCGGCACGCTGACATCACCGGGCTTGCCGGCCTCGGCCACGTACAGGGTGCCGTCGGCGGTGAAGGCCAGGCCCTTCGGGTTGATAAACCCGCTGGCATAGACCTGCACCTGCGCCGTGGCCGGCGCCGCGGCGACGGGCCCCACGGCGACGACGGCCAGGGCCAGCACCACGGCGGTGACGGCGAAATAGCGGAGCGCGGACGTCCTGCGAATCGTAGCGGCCGCCTTCGTGTTTTAGTAACCAAAACACGCCACCCTCCCCATTCCCGGGAACGGCGCGCGCGCTCACTGTCGGAATGGGTACAGGATAGGGCCCCGCTGTTGGGCTTGTCAAGCTGACCATTGGGCCGGCGCTCTGTCGGGCGTTCGATGGACCTCACCGAAACCCGCCGGCACGCAACAGCGTCGGCTGACGAGGTCTGCCGGCCTCCGTCTCCGCGAGCCGTGTCCGGGTGCGCTCATGCCGGCGTCTGGCGCCCCGGCTCACCGCGAAAGGCGCGGAACGTGATGGAGGCCGCGGTGCCGAGGACGAGCAGTGCCAGCACCGGGTGCAGGGCGCGCACGCCGGCGGGGCCGGCGAACGCGAACGTGGCCTGCAGCGCCAGCAGGACCAGCAAACCGAGCGCGGTCAGCACTCCGCGCCGCCCAATTCGCGCCAGCAGCGCCGCGACCAGGAGCAGCAGACTGACGCCGAACAGGATGTCTCCCAGCATGAGGTGGGGTTCGAAGCTGTGGTCGAACATGGTCTTGGTCAGGGTCGTCCCCGCCGCCGTGGCGTCGAACTGCGTCCGGAAGACACCCAGACCGGCGAGGAAGAACTCCAGCACGACCCCGGCGAGGAACAGCGCCGCGAGGAAGCGATAGACGACACGGACGACAGCGCTCAAGGCACCCTCCTTGCTCGACACGGGTTGCATAGAGCGCACGTCGGCCAGCGCTGGCCGACGTGCGCTCGAGACGACTCACCCACCGCTATCGTGTGGGCGCTGGCATCTTCAACTGAAAGACCGGGTGATGCACGGCCTCGCGCTCGACGTCGACCAGCGAGGACTCCGCGGTCACGTCGAAGAAGGAGCGCACGTAGCCGGGTGCCCGCTGCAGGGCTGCCTGGAGGATCGGCGCCGCGTCTTGCGGCGCCAGCTCCACGGCCTCGAACTCCTCGACGACCCGGCCCTTGCGCAACGTGCCGCCTCTGGCCGCGCGCAGATTCCGTACCCAGTTGACCTGGCCGAAGGCGCCGATAAGGTAGCGTTCGCCACCACGCTCGATCATCGACACCGGGACGGTGCGGGGCGCGCCGCTCTTGCGCCCCGGGACGGTCACGAGGACCATCGAGTTGAAGCTCAACCCGGCGCGCAGCATGGTCGACGTGAGCCGGTTGGTCACGCGGACGAAGGGCGTAACACGATAGGCCTTGGGCATAGCCATAACCTCCTGCATGGTAAGCCAAACTCATCTCGGATGCCGGCGACATCCGATTCGATCGAGCTGCGCGATGCTCGGCAACCAGAAGCTCCTGCTGACGACCGAGGCGGCCACGGTCTCACCCGTCCGCGCGAGCCGGTCAGTGGTCGGGTGTCGGGAGACGCCGCCGCGGCCACCCGAAGACGTTTCGCATCTCAGGCGTCATGCGCCACCTCGAGCCCGAGCCAGCGCTCGAGCTGGTCGAACGCCTGGTCGATCCGCTGCCGACGAAGCGGGGATTCACCCGGCAGGCTGACCCCTTTGATCGCCGCGATGATGACGGCGGCGGCGTCCTCCGGGTCGAGCTCGGCTGCCAGGCAGCCCTGCTCGACGCCCCGCCGCAGCAAGGTGGCGAGCTGGCGATGCCAGGGCTCGTCGGTGTCGCGCAGGATGGAGGCGATGACCGGATCGCGTGCCGCGCGCAACGCCAGCTCGCCCATGACGGCGAAAAGCTCGGAGTCCTCCTTCAACATTCTGCGCAGAAACAAAAAATGCCAGCGTAGCTGCTCCGACGCCGAGCCCTCGTTCGGCAGGCTCCGGCCAAAGCGCAGCATCGCCTGTCCCACCACGCCGCGAATCAGCGACTCCTTGGTCGGGAAGTAGTAGTGCAGGGTGGCGACGTTGACTCCAGCATCGGCCGCGACGTCACGCGTGCGCAAACCCTCAAACCCGGCTTCGGCCACGCGCGTGAATGCGGCCGCGACCAGCGCCTGCCGCCGGTTTGGCGCTCTCTCGTCGTCGGTATGCACTCGCTCCGGCATGGATCCGCCTCTCAATCAATCACTTGATGGGTAGCATACTACTGTTGCCACTGGCTGTCAATCAACTGATTGATGGTCTCTGCCCGCAGGCGGGTTGACGCGCGCTCCAGACCCACTACAATTCCCCAGCAACGATCGGGGGAATCGCATGGCAGAGGAACCGGGGTCCGCGGCCCGGGACGAACTGGCGCGGGCCCGGGAGACGATCGCGCGCCAGGCCGAGGAGATCGCCGCGCTGCGCGAGCGGGTGGCGGACGGCGCCTTCGCCGACGAGCTGCGGCAGGCGCTCACGCTGGCGGCCACCGCTGGCACCATCGCCGCGCCGGTCACGCACTCGCGGCTGCTCGAGATGATCGTCGAGACGGCCGCCTACGTGATTGCCGCGCAGGCGGGGTCGCTCTTCCTGGTGGATCACGCACGCCAGGAACTGATCTTCGAGGTCGCCATCGGCCCGCGCGCTCAGGCAGTCAAGCAGTTCCGCGTGCCGCTGGGACAGGGAATCGCCGGGCTGGTCGCCGTGACCGGGCAGCCGATGGCGGTGGCCGACGTTCAGGAGGATCCGCGGCACGCCGCCGGGATCGCGCAGGCGGTCGGCTACCTCCCACGCAGCATCCTGTGCGTGCCGCTGCTCTACGACGACCAGGTCATCGGCGTGCTCGAACTGCTCGACAAGGAGGGTGCCGACGCGTTCAGCGCGTCCGACCTGGCGGTGCTCGGGATGTTCGCCACCCAGGCGGCGGTAGCCATCGAGCAGTCCCGCACCCAGGGCAACCTGCTCGCGCTGATCGGCGCCGCGCTGGAGTCCCTCTCCGGCCTGTCCGACGAGACCCGGGCGGTGCTGCGCGAGGGCGCGCGCGCCTTCGCCGGCCGCGCCGAGGAGGACCCTATCTACCGGCGAAGCCTGGAGCTGGCCCGCATGATCCAGGAGATCGGGATCCGTGGGGAGCGGGAGATCGGCGTCTGCCGGGCAATCCTGCGCGCCTTCGCCGCGTACCTGCGGTCGCAGCCCGCCATGCCGGGTGGGTCGGGAGCCGGCTGGTGAGCAGCCTCCGTCCCGCCTGGAGCTGGAAGTTCAGTGAGCAGGCCATCCCGCGGCTCGACCCGACGCCCGTGCTCGACGACCTCACCCCCGACTGGGCCTGGGAGGGGAGCACCGGGCGCGGCGTGCGCGTCGCCGTGATCGACAGCGGCGTCGACGCCACCCATCCGGGCGTCGGCGCCGTCCAGGGCTACGTGGCCATCGGCGAGAGTGAGCAGGGACCGACCTACGACACGGCGCCGCACGGTGACGCCTACGGGCACGGGACGGCCTGCGCCGGCATCATCCGCTCGCTGGCCCCCGACTGCGAGCTCTACAGCGTCAGGGTGCTCGGCCCCACGCTCTCCGGCAGCGGGCAGGCCTTCGCGGCCGGTCTGCGCTGGGCGATCGACAACGGCATGCACGTCTGCAACCTGAGCCTGGGTACGACCAAGCGCGACTTCTTCGGCATCCTGCACGAATTGGTCGACGAGGCTTACTTCCGCGGCGTGATGCTGGTCACGGCCGCCAACAACGTGCCGATCCCCAGCTTCCCCTCCGTCTTCTCGTCGGTCATCTCGGTCGCCTCGCACGACGTCAAGGACCCGTCCGTCTTCTACTACAGTCCCCGCTCCCCGGTGGAGTTCGGCGCGCTGGGCATCGACGTCCGGGTGCCCTGGCAGAGCGGGCAGTGGATCACGGCGACCGGCAACAGCTTCGCCGCGCCGCACATCTCCGGCACGGTCGCCCGCATCCTGGGCAAGCACCCCGAGCTGACGCCGTTCCAGGTCAAGACGGTGCTGCGCGCGCTGGCCACCAACGTCTCGACGGACCCGCGCCGCGCCTGCCACCCCGCCGCGGCCGACGCCAACGCCGAGCGCTCGTAGCCAAGGTTCCTCGGACACTACAGCCTCAGGTTGTCATCGGAGAACCGGACGACGAACGGGTCGGCGCCGGCAGCCTGCAGACGATTCAACGCCGCAGCAGCTCGCTCGGGCTCTGTCTGGAAGATGACGGTAAACGGCGCCGTCGGCTCACCGGTGTTCGCGCGGTTGGGCACCTTCCACGCCTGCGCCGCGCCTTTCAAGATGTCGATGAAGATGCCGAAGTCACGATCCAGGCCGGGGAGCACCAGATCAAGCTGGGTCACGAAGAACAGGTAGCACGAGCCGGGTAGCCATTCGAGGTCGCCGATGCACTCGTCGAAGCCATCCCAGGTGTAGCCACAGTACCAAGGAAACGGGAGCGCGGCCGCCCACTCCTGCAGCAGGCGCTCCGGCGTGGCGGAGCGTTGACCACGGAACATCCTGACAACTGGCGCGTCGCCGACAACACCTCGATGCTGATCGGCGTAGCGCCGGGCGAAGTCATCGACGCTGTTCGGCGTTGAGGAGACGAAGAACCTCCACCGCGTGTCGTCGCGGCAGAGGACATCGGCTCTCAGTTCGGGAAGCATGGGGCCTTTCTCCTGGTTGGTGGGCACGCCTCGGTGCTAACAGGTCGTCGTTCCCTGCGATTCATCGGCCCGTACTGCCGAGAATCGGCGGCGGACCTCCGCAATCAGGACCGGGACGTCCTGCCGCGAATAGCCGATGAAGTCGATGTCTGGTGCCGGCGCGATGTCGTCACCGAGCCATACATACATATCGGGGGCGTCGCCGTCACCAATCCAGATCATGCTACAGCCGCCAATCGGCTCCCATTCCTCGATGAACGGCCGCCATGGCGCGGCACTGGCAGCCGTGACCACGGCCTCGATCTCGTCCAACTCACCTTCCGAGATTGAGGCAACGTCCTCGCATTCCAGTGCACCGAGTAGACGCGGGACGGCGGCGCGGGCCAGCGCGATGAACTCGACGTCCGAGTTATCTGCGGGGACAAGATCCCGCCTCACGAACAGCCGGCTCTCGCCGTCAGTTCGGCCGGTGCGAATGTGGGCCACACCATCCGAGCCGCGTTCCACGGTCCAGGGCAGCGGGCTGGCGGCGATAGCTCGCCGGCGGATTGGATCGACCTGGCGGGCGATATCGTCCACGGTGGCATCCTCTAAACGACGCCTGACTCTCGCCACCAACGAACGGTCAGCGATACCGCGGCGGCATCGCGGGCACGCCCGCGCCGTGCCGCTCCCGCAGCAGGCGCTCCACCCGTTCGGGCGTTCGGACCGGGACTACGTGGATTGGCAGGTGCTCCTCGATCTGCAGTTCGAGGACCCGGTCGATGACGAGGTCCAGCACCGCGTCGGGGTCGTCCAGATTGACGCACGCGGTGAGGTAGGTGCCCTCCGGGTTCTCACCACCGGGACCGACTGAGAAGGTCGCCGTTGGGTAGCGGGCCGCGATGAGCGCCTGCAGCTCCGCCACGGCTTGCTGGATGCGTGGGTCCGATTCCTCGAGGC
>DATKRJ010000459.1:0-7351 GCA_035532355.1 Thermomicrobiaceae bacterium | reverse complement strand
GGCGTGCCGGTCCCGATCAGCTGCGGCCTCTCCGCCGTCGCCATCGTCCTGCTGCTGGCCCGCGCCAACTTCGGCCGCGTTCAGTGGGCCTTCGTCGCGGTCGGGTTCGGCGTGTCGTTGGCCTATGCGGTCTCGGCCATCCTGGCACATCCGCAGTGGAGCCGCGTCGGCACCTACCTGGTCGTGCCGCACGGGGAGCTGACGGCGGCCTACCTGCTGGCGGTCGTCGGCACGGTCGGCACGACCATCACCCCCTGGGGCCAGGCCTTCATCCAGTCCTACGTGGCCGACAAGCGACTCGGTCCGTCCAACCTGCCCGCCTCACGGGTCGACATCGGGCTGGGCGCCTTCGTGACGAACCTGGTTGCGATGTTCATCGTCGTGGCCTGCGCCGCCACCCTCTGGGCCCACGGTACGACGACGATCCAGGGTGCGGCCGACGCGGCCAGGGCGCTCGGCCCGCTGCTCGGGCGCGCGGCCGAGGTGATCTTCGGCATCGGCCTCTTCGCCGCGTCCTTCCTCGGGCTGGGCACGGTGCCGCTGACCAGCGCCTACGCCACCTGCGAGGCCTTCGGCTGGGAGAATGGGCTGGACTGGCGCTGGCGTCAGGCGCCGGTGTTCTACGGCCTGCTCGCCTTCTTCGTCACCTTCGCCGCCCTGTTCGTGATCATCCCCGGGCTGCCGCTCATCAGCGTCATGTTCCTGTCACAGGTGCTGGACGGGCTGCTCCTGCCGGTCATCCTGGTCTTCGTCTTCCTGCTGGCCGGCAAGGACCAGGTGCTCGGTCCCCTGCGCAGCGGGCGACTGCTGCTGGGGCTCGGCTGGCTGGTCACGGTGGCGATCAGCGTCATGTCGGTGGCCCTGGTCGTCTCTCAGGTCGTCGGCCGGTAGCCCGCACGCCTGCGACGAGGCGGCCTGCGAGATAATGGAGACGGGACCACCCGGCCGTCGCGCGTCGCCCGGAGAGGAGCGATCCACCGTGAACCTCGCCGCCCTGCTCGTCGCCGCGCTCATCCTGGTGGTGCTCGTGCCGCTGATGGGGCTCGGACTCAGCCTGATCCCGATGGCGCTCGGCCTCGCCATCCGCGCCGCCAACCGCGACGACGCGGCGGCGAGGGACGGTGACGTCTCCCCGTGATCGACAACGGCAGACAGCGGCCGCTCTTCGCACGCGTCCGCATGTCGTGCTATACTGTGCGGGATGGGAGGAGGCACCATGACCCTGGAGACGCGCGTATTCGAGCGCATTGGCCTGCAGGTCGGCGCGGCCGAGCTCGAGGCGCTGGTCGCCGACGCGCTGGAGCAGGTCGTCCCGGTGCGGGTCGTGGCCGATCCGACCGCTGAGCTGTCTCGGGAGGAGACGGCCGCGCTGCGCCGGGGCGGGCTCGACCCGGCCTGGCGGGGCGACGACGTCGACAACCCGACGCTGCGTAGCGCGGCCGAGTACGCCGCACTGCTCGCCTCCAGCCTGAGCGTCGAGCAGGCGGCCGCGCTGCTGGGCGTGGACGGCAGCCGCGTCCGTCACCGCCTCGCCGAGGGCACGCTCTACGGCGTCAAGGACCGCCATACCTGGCGGCTGCCGGCCTTCCAGTTCGCCGGGCGCAGGCTGGTCTCGGGACTGGAGCGCGTGCTGCCGCACCTGCCGGGCGGACTGCACCCGCTGGCGGTGCTCGGCTGGCTGACGCGCCCGAATCCCGACCTGTACCTGGACGCCGACGAGACGCCCGTCTCCCCACTCGACTGGCTGCGCGCCGGCCACGACCCGGAGCGCGTGGCCCGGCTGGCCTCCGGCGCCGGGCAGCTTGGCTAGGTTCGGCGAGCCACCCCCGCCGGAAGAGCTGGCGAGGATCCCACCGCGCTGGCACGTCCTGCCGGCGGGCACGGAGCTCTGGCGGATCTACTCGCGCGGCGGCGCGCACCCCACCATCTGGAACGCGTTCCGGCGCTACGGCCCGACGCACCTGCGCTTCGACCACCACCTGCCGCCGCCCCACGAGCAGGAGCGGGCGATCCTGTACGCGGCGCCCGCCATCCTGACCTGCCTGGCCGAGGTCTTCCAGGACACCGGCTGGATCGACCCGCGCCACGGCGACCCCTGGCTGGTCGGCTTTCGCCTGGCGCGTCCGGTCCGGCTGCTCAGCCTGCGCGGGCTCTGGCCGACCCGGGCCGGCGCCTCGATGGCGATCAACACCGGGGATCGCTCGCGAGCGCGCACCTGGTCCCGCGCGATCCACACGGCCTATCCCGCGGCCGAAGGGCTCTGGTACGCGTCGGCCATGAACGCCCACGCGCCGTCGGTCGCGCTCTACGAGCGGGCGGCCGAGGCGCTGACCGTGCCGCCGGTCTTCCACCGGGCGCTGGCCGACCCGCTCGTGCGGCCGATCCTGGCCCAGTCCGCCCACGCGCTGCGCTACGGCATCGGCGCCTGAGTGTCGGCTCGGCGGTCGCTACGCGCGCACCAGGCAGTCGCCCGACTGCCGGACGTGCTCGGCGATCTCGTCCACGCGCGCCTCGACGGCCGCATCGTCCGCGAACCCGGAGGCATGGGTCCGCAGCGACTCAGGGACGCTGCCAGCTACGCACTGGTCGCCGACGGAGATGGCGACGGCCTCCTCGGGGTAGACGGCGTACAGGGCCTCCAGGAGTAGACGCGAGTAGTTCCCAACGCTCAGCGTGAGATCGACCCCAGCGGTGTCGCCGATCAGGTTGTAGACCAGGAATCCGGTCTTGATCGACGGCCGGCTGTCCTCCGTGTCCATCCCCAGCAGGTCTCTCAACGCCCAACGTCTCTCTCAGGCGACCATGCCCGCAACGTGCCGCGCGGGCGTCACGAGCCCCTTGCGTCACGCGGGAATATTATGATGCACCACTACCGCCGCACCGTGCGTGTGCGGGGCACCACGCGGAGTCGGCGTAGCGGAGCCGTGGAGGAGCGGGCGGCTGACGTGGTCGCGGACCTTCGTCAGCGTGCGCCAGGCCCGGTGACGTGGCGGCGACCACCCCGGCGGCGCGTCTGGAGCGATTTGCAGAGGAATCGGCGGAGCGCCGAGTCAGCGTCGGGCATGCGCGCGGGGCTCAAGCCGCCGCGCTGAAAGACGAAGCCCACTGAAGGGGCTGAAGGCCGGACCATGGTTGCGAGAAATGCTGTGATCAGGCAGCGCGACCGTGAGGAGCGAGCCGTTGTCCATCGAGATCCTCTACGAGACGCACTCGATCACGACCGACAACGAGGCCGGTATCGCTACCGGGTGGCTGCCGGGTGAGCTCTCTCCACGCGGCCGCACGCTGGCCCGGGAGCTCGGCGAGCGGCGGCGCGACGACGGCCTGGCCGCCGTCTTCACCTCGGACCTCGCTCGCGCCGTCGAGACCGCCGAGATCGCCTTCGGCGGAACGACCATCCCCATCTACCGCGATCCCCGGCTGCGCGAGTGCGACTACGGCGATCTCAACGGGATGCCCGTCGCCCGCCTCGCTGCCGAGCGCCACGCTCGCGTCGACGTCCCCTTCCCCGGCGGCCAGAGCTACCGCCAGGTCGTCGACGCCATGCGGGACTTCCTGCGCGACCTCGCTGCCGGCTGGGACGGTACGCGCGTCCTCCTCATCGCCCACTCGGCCAACCGCTGGGCGCTCGACCACCTGCTGGACGGCTTCCCGCTCGAGGAGCTTGTCGACGCCCCGTTCGGCTGGCAGGAGGGCTGGCCTTACCTGCTGCCCAGCGGCTGGGACGGCAGTGTGCCGCCCGGCCGATCGTGAGCCTCACGCTCTCCGCGCGTCCTCCGCGACCGGCAGCGCCTCGTCCGCCGCCACCTCGAGCCACTCGGTGATGAAGCGTGGGCTGGCGTGGATGTCGATCTGGCGTAGCGGTCCGCTGCCCGAGTTGACGAACCTGTGTGCCTCGCCGGGCTGCACCACCACGACCTGACCGGCCGTGGCCTCCAGCGTCCTGCCGTCCACCGTAAAGGTCGCCTGCCCCTCCTGGATCACGAACACCTCGGCGTACGGGTGACGGTGCAGGCGCGGCCCGCTTCCGGGCGCGCCGTTGACCAGAATGAAGGTGACCCCCACGTCCCCGTGCTCGTAGCCCTCGAACTCCCGGCTGGTACCGACTGCCCGCAGCCGTGCCCGCTCGATCACCTCAGCCATTCCCGGCCTCCCGTCGCTATGCCGTGCATGCCGCACATGCCAACCCCAACGACGCCGCGCCATCGTGGATTCCGTCCCGTCCGGCCGCCGTCGCGCCGCCGGTCCGGCCCTGGCATCAAACCTGCATCTCCGCTGCGCTCGGCTTCAGCAGCCCGCACGTCGACCCGCTCGTGATTCGAGATCGGTCGTCCGCCTCGCCCCAGTCTGGAGGGTCCCGTGGCCCGTGCCGTCCGCCGCGTCCTGCCCGGCAAGCCGTTTCCCCTCGGCGCGACCTGGGACGGCGAGGGGGTCAACTTCTCGATCTACTCGGAGCACGCCACCACCGTGGAGCTCTGCCTATTCGACGATCCTACCGGGGTGGAGACCGGCTGCATCCGGCTGACCGAGGTCACCGCCCACGTCTGGCACGCCTACGTCGCGGGCCTGAGTCCGGGACAGCTCTACGGCTACCGCGTCCACGGACCGTACGAGCCGGATCGCGGGCTGCGCTTCAACCCGCACAAGGTGCTGCTCGACCCCTACGCCAGGGCGGTCACCGGCAGCGTCGATTGGCAGGCACCGGTCTTCGGCTACCACGTGGGAGAGCCGGACGCCGACCGGACCTTCGACGACCAGGACGACGCGCGGAGCGTCCCCAAGGGTATCGTCGCGCACCCTTTCTTCGACTGGGACGCCGACCGCAAGCCGAACATCCCCTGGCACCGCTCGGTCATCTATGAAGTTCACGTCAAGGGTTTCTCTCAGCGGAATAGCGAACTGCCAGAGGAGGAGCGCGGCACCTACGCCGGCCTGGCCGCCCCGGAGAGCATCGCCTACCTCCAGCAGCTCGGCATCACCGCCGTCGAGCTCCTCCCGGTGCAGTACTTCATCGACGACGGCCATCTCATCGAACGCGGCCTGACCAACTACTGGGGCTACAACTCCATCAACTACTTCTCGCCGGTCGGCCGCTACTCGCGGTCCGGCGAGAGCTGGGAGCAGATCGCCGAGTTCAAGCGCATGGTCCACCGGCTCCACCGGGCGGGTATCGAGGTGATCCTCGACGTGGTCTACAACCACACCGCCGAGGGCAACGAGCTCGGTCCGACCCTCAGCTTCCGCGGCATCGACAACCCCACCTACTACAAGCTGATGCCCGACAACCCCCGCTACTACCGTGACTACACCGGCACCGGCAATAGCCTCAACGTCGGCCACCCGCAGGTGCTGAAGCTGATCATGGACAGCCTGCGCTACTGGGTCACCGAGATGCGCGTCGACGGCTTCCGCTTCGACCTCGCCGCTGCCCTGGCCCGCGAGCTGCACGACGTCGACCGCCTGTCCGCCTTCTTCGACATCATCCACCAGGACCCCATCATCTCGCAGGCCAAGCTGATCGCCGAGCCCTGGGATGTCGGCGAGGGCGGCTACCAGGTCGGCAACTTCCCGGTGCTGTGGGCCGAGTGGAACGGCAAGTACCGCGACACCACCCGCCGCTACTGGCGCGGCGACGAGAGCCAGGTGGCCGAGCTCGGCTACCGGCTCACCGGCAGCAGCGACCTGTACGTCGCCGACGGTCGCCGGCCCTACGCCAGCATCAACTTCGTCACCGCCCACGACGGCTTCACGCTCCACGACCTCGTCAGCTTCAACGACAAGCACAACGGAGCCAACGGCGAGGACAATCGCGACGGCACGGACAACAACCTGTCGTGGAACTGCGGCGTCGAGGGGCCGACCGACGACCCCGGCGTGCTCGCGCTGCGCGAGCAGCAGATGCGGAACTTCCTGGCCACGCTCCTCTTCTCCCAGGGCGTGCCGATGATCCAGGGCGGCGACGAACTCGGCCGCACTCAAGCCGGCAACAACAACGGCTACTGCCAGGACAACGAGATCAGCTGGTACGACTGGCAGATCGACGGCCCCTGCCGGCGCCTGTTCGACTTCACCCGCCGCCTGATCGACATCCGGCTGAGCCACCCCAGCCTGCACCGGCGCAAGTTCTTCCAGGGTCGGCGCATCCGCGGCCTCGACATCCGCGATATCACCTGGCTGCGCCCCGACGGCGGCGAGATGACCGACACCGAGTGGCACGCCGGCTGGGTGCGCACCCTGGGCATGCGTCTCGCCGGGGCCGACCTCGGCGACGTCGACGAGCGCGGCAAGTCGATCACCGACGACATCCTGCTCATCCTGCTCAACGCCCACGCGGAGGCGGTGCCGTTCGTGCTCCCGGCCAGCCAGCCGGGCCTGCACTGGGACGTGCTGGTCGACACCGCGCGGCCGGATGTCCTACCCGGCAGCCGCATCTGCGACGCGGGGGCGCCCTTCGACCTGCAGGCGCGCTCCCTCGTGCTCTTCCGCCGCGTGGAGCCAGAGAATGGGGCCGTACCGCCGCCGATGCGGTGATGGAATAGTTCCGACCGTGTTGGCCGGAGGCGGGGAACGCTGTTGGCCCAGTCCGGCCCGCGCGGCCGGCCAGGAGCGAAGAGGGGGCATGACGGAGCAAGCACACTGGTGGCAGCGGGGGATCATCTACCAGGTCTACCCGCGCTCGTTCATGGACCGCAACGGCGACGGTGTCGGCGACCTCGCCGGCGTCACGAGCCGCCTCGAATACCTGGAGTGGCTCGGCGTCGACGCCATCTGGCTCTCCCCCTTCTTCCCGTCGCCGATGGCCGACTTCGGCTACGACGTCTCCAACTACGTCGACGTCCATCCGCTGTTCGGCACGCTTGGCGACTTCGACCGGCTGGTGGCGGAGGCACACCGGCGCGCGCTGAAGGTGATCGTCGACTTCGTCCCCAATCACACCTCGGACGAGCACCCGTGGTTCCAGGAGTCGCGCTCCTCGCGCGACAGCCCGCGGCGCGACTGGTACATCTGGCGCGACCCCGCTCCAAACGGTGGCCCGCCCAACAACTGGCTCGCCATCTTCGGCGGCAGCGCCTGGCAGTCGGACACGACCACCGGCCAGTACTACTACCACGCCTTCCTGCCGCGGCAGCCCGACCTCAACTGGCGCCTCCCCGAGGTGCGCGACGCCATGTACGACGTGCTGCGCTTCTGGCTCGACCGCGGCGCGGATGGGTTCCGTCTCGACGCCGTCTGGTACCTGTTCGAGGACGAGCAACTCCGCGACAACCCGCCCAACCCCGACTACCGCCCGGGCGACGACCCCTACCACGCGCTGCTGGCGGCCTTCACCAGCGACCTGCCGGAGATGCAG
>DATKRJ010000458.1:0-2670 GCA_035532355.1 Thermomicrobiaceae bacterium | reverse complement strand
CGCGAACGCCAGCCAGTCGCCGCCGGGCGACCAGGTCAGGCCGTCGCCCGTGCCGCCACGCGCCAGTTCGACCGACTGGCTTAGGTCCGCGGTCGGCAGGACCTCGATGCCGTCGGTCGCAGGCGAGCCCGGGGCCGACGTGCCGAAGTGGTGGACCCGCAGCGCCAGGTAGCGCCCGTCCGCCGAGAGCGCGAGCTGGGCGGCGGTCACGGCGGCATCGCTGCCCTGACCGGGGAGGGTGCGGAGGCGGGTCACCGTCGTCGTGCCGCTCGGGGCGACGCTGAGGCGCTCGATCGCGATCGCCTGAGGCAAGCTGCCCTGCCAGTCGGTCGGCTCGGTGAAGACGAGCGTGTCGTTCGTCGCCCAGGCGGCGGTCAGCGGGATGCTCCCTACGGACGACATGGCCTGGACCGACCATCCGGTGACGGGGTGGGGAGCGGCGCCGGCCGTCGCCAGCCACAGTGTGGCGACCGCGCCGCGCCCGTCGACGACGTAGAAGGCGACCGAGAGGCCGTCGGGCGAGACGCGGGGCAGGGCATAGGCGCGCTGCAGGTCGCCGCCGACGCCGGCCGGATCGAAGCTGAGCGAGTCGGCGGAGGCCAGCGGTCCGCTACCGGGCGGCATCGAGAGAAGGGTCAGCCGGCTGGGCTGTGGCGGCTGACCCGGCCGGGCGACCATGACGCCGACCGCGACGTGCTCGCTCGGGACCCAGGAGAGCTGGGTGTCATCGATGCCGGAGAGCTGGCGGGTCTCCTCCGGCGGCGACGCCCAGACGTCGGGCGTGTGGTTGACCCGATCCTGCAGGACCACGTAGCGTCCGTCGTCGCTGGCGGCACTGCCGGGCGCGACCGCGGCGGTGCCCAGCCCCGAGACGGGTGCGGGCGCGGTGACCTGACCGGTCACCGGTGCCGGCGAGGTCGCCGCCGCTGCCGGGGCGAGCGCGGCGCGGGGAAGCCACTGGAGCAGCGTATCGCCGCCGAAGGTGTCGGGCAGTGCCCGGAGCGGATGGGCGGCTCCCCCGCCATCGATCAGGTAGAGCACCGGCAGCGTGACCGGTCCGAGCGGCTGCTGGTGGGGGTCGAGTGGCAGCGGGTAGGACTGGCCGGCGAGCGCGACCAGCGAGTGGCCGTCGGGGAGCCCACCCGGGCCGCCCACCCAGGCCACGTTCGTCAGGATGTCGCTCCCACCGCTGCCGTCGGGACGTGACGCGCGCAGCGTGGTGGTCACCGTGCTGGTGGTGGCGTCGTCCTCGCGCGCGTAGAAGACCCGGCCAGCGTCCGGCGCGACGGCGAGTGGCAGGTCGTAGCGGTGGGCGGCCGGCTCGGTGAGCCGCGCCAGCGTACCGTCAGGGGTGAGCGCGGCGAGCACGATCTCCTGCGGCTCCTCGAACTGCGGCGTCGGCGCGTTCGGGCCGCTCGCGCCGACGGAGGCGTCGGCGATCAGGCCGAGGTAGAGGCGCCGACTGTCCGGGGACCAGACGGCCCGGCCGACGCGGGGAAAGCGGTGGTCGATCGTGGCCGTCGGCGCGCCGAGGCCGCCGGGCTCGACCGGTCGGATGTCCAGGGTCAGGCCGAGCAAGATCGGCAGGTCCCCGCCGGTCAGCGCGACCATCGTGCCGTCAGGCGAGGGCACGGCGTCGACGACGTCGCCGGTGAACAGGACGCGAGTCTGCTGGGTGACGACATCGATGGCGGTCAGCTGCGTCCCGCCCGACACGCCGACGCTCACCAGCACGGTGGTGGCGTTGAGCCAGCCGTCGAGGCGGACGAGCGTGGGCGCGTTCTGCAGCCAGGTGTGCTGGTAGACCCCGGTCGCGTCGAGGCGGGAGACGCTGAGGGTCACGCTGGGAGCGAGGCCACCGGCGTCGAAGTTGGGGCTGAGCGAAGCCAGCAGGGCGTGGTCGGGCGAGAGGGCGTAGGCCTGTCCCTGGGTGAAGGTGCTCCCGTCGCGCGGCGGGGCGAGCGGGGCCCGCGCGCCGCTGGCGGTGTCGACCGCGGCCAGCGCGCCGTTGCCCTGCTCGTAGAGGAGCCAGCCGTCCGGGAGCGCCGACCCTGGGGTCGTTGCGGGCGTGGCCAGGAGCGGGATCGGCGCGGCGTGGCTGCCGGTCAGCAGGCTGCGCCCGGCGGCGATTCCGACCACGGCCACGATTGCCAGCCCGATGAGCGCCAGCGCGCGGGGTGACGGGCTGACGAGTGCCCGGCGGAGCAGCGAGGGGCGTGCCGGTGCCGGCGGCAGGCCCGCCCGGGTCGCCTCGACGGCCGCGGTCAGCGCCGCGTCGAGCTCGGCAAACCGCGCGAGCGCGTGCTGGCAGGACCGGCAGCGCGCGGCGTGACCGAGGAGCTCGGCGCGCTCGTCCACGGAGAGGTCCCGGTCGCGGTAGCGGCCGACCAGCGCCGCCCCCTCGACACAGGGGCGCGCCGAGGACTCGGCCAGCCGGGAGAGCGCCGCCGCCAGGCAGGCGCCGATTCCCTCGGCATCGGCGTTGACGAGCGCACCGAGGTCCGCGCTCCCCCAGCCGGCGCCGACGTGGAGGGAGAGCAGGATGGCCTGCCGCGCCGTCAGCCCGCTGCGCGGGCCGAGCGGTGGCCGGTCCGCGCCGGGCGCCGGTCGGCGTCCCGCGAGCCGCCACCAGCGTTCGAGCGTGTAGCGCACGGCGACCCGGCCGGCCAG
>DATKRJ010000457.1:0-22987 GCA_035532355.1 Thermomicrobiaceae bacterium | reverse complement strand
GCCCAGCTGCATGCGGCCGGTAATGAGCTCCTCGGCGAGCAGGCCGTTGGTGACATACCAGATCGAGTTGGGATCGCCGTTGGGATGGGTGATCTCCATGCGGGACTTGTCGAAGTACTGGACCTCGCGCTGGCCGCCGGGAGACTCGGCGTAGGGCTCCTGGAGCGCCGGCGAGTCGGCGGTAGGTCCCCACATCCAGGTGCGGGACACCGCCCCGGTCGACACCGGACGGTCGGTCCGCGCCCAGGTGTTGGAGAAAGCGGTGTTCGCGATCGGTGCAGCCGCCGCGCCTGGAGCAGCGATGCTGAGCGCCAGCAGAATGACCGCGACGAGACTGGCGAACCGGCGCATGGCACCCTCCCTGTTGGCGTGTGGGACGGGCCCTCGGCCGCGGGCGTCCTCGGGTGCGGCTCGTCGAGGTCACGCCCCCGATACGGTTCCGCGTACAGCCCGCCTCGGCGGGCGTCGTCCCCTGGCGCGGTGTCTTCAGCACCGCGCATCCGGTTTCTGGTGCGTTATTGTCCACGGTGAGCCGGATCGTACAAGCGCGCCACCCGGCGCACCCCTGGTTCGTGCGAGCAGTCGCTTCCCGCGGAAGGGGAAGCCCCGTCGTACCGGCCGGGTCGAGAGGAGCCACATGACACGCTATGCGCTGAGCTGGAGCGGCGGCAAGGACTCGCTGCTAGCGCTCGACCGCGCGCTGCTGGGCGGGCGCGACGTCGCGACGCTGTTCACGATCCACGAGGGCAACACCGGCCGGGTACGCTTCCACGGCGTGCGCGCGGAGCTGATCCAGGCACAGGCGAAGGCGCTCGGGCTGCCGATCCTCCAGGCGCATACGCATCCGTGCGACTACGAGGCGGTCTTGATCGACCTCCTCAACCGGCTACCGGCGCTCGGCATCGGCGGTGTGATCTTCGGCAACATCCACCTGGCCGACATCCGCGCCTGGTACGAAGAGCGCACCGGCGCCCGCGGGCTCGAGCACGTCGAGCCGCTGTGGGGTGACACGCCGTCCGATGTGGTGCGCGAGTTCGTCGAGCGCGGGCACGTGTCGCGGATCGTGAGCGTCAACCTCGACTTGGGTCGGCCCGAGTGGCTGGGCCGGACGTTCGACCTCGATCTGATCCGCGAGATCGAGGCGGCGGGCGTCGATCCCTGCGGCGAGCGTGGCGAGTACCACAGTTTCAGCGTCAACGGTCCCCGCTTCCGGCATCCGGTCGCCGTGCGCGAGGTCGGCATCATCGAGATGGAGGGCCATCGTATCCTGGATCTACAGCTCGCGACGCCCGAGGCGGGCACCCGTCATTGAGACAGCCGGCAGCGTCACCCCAGTCGTGGTTCAGCGCGTGGTCGGCGCCGCCGGGCTGGTCCCCATTGCGAGGCTTGGTCCCGCGCGATCTGGCCCGAGGCCCCACTCAGCCCGCGCCGCACCCCACCAGCCGGTACAGCGTGAGGCCGCCGGCAGTCGTGACGGTCACCGCGCCCAGGTAGCGCCCGCTCGGGTTGGGCGCGCCCGTGGCGCGCACGCCGTAGCAGACGGAGGCCGGTGCCGGCTGCAACTGCCACTGCTGCAGCGTGCCACGCCCATAGACCGTGTGCCCCGTCCGCTGCAGGATGGCGCCCAGCATGCCGAAGGTCGCCGGATCCGCGCCCAGGTCGGGCAGGTCGACCGCCTGACTGGACGGCACCGCGCTGGCCAGGTTCCAGAGCCACGGGTCGGCTACCAGCGTGAAGACGTAGTCCGGCCCGCCGACCTGCTGCGTCAGCTGCGGGAAGGTCGCGATCCTGGTCAGCACCGGGTCGCGCGAGGGGTCGGAGCCGGACGGCAGATGGTACATGACGGTGCGAACGCCGATCCCCTGCAGCAGGTGGATCGAGTCCGCCGAGGGGAAGCCCTGCATACGGTCGCGGAAGACGTAGTAGGCGGGCGGCGCGAAGCCGCTGTAGCCGTTGACCAGCGAGTTCCAGTGGAGCGTCGACCAGTAGTTCGGCCAGGCCGAGGCGATGATCCCGTCGCCCATCGGCAGCTCGATGGCGGGCGCCGCGTGCGCGGCCATCCAGGTGTAGCCGGGACTCTTGGCCTCGGCGAGCGTCACAGGCAGCGGTGCCGCGACCGCCAGGCGCGTTGAGTCCTCGGCCAGCACGCCCAGCCCGAGCGCGGCGGTGACCACGACGGCGACACCCAGCCGGAGCAGCGCCGAAAACGACAGCCGGCACAGCTGCCGCAGCAGCAGGTCCACGCCGAGTCCGGCGAGTCCACTGAGCCCTATCAGCCCCAGCAGCGCCAGTCGCGCCGGAACCCGGATCGCCTTGAAGCCGGGCAGCAGGTCGTAGAACAGGTTGTAGGGCGACGGGATGTTCAGTCCCGCGATCCGCCAGGTCAGGCCGAAGCTCAGCAGCAGCGAGCCGGCGGCGATCGTCAACAGCAGCCAGCGCTCCCAGCGGTGACGCCGGTTGAACAGACCGACGATCGCCAGCGCCAGGCAGGTCGCTCCCGGGAAGAGGTCCCGCTCAAGGTCGCGGTGGTACCGCGCCGCGACCTTCGGACCCCAGAGCCGGTTCTGCGGGCCCACCGCCAGGTAGTCACCCCACACCGCGCTCCATTTGGCAACCTCCGCCGGGCCACGCTGGGCCCCGACGTCCCGGTTAACCTGCTCGTACGGCAGTAGCGTCGGCAGCAGCAACGCCGCGGCGACGACGCAGCAAGCGACCATGCGCCCGGTTGCGGCCAGCGCGGCGCGTGTACGGTGTGCCGGCAGGTACGTCGCTACCACGAAGACCAGCATGACCGCGGCGAAGTACAGGTAGTAGACACCGAACAGGCCCTGCAGCACGACGAACACGCCGAGCGCGACCGACCAGCGCCATCCGCCACGACGGTAGGAGCGGATCGCCGCCAGGAGCGCCAGCGGTAGCCACTCCGCGGACAGCAGGTGCAGATGCTCGATCTGTGCCATGCGGGCCGGCGCGAAGGCGTAGGCCGCCCCGGCGACCATGCCGGCGAAGACGTTGCCGGTCAGGTCGACGACCAGGAGGTAGGCTGCGAAGCCGCTGAGTGCCAGCGCGATGAACACCGACAAGTTGTCCGCCAGCACGACCGTGCCGGCGCGCAGCAGCACCGGGAACATCAGCGCCGCCTGGCCGAACAGGTGGTCGGAGTAGGCCAGCGTGTCGCGGTAGGGGTAAAAGATGTTCGCGTCGAAGACGTGCAGCGGGTCGGTGGTCCAGGCGTGGACGTCCCAGGCCAGCGTCCAGGCCTGAAACACCGGGTCGCCCCAACTCACCAGGCGGCGGTCGGGCTGGCGGGCCAGCGGCCAGGTCATGGCCACGGTGAACAAGACGAAGGCGAGCAGCGCCGCGAGCGAGAGCGCAAGCAGCCGCCGGCCGGACGGACGGTCGTCCGGTCCGACCGCGGCGTCCTGTCCGGGGGGCCGCAGCGTCGGCACGCTCACGGGCGGGGCGTGTCGCTCGCCGCAGAGCAGGAGCCCCGCGGGCAGTCGCGGTTCAGCCGCGTCACTCGAGCATCCCGGTAAATGCCGCCTGGGTCACCGCACCGTGTACCCGGACGCGCGGCAGGAGCAGCGAGTCCTCGGTTGCCCTGGCCCAGCCTCCCTGGGTCGTCACCGCGATCTGGTAGCCGGCCTGCTTGACCAGCGCGACCACCGCGTCGTCGTAGCGCCCCGACGGATAGTTGAACGAGACGACCGGGTGACCGAGTCGCGTCTCCAGCGTCTGCTTGCTTTCAAAGATCTCCTGCCGCGCGTCGGCCGCGCTCAGGGACGGCAGGTCCCGGTGCGTCACGGTGTGGGCACCCATCTCGATCAGGCCGGACCGATCCATCTCCTTGATCATGTCCCAGGTCACGTACGGCGGCTGGTCGACCACCCCGGTGATGACAAAGAGCGTAGCCTTGAACCCGTACTGTTTCAGCACGGGGTAGGCCGCGGTGTAGAAGTCGCGGTAGCCGTCGTCGAAGGTCAGCACGATGGGCTTGATCGGCAGGCCGATCTGGTGGTTGCGCACCTGGTTGAGCTCGCTGACCGTCATCGTGTGGTAGCCGTTCTGGGCCAGCCACGCCATCTGCGTCTGGAAGTGGTCGGGACTGACCGAGAGGTCTTCCCCGATCGGGTCGTTCTTGCCGGGATCGGGACGTATGTAGTGGTACATCAGGATCGGCACGAGGTCGGTCTGACCGGTCGGTGCGAGGGTGGGTGTCGGAGACGGCCCGGGAGTGGCGACGGGTGCGGGGGTCGCGTCCGGTACCGGTGACGCGGCGGGGATCGAGGCGCCCGCGACCCGCGACAGCGAGACCGGCCTGGCCGGCTGGACGGTGGGGGTAGTGATTGCAGCCGGTACCGGCGTGGAGGTGGTGGCACTCGGAGAATCGGCGGTCGTGGTGGGGAAGCCGCTGTCTGGACCGCTGCAGGCGGCCACGAGCAGCCCGACGGCCAGGAAGACGAGTGCGGCCGCGACCCGGCCGGCGACACTGCCATTCAGCACCGAGTTTCCGTCTCCTTTCCGATCCGACCGGCACAATCCGGGACGAGCGCGTCGGGGTCAAGCAGGGTGCGGTCGCGGCGAATCCTACCGTCCGGAGCATCAGCGCGTCGAGGCGGGCCACCTGGGAATCGAACCCAACCGTCACCAGGGGGCGCGGCCCGTTGTCAGGCGTGCTCGAAGGTCAGCTCCTCGCCGTAGGCCGCGCGAGTGAAGGCCTTGATCGCCTCGGTCAGGCTCATCCCCGGGAAGTCGAACCGGTCGAGGGCGGAGTCACCGACCCCCAGCCGCGCCGCCTCCCAGAGGTGCCGCACTCCTTGCAGCTTGAACCCCAGCAGCCGAGCCCCGACAACGTCGGCCGCCAGCGGATCGGTGCTGGCCAGCACCAGGCCGGTCTCGACCGCTTTGCCGCCCAGCGGACCGGTCGCGATCATGGCCGGGTGCCCGACGATGATGGCGAGGTCGATCGGAAAGCGCTTCGCCATGGCGGCGATGAACGAGTGCATGTCGGCGAAGAACTGGTGCTCGTGCGCCTGGGTGGCGCGGGGATGACCGTAGTAGTCAGCCGCCGGGAACGACATGGCAATGTTCTTGAGCGAGAGGGTCACCGTGGCCGTCTCGTGCAGCTTCAGCTGGGCCAGCGACACCAGCGTGTCGTACTCGAGCACGCGGGGGTTGACCATGACTGCCTGCTGTGGTCCACGGACGTCGCGATCCGGCGCGTAGGGCAGGTCCACCGAGACGAACGGCGGGCGGTTGTGGTCGACGAACTCGACCTGCTCCTCGCAGATGACGTCGAGCAAACCGGCGGCGCGGAAGACGTGCTCGGTCTCCGCCGCACCGGCTCCGCCACTGACCACCAGCGCGCGCGGCCCGTGGCGTTTGAGCTCGCGGATGACGCCGCGCAGGGTGTCCGCCTGAGTCACGCCGTGGGTGTCACCCGGTGACGCCCAGGTCTCATTGGGCTTGATCGCGACCAGCTTTCCCGCGACCAGCGGCCGGAGTGCCAGGTGACCGAGGGCCTCCGCCACCGCGGCGGCGATGTCGTCCTGCTGCGCGATCGCGACCGCAGTCACCGGTGGCCTCCCATCCCAGATCGTGTCCACTGTGCGAGTCGTTAGCGTTCGCGGAACCTGCGCACCGCAAGTCCGTGGCCAACCGAGGTACGGGATACCGTGCGGTGGTGACTCCATACAGAGCGAATCTTTGTTCGGCCTCCGGACGTGACAACCGCAAGAAGGCGTGCTATCGTGGTTACTGAGCGTTCCCGTCGTGGCGCGATTGCGGAGTCCGGCATGGATTGCGAGGCCTGTGCCAGCCGCGCCCAGAAGGGAGGGTGAAGCTAAGACAACCGCGCAGACGGACAAATATCACGGCTGCACCGGGTTCCGCCTGAGGGGTGCATAGTGTGACGTAGTCGTGGTATGGTTATCATGGCGCACCCTCTGATTCGTCGCCGGGCGTGACGCACGTAACGTAGTTGCCGGGAGACGACAAACGGCGAGTCACGGATTGCCCCTCGTCGAACGGGAAGGCTGGCCGAGCGGCCTGACAGCGTGGTCAAGGGCGACGTGGCCCGTCCGCAGGGAGCGCAACGACGGCCGCAACGGGGCGGCGTAGCAAGGAGGACCTCAGGGATGGCAGAGGAGAGGACCGAACGGCGCCCGAGCTCGAGCGAGGTGCGCCAACGCATTGGGCCGGCGATCCGGCGCCTGCGCCAGCAGCAAGGGCTGTCGCTCTCGGACCTGGCGGAGCGCACGGGGATCTCGGTCTCGTACCTGTCCCGACTCGAGAAGGGGCGGAGCGTCCCGTCGTTCACGTTGCTGTCACGACTCGGCACCGAACTGGGCGTGGACATCGGATTCTTCGTTGACACCGAGCGCGAGGCGCAGGATGTCGACCATGCGCTGGAGCAGGAACTGGGGAACACCTCGATCCCGCAGGCGCTCTGGTCGGAGATTTTCGGTATGAGCATCGAGGCGCGCAAGGCGCTCCTCGACTACTTCGAGGGGCACACCAGCGGCAACAAGCGGAGCCGCGAGCGCGCAACCGCGGGCCTGTAGCGCCCAACCTCGACACGAGCACGGGGCAGTCGCGAACGCGACTGCCCCGTATTGTCTGGCCCGCCGAGCCGCGGTGTCGCCTACCCGACGCGCGCCCCGGCCGGCACTGCCGCCCCCAATGCCTGCCGCAGGTCGTCGCTGAGGTCGTCCACGTCCTCGATTCCGACCGACAGGCGAATGAGGTTCGGCGCAACCTCGAAGCCCGAACCGGCCAGGCTAGCGTGCGTCATCTGCCCCGGATGCTCGATCAGCGACTCCACCCCGCCCAGGCTCTCAGCCAGGGTGAACAGCCGGGTGTGCTCCACCACCTCCCGCGCGGCGTCGTAACCGCCCGTCACGGTGAAGGAGACCATGCCGCCGAAGCCGCGGGGCATCTGGCGCGCCGCGACGGCGTGCCCGGCGGCGTCGGGCAGACCCGGATAGAACACCTGCTCGACCGCCGGGTGGCCGGTGAGCATCTGGGCGACGGCCAACCCGTTCTGGCTATGCTGCCGCATCCGCACCGCCAGGGTCTTGATCCCGCGCAGCACGAGCCAGGCATCGAATGGCCCGGGCACCGCGCCGGCCGCGTTCTGGTGGAACTTGAGCGTCTCGTAGACCTCGGGGTCACTGCCGAGGATCGCCCCGCCGACCACGTCGCTGTGGCCGCCGAGGTACTTGGTCGTGCTGTGGACGACCAGGTCGGCGCCCAGCCCGAGCGGCTGCTGCAGGTAGGGCGAGGCGAAGGTGTTGTCGACCACCAGCAGGATCGGGCGGCCGGCGATGACCGCGGCGATGCCCGCCACGTCCACGACCTTGAGGTACGGGTTGGTGGGAGTCTCGACCCACACCATCCGCGTGCTGGGTCGAATCGCGGCGCGGACCGCGTCCAGGTCGGTCAGGTCGACCAGCGAGTAGTCGATCCCGTAGCGGGCGATCACCTTCGTCGCCAGTCGGTAGGTGCCGCCGTAGGCGTCATCCGACAGGATGAGGTGGTCGCCCGGCGACAGCAGGTACCAGGCATTCTGTGTCGCGGCGAGGCCCGAGGCATAGCACAGGCCCCAGGCGGCGCCCTCGAGCGCGGCCAGCGCCGTCTGCAGTGCCGTGCGGGTCGGGTTGTCGGTCCGCGCGTACTCGTACCCCTTGTGCCGCCCAACACCCTCCTGAGCGAAGGTCGACGTCTGGTAGATCGGTACGATCACCGCGCCGGTGGTGGGATCGGGCTCCTGGCCGGCGTGGATGGCCAGCGTCTCGAATCCGGCGGGCTTGTCGTCGGGTCGTCGTTCGTTCATCGGGGTACCTAGCCTTTCGTCCCATTGTGGGCCACGAAGTCCAGTAGATCGGTTCGCGTCAGCACCCCCACCAGCGCGCCGTGCTCCTGCACGAGTACCGCGGGCGCCCCGGCCGCGAGCAACGGGAAGACCCGCTCGACCTCCTCCTTGACGTCCACCAGTGCGAACGGCGGGTCCATCACCGTGCTCACCTTGTCGTGGATTGCCGCGGGGTGGCGAAAGACCTGGTCGAGAAGCGTTCGCTCCTGAATGCTGCCGACCACGGCATGGACGTCGACCCGACCATCGGATGCGTCTGCCAGCTGGCGTAGCACCGGCATCTGCGAGATGCGGTAGCGTCGCAGCAGGTCGATCGCCTCCTCCACGGTCTGATCCACGCTCGCCGCGACCACGGCCGGAATCTCCGGGTCCTCCCGGTTCCCGATCAGCGCCGACACCCTGGCGACGCGCCCGAAGCGCGAGAGGAAGCCGTTCTCGCGCATCCAGTCGTCATTGTAGAGCTTGGAGAGGTAGCCGCGGCCGCTGTCGGGCAGGAGCACGACGACGAGCGTCCCCTCCTCGTTGTGGCGGCGAGCGACCTGCAACGCCGCCCAAACCGCCGTGCCGCCGGATCCTCCCAGGAGGATGCCCTCCTCGCGGGTGACCCGCCGCGCGGTCAGGAACGAGTCGCGGTCGTTGACCTGGATGAACTCGTCGACCAGGCCGCGGTCGAAGGTGCCCGGCCAGAAGTCCTCGCCGATCCCCTCGACCTTGTAGGGCCGTACGTGGTCGGGGTCGGTGTAGATCGAGCCCTCCGGATCGGCGCCGATCACCCGGATCTCCGGATTCTGCTCCTTGAGGAAGCGCGCGACCCCGCTGATCGTGCCGCCGGTGCCGACACCGGCGACGAAGTGGGTGACCTGGCCCTCGGTCTGCCTCCAGATCTCCGGCCCGGTCGTCTCGTAGTGCGAGCGCGGGTTGATCGGGTTGAAGTACTGGTTGGGTTGGAACGCACCCGGGATCTCGCGCGTCAGCCGGTCGGCCACGCTGTAGTAGCTCTCGGGCGACTCGCGGGCGACGGCGGTCGGCGTGGTCACCACCTCCGCGCCGTAGGCCCGCAGCAACGCGATCTTCTCGTACGAGACCTTGTCGGGCATGACGAAGACGCAGCGGTAGCCCTTCACCGCCGCGGCCATGGCCAGGCCGACGCCGGTGTTGCCGCTGGTCGGTTCGACGATGGTCCCGCCGGTCTTGAGCCAGCCGCGCCGCTCGGCCTCCTCGACCATGCGGAAGCCGATGCGGTCCTTGACGCTGCCGCCCGGATTGACCATCTCCATCTTGCCGACGACGGTCGACCGCAGGCCCCGGGTCACGCCGTTGAGGCGGACCAGCGGGGTGTCGCCGATGAGCGCGAGCACGTTCGGTTGGATCATGACTCGTTGGCCCGAGGCGGGCCTGCTCCTCTCAGGCGCTCCCCGCGCCGCCGGTCACGCGGCCATTGCCCGATCGGGCACGGCCGGCATGCATCTACCGCTTCCTGGAGCGGACGTCAGCGCTCGTTGCCGTCGAGGCCGCCGAGCTCGGCGCGCATGCGCTGCCAGGCCTCGCGCGCCTCGTCCACCGATCCCTCGTCCTCGATGGTGGAGATGTCCCCGGGATCTCGGTCCGAGATGACGGCCCGGAAGACGCGTCGCATGATCTTGCCGCTGCGCGTCTTCGGCAGCGTGCTCACGAAGTTGATCTCGCCAATGACGGCCACCGGCCCGAGCTCCTGACGGACCGTCTCGACCAGCTCGCGCTTGAGCGCCTCCGACGGCTCGAAGCCGGGCTTGAGTGCGACGAAGGCCGAGATGACGTCGCCTCGCAGCTGGTCGGGGCGCCCGGTGACGCCCGCTTCGGCCACCGCCGGGTGCCGCAGGAAGGCGCTCTCGACCTCGACGGTGCCGATCCGATGCCCGGCGATCTTGATGATCTCGTCCGCGCGGCCGCCGAACCAGACGTAGCCGTCCTCGTCGACCGCCGCCGAGTCGCCGGTGAAGTAGACCCCGGGGATGCGCCCCCAGTACTCGGTGCCATAGCGCTCGGGGTCGCCCCAGATGGTCGGCGTGAGGCCCGGGAAGGGGCGCGTCAGAACCACGATCCCCTTCTCGCCCGGCGGGCACGGTTCGCCCTCCGGCGTCATGACGGCCAGCTCGAACCCCGGCAATGGGATTCCGGCAGAGCCCGGCTTGATCGGCAGCATGCCCAGCCCATAGGGGTTGCCGACGACGGGCCCGCCCGTCTCCGTCTGCCACCAGTGGTCGATGACCGGCACGCGATCGCCGAAGAGTTCGTGCTGCAGCCACTCCCAGGCCGGCGGGTTCAGCACCTCCCCGGCGCAGAAGACGCGCTCGACCGAACCGAGGTCGACGCCTCGCGCCGCCTCGACGCCGTAGCGCAGCAGCAGGCGTGCCGCCGTGGGCGAGGTGAAGATCCCGGAGACCCGGTTGCGCTCGATCAGTCGATAGAACGCCGCGGGGTTGGGGTAGTCGATCGCGCCCTCGAAGGCGATCGTCGTGCAGCCGACGAGCAGCGGAGCATAGACGATGAAGCTGTGCCCCACTACCCAGCCAATGTCCGACGTCGACCACCAGACGTCGGTCGGCCGCAGCCCGAAGCACCAGTCGGCAGTCGAGCTGATCCCCACCTGGTAGGCACCGTGGCTGTGCACCGCCAGCTTCGGTTTGGCGGTCGTGCCGGAGGTAGCCAGGATGTAGGCCGGCTCGTTCGCCTCCATGACCTCGTGCGCGTCGGCCTGGCCGACGGCCAGGCCGAGGAAGTCGTCCCAGGTGAGGTCGCGTCCCGACCGGAGCGCGACCGGGCCGGTGCCGCGCTGGAGGACGACCACGCGCTCGATCTCGCCGCCCAGCGTCTCGAGCGCGGCGTCGACCAGCGGCGTGAGCGGCACCTCCTGGCCCCGCCGGTAGGTAACGTCCGCCGTCAGGAGCACGCGCGCCCCGGCGAGCCGCACGCGGTCGGCGAGCGCTCCGCTGCCGAATCCGGCGAACACGACGAGGTGGATGGCGCCGATGCGGGTGCAGGCGAGCATCGCCACGATCGCCTCGGCGCAGGTCGGCATGTAGATCCCGACCCGATCGCCACGCCGGACGCCCAGTCCCCGCAGCGCCGCGGCCGCCCGCCGCACCTCGTCGAGGAGTTGCGCATACGTGAGCACACGCTCGTCGCCGCGCTCGTTGACCGCGATTAGCGCCGCGTGACCGCCCCAGCCGTTGGCGACGTGGTGGTCCAGGCAGTTGTAGCTGAGGTTGGTCTCGGCTCCGACGAACCAGCGGAACGTCGGCGGCGCCCACTCGAAAGCGCGGTCCCAACGGCGGAACCAGGGCACGCGCTCGGCCGCCTCGGCCCAGTAGCTCTCAGGATCGGACGTGGCGGCCTGCAGACGGCGCCGGACGAGCGGGCTGATCAGCTCCATGGACTGCACCTCCCATGCCGCGTGCCGCGGCGCGATCACACGGATCGGCGCGAGGACGGTCGGCCTGCCCGGGGCAACGCTGCCGAGGCAGCCTCAGGCGCGGGGGAGCGCGGCCGCAACCTCGCGCCGAGCAGGAACCGAGATCGGCTGCGCGGCCTCGCGGCTGATGGGCAGCCGCACGAACACGGTCGTGCCCTCGCCCGGCGTGCTCTCAACGCGGATCGTCCCGCGGTGGCAGTCCACGATCCAGCGCGCGATCGCCAATCCCAGGCCGGCGCCGAGGTTCCCGTACGTCCGGGCGACGTCGCCGCGGTAGAACCGATCGAACACCCGCGTCAGCTGCTCGGGCGGAATGCCCGGGCCGTTGTCGCGCACCGCGATCTCCGCTTCGCCATCCACATGGTGGACCGAGAGCACGATCCGGCCGCCGTCCGGCGTGTAGGTGAAGGCGTTGTCGAGCAGGATCAGGAGGAGCTGCTTGAGCTGGTCCGGGTTGCCCACCACGTCCGTCTCGCCGTCGGCCTCCACCACGAACTCATGGCCGCCCGCCAGCGGGGTGGCAACCCGCGCCGCGTCGGCCACTACCTGATCCAGGTGTACGTTGCTCAGCTCGGCGCGCCAACCGACGTCGGCGCGCGCCAGGGTCAGCAGGTCGCGCACCAGCCGCCCCATGCGCTCGGCCTCGTCGCGGATGTCACCGAGACCCTCGTGCAGGTCGACCGGGTCGATGCGCCCGGCGTCGATCTGGCGCAGCAGGATCTCGGCGTTGCCGCGCAGCGCGGTCAGCGGCGTGCGCAGCTCGTGCGAGGCATCGGAGACGAAGCGCCGCTCGGCGTTGAACGTGTCCTCGAGCCGATCCAGCATGTCGTTGAAGGTCTCGGCCAGCTGCTGGACCTCGTCGCGACTGTGGGGTGGCTCGATCCGCTGGCTCAGGTCGCCCTGATGGCCGATGTCGCGTGCGGTGGTGGTGATGCGCACCAGTGGCCGCAGCGAGCGCCCGGCCAGCACGTAGGCGGCGACGGCAGTGAAGAGCAGCCCGAGCCCGGCGGCCGTGAGCAGCAGCAGGCGCAGGATCGACAGCGTGTGGAGCATGGGGGACAGCGACTCCACCACCTGGACCGAGCCCAGGAAGCGACCGGTGGTGACGTCCATCAGCGGCCCGCTGAAGATGCGCACCGGTGCGCCGTTGATGTGGCCATTAAACGAGGCGGGTTGGCCGTCCTGATTCGCGCTTATCACGTCATGCGACAGGACCAGCGCGTTACTGCCCAGCGTGATCGGCGCCTGGGAGATGATTCGGTTGTTCGCGTCCACGATCTGTAGGAAGAGGCCGGGGGAGGCGAACGGATCGATGTCGCGCGGCGGCACGACGAAGCGCTGTCCGGTCTGCATGACCTCCACGACGTGCGAGTCGTTGGCGATGCCGCGGTAGACGTTCTGCAGCCGCGTGTTCATCTGCTGATCCAGCGAGCGCTCGAGAGTCAGGTAGACGCCCGTGCCGATGGCGGTGAGCACCACGGCCACCAGCGCTGTGGTGAGGAGGACGATGCGCAGGCGGATCGACATGGGTGACTCCGTTCAGCCGATCAGTGCGTCGGGGTGCGCAGGGCGTACCCCGCGCCGCGGACGGTCTGCAGGAGGCGCGCCTCACCGCCCCCCTCGAGGTGGCGCCGCAGGTTGCTGATGTACACCTCGAGCACGTTGGACTCGCCCGGGAAGTCGTAGCCCCAGACGCGCTCCATGATGACGTCGCGGGTCAGCACCTGGTTGGGGTGGCGCATGAACAGCAGCAGCAGCTCGTACTCGCGAGTGGTCAGGTCAATGCGTCGCTCGCCGCGATAGGCGAAGCGCGACGTGGTGTCCAGAGTGAGGTCCGAGAAGCGCAGCACACCGTCGGCACCGGCGTCCTCGCCGCGGCGCGCCTGGCGGCGCAGCAGCGCCCGCACCCGCGCCAGCAACTCCTCGAAGGCGAAGGGCTTGACCATGTAGTCGTCGGCCCCCACGTCGAGCCCGGCGACCCGGTCGGCCACCTCGTCCCGCGCCGTGAGCATCAGGATGGGGAAGTCGTCGCCCGCCGCGCGCAGGCGGCGGCAGACCTCCAGGCCGTCGATCCCGCCGGGGAGCATGATGTCCAGCACCACCAGGTCCGGGCGATCGTCCCGTGCGACCTCGAGCGCCCGCGCGCCGTTCTCGGCGACGGTGACGCGGTAGCCCTCGTAGCTCAGGCCGCGGCGGAGCACCGCCGCGATCGATCGCTCGTCCTCGACCACCAGAATGTGCTGCGCGTCACCCATGGCGTGCGTCCCTCAGAGCTTGAGCAGCGCGCGAAACCGCTCGACCGAGTCGTACGGACCGACGACGGCCAGGTTGAGCAGGTCCGGCCGGAACAGATCCTGAGCCAGCGCCAGGACGTCCTCGCTCGTGACGCGGTCGATGCGCTCCATGACCTGCTCGGGCGTAAGGATCTCGCCGAACACCAGCTCCTGACCACCGATCCAGCCGGCGACCGAGCGGCTGTCCTCGAGCCCCATCACGATGCGCCCCTTGCGCAGCTCCTTGGTGCGCTCCAGTTCGTCGGCGGGCACCGGCGCGCTGCGCAGCTTGTCGAACTCGCGCAGGATGGCCTCGATGGTGCGGTCGACGCGCTGCAGGTCGGTACCGGCATAGACGACGCCCTGACCGACATCCTCGTACTCCCGGAAGTAGGCGTAGACCTCGTAGGCGAGGCCGAGCCGCTCCCGAATCTCCAGGAAGAGGCGCGAGCTCATGCCGGAGCTCAACACCGCGTCGATCATCTCCTGCGTGTAGCGCCGCTCGTCGGTGTAGGGCAGCGCCGGCACCGCCAGGCAGACGTGCGCCTGCTCGGTGCTGCGCTCGACCAGGCGGACTCGCGGCTCCGTCTGCTGGATGGACGCCGGCACGAAGCCGCTGGTGATGCCCGCGGCCAGGTCGCCGAAGAGCCGGCCGGCGAGCTCCACCACGTCGTCGTGTTGCACGTCGCCGGCCGCGGCGATCACCAGGCGCTCCGGTCGATACTGGGCATGCAGGTAGGACCGCAGGTCGTCCGCGGTGACGCCACCGACCGTGGACTCCGACCCGATCACCGGGCGACCGACCGGCTGTCCCTGCCAGACGACCTCGTCGATCACGTCGTGGATCAGGTCGTCGGGCGTGTCATTGATGCCGCGGATCTCCTCGAAGATGACGCCGCGCTCCTTCTCGACCTCCTCGGGATCGAAGCGCGAGTTGCGCAGCATGTCGGCGAGGACGTCGAAGGCGCGAGCCAGATGGCCGCTCGGCACCTTGACCCAGTAGTTCGTGCTCTCGCGACTGGTCGCGGCGTTGACGATGCCACCCACACCCTCGATCTCCTGCGTGAGCATGGCGGGGTCGGGGCGACGGTCGGTGCCCTTGAACACCATGTGCTCGAGGAAGTGGGAAATGCCCGCTTGCGCGTCCGACTCGTGGCGCGAGCCGGCGCGGTAGTACATGATCAGGGTGGCGGACCGGACGTGCGGCATACGGCTGGTGACGATCCGGACCCCATTGTCAAGGGTTGTCTTGTCGTACAACGCATCCTCTATCCGAAAACGGCGCGTTCGACCACTCGCCCGGACGCGTCAGCGCTCGTCAGGGGCGATGGATCCGTCCAGCACGTCGACGACCAGCGCCAGCGCCGCGTCGGTCGCCAGCTCGATGTTCTCCAGGCGTGAGCCGTGCCAGCGATGTTCCTGGACCACGTCCCCGTCGGGCGTCGAGCACGCCACATAGATCAATCCCACCGGCTTGCGCGCCGTGGCGCCACCCGGACCGGCGATCCCGGTGGTCGACACTCCAACGTCGGCGCCGGTTAGCCGGCAAACGCCCCGCGCCATCGCCAGCGCGCACTCCCGGCTCACAGCGCCCCGCTGCTCCAGAATCGCAGCGGTCACCCCCAGCAGGGATTGCTTGAGCCCGTTGCTGTAGGAGACAACCCCGCCGGGGAAGTAGGAGGAACTGCCGGCGACCGTGGTGATTCGGTGCGACACGAGTCCGCCCGTGCACGACTCCGCCGTAGCGATCGTGAACCCCCGCGCCGTGAGCAATTCGGCCAGTTGCTGCTCTCGCGAACGCTCTGTCACCCGGCCGAACCTTGTCGGGAATCCTGAAGCCATCGCATGAGAAAAGTATAGCAAACCCGGCAGCTACGCCGGTTCAGGCAGGCCACCATGGGCCGGCCGCGCCGCCGGTCACACTGGACGCGTGTCAGCGGAGGTAGCCGTCCTGGCGCGCGAGCTCGACCCCCAGGCGGCTGAGCAGCACGTCGTAGGGCGCGGCGTACTCGGGGTGGTACTCGAAGCGCGCGCGCTCGAAGTACTGGACCAGGTGCCCGCCCTGCTGGAACGGCTGGCTGATCGGGTAGCCGAATTGCTCGACCCCGCCATTGGTCGACCAGTAGTCGAGGAAGCGCCCACTCAGCGAGAAGCCGGTCTGCGCGAAGTACTGCTGGCCCGGCCCGGACGCCATCGGCGCGGGCGCCGGGAAGACCTGCGGAGCGAGCTCAGAACCCAGGCGTCCGAGCGAGATCTCGTACGGCGTCCCGGCGAGCTCCGGGTGAAACTCGAGGCGGTTGCGTTCGAAGTACTGCACCGTGTACGCCGTCCCGGCGTCCGGGCTGCGCTCGGTGAACTCCTCCGAGATTGGGTAGCCGAAGACGGCCAGCCCGCCGTGCTGCTCCCAGTACGCCTTGAAGCCGTTCGCCAGCGAGTGACCGGTCTGCGCGAAGTACTCCCGAGTCGGCGTCGAGGCGAACGCCGGTATCGGCGCGAAGGCCGCGGCCCGCGGCACCGGCGCGACGGTGTAGGCGGACGCCACCGCCGTCCCGGACTGCTCCCCGACCGCCGTGGCGCCGAGCGCTCCCACTGCGAAGCCCGCCAGCCGTCCCAAGTCCACCCTCAGGTGGCCGTGGGAATCGGCGACGATCCCGCGCAGCGGTCGGTGGATGCCATCGGCCGCGCTAGACCAGACGTCGACGGGCTCACCCGGACGGAAGCCGGAGGCGCTCAGGATCAGGTCGGTCGCCGCGCCGGTTCCGTTGAGGCTGAGGGTACCGGAGCCGGCCGGGGTCGGAATCACGGTCGTCGCCAGGCGGGTGGCCAGATAGGCATCGAGCCGACCGTAGCCGCTCTGGGCGTCGATGCCGGGTGAGCCGATGTCGACGGCGGTCTCGAGCAGCAGCTGGCGCGCCGCCGCCGCCGTCAGCCCGGGGTTCGCCGCCAGGACGAGCGCGGCAGCCCCGGACACGAAGGGAGCGGCCGCGGAGGTACCGCTGGCGGTCGCGTAGCCGTTGCCGCCCTGCGGGCTCCACCAGGCGCTGGGGATGTCCACACCGGGAGCGGCGAGGTCGACGAACGGGCCATACGACGAGAACGTCGCCACGGTTTCGTCCTGGGCGCTGGCGCTGACCGCCAGCACGGTCGAGACGGCACCCGGGTACGAGGGTTGCCCGCTCGGGTCGTTCCCGGCGGCGGCCACGACGACCACCCCATGGGCCTCGGCATAGCTCAGCGCGTCGTCGAGCGCCTGCGTGTCGGCGATGCCGTCGGCGCTGATGTTGATCACCCGCGCGCCGTGGTCGACGGCGTAGGCGATGCCGGAGACGAAGGAAGCGGTCGAGCCGACCTCGTGGCTGTCCAGGATCTTGACCGGCAGGATCTTGACGCCCGGCGCCACCCCGGAGAAGCCATTCGGTCCGGGGCGGCCGGCGACGATCCCCGCCACGTAAGTTCCGTGACCGGAGTCGTCGGTCGTGTCGGCGTTGTGGCCGACGAAGTTCCAGCCGGGCAGCAGCCGGCCCGTGAGGTCGGGATGGGTCGCACTGACCCCGGTGTCGAGCACCGCAACGGTCACACCGGAGCCATCGGTGATCGGCCAGGCCTGGGCCGCACCGGAGCGGTCCAATCCCCAGTCGGTGATCGGGGCCACGGCCGCGGCGAAGCTGGCCGGCATCGGCGGAACGGCGATGGAGCGGTTCGGCTCGGCGTAGACAACTCCCGGCGACCCGGCGAGGCGGGCCGCCAGGGACTGGGGATCCTGGCCGGCTGCTAGGTGCAGGTCGTAGGTGCCGGCGAGACCTAGCGGGTCGATCCCGGTAACGGCGCCGGAATCCCCGACCAGCCGATCGACGCTGGCCAGCAGAGCCGCGCTGCCGGCACCAGGATCGTTGGAGAAGCGGACGATGACGTCGTCAAGCGCGGCGGGCACCGCGGCCCGCGTGGGTGCAGGTCGGATCGCCAGGAGGGGCACGGCCAGCAGCAGCGCAATCACCAGCATGGCCGAGCGCCAGGCTCCGCGCTGCGAATCGTGTGGAGATCCCACCGGTCAACTCCCTCAGCCGCAACGGGGCCCCGGCCCCGCTCCCTCCCACGTGCTCCCTGCTCCGGCCGCTCCCACACCGGCCACCACGTGGTCGCCCACCCGCTGGTCCGTGTGCCGCGCTGCCGGCACGTGTGTTTGACACGTGTCAATCCATAAACGTATAATGGCGCCGGCCGTTGCGGCCGCGCGACAGGCGCGGATCTGCATGGTCTTTTTTGTGAGTTTGAGTGAGAGGCTCCGAGGGTGCCCAAGAGGACGTACCAGCCCAAGCGCATCCCCCGCAAGCGGGAGCACGGCTTCCTCAAGCGGATGGCGACGCGCGGCGGGCGCGCGGTGCTGGCGGCGCGCCGCCACAAAGGTCGCTGGAAGCTGACCGTGGCCGACGAGAAGAAGCCGACGCAGCGCTGATCCCCGAGCACGGCACGCCATGATCGCGCGACCGCTCCGTGTCCGTCGTCCATTCGAGTTCGAGCGGGTCCGCCGTCAAGGCCGAAGTTGGTCGACGCCGCTGGTCGTGCTGGCGGTCTTGCCGAACGACCTGGGGCACAATCGGTACGGGTTCGCCGTGGGCCGTCGCATCGGGAAGGCCGTCGCCCGCAACCGCGTCAAACGCCGACTGCGGGAGGCCGTTCGGGATCTGCACCCTGGGCTGCGTCAGGGGTATGATGTCGTCGTCGTCGCGCGCGGGCCGCTGGCGAATCTCGCGGTCAGCCAGGCAGAGGTCGCGCAGGCGCTCGACCAACTCACGGAGCGCGCGAAGCTCCGCCGGGACGGCGGCCGGCACCCGTCCAGACCCCTTCGGGACAGCACAGCATGAAGATCATCGCGCTCTGGGGTATTCGTTTCTATCAACGCTTCATCTCACCCGGGCTGCCCTCGGCGTGTCGGTTCTACCCGACGTGCTCGGAGTATGGGTATCAGGCCATCGAGAAGTACGGTATCATCAAGGGCGGCCGGATGACGGTATGGCGGGTCGTGCGCTGCAATCCGTTCTCCCGCGGCGGATACGATCCCGTCGAGTAGGCCGCCCCGAGGCTGGCCGCTCGTCGGGGACGAGTACTCTTGCGTCGCTGTAGGAGGAACTCCCTGTGCCCATCTGGACCCAGTTCGTCGACCTGATCGAGTACGGCCTGCGCTTCTTTGCCAACTACACTGGCAGCGCGGGGATCTCGGTCATCGTCTTCACCATCGTCTTCAAGACGATCTTGCTGCCCCTCACCGTCAAGGCGGTCCGCTCGACCTACGCCATGCAGGAGGTCCAGCCGAAGATCAAGGAGCTCCAGAAGAAGTACGGCAAGGACCGGCAAAAGCTCTCCGCCGAGACGATGAAGCTCTATCAGGAGCACGGCGTCAACCCGGCCGCCGGTTGCCTGCCGATGATCCTGCAGATGCCGATCTTCTTTGGCCTCTACTTCGCGATCCGCAGCCTGTCCGGCGCGGGCGCGGGGGTCTGGGGTCAGCCGTTCCTCTGGATTCCAAACCTGTCCCAGCCCGATCCATGGCATGCCCTGCCGATCCTGGCCGGCGTCTTCCAGTTCATCCAAACCAAGATGACCCGTCCAGCCGGGCAGGGGAAGTCGAGCGACGCCCAGCAGCAGATGATGAACAGCATGATGACCTTCATGCCGCTGATGGTCGTGGCGTTCGGTTGGAGGTTCTCGTCCGGACCGGTGGTCTACTGGACCGTCTCCGCCGTCTACAGTGCCATGCAGCAGTGGTTCATAACCGGCTGGGGCTCGCTCCTCGACTGGGCTCCATTCCTGCCCGACCTGCCGGAGCACCGCCGACTCGGCTACCAGTCGCCAGCCCAGCGCGCGGCCGCGCGCGAGAAGCAGGGCGGCGGCCTGTTTGGCCGGATCAACCAGCAGATCCAGCATCAGATCTCGAAGGTGGAGGAGCAGGGAACGCAACCGGACGGAGCCGAGACGACCGACGGCGCTACGCCGACTCCGACCCGCAAGGCGGCTCCCCGGCGTACCAGTCACACCGCGCCCCCACCCGTGACGCCGCGGCCGGATCTGGTGCCACGCAAGAGCCGCCCGTCGAAGCGGGGAGGATCGCTCGACGGCGACTGAGCCGCGAGGGGATGCGGGGGAGAAAGGCAGCGGGTGACGCATGGACCGAATGCGCAGCGTTGAGATCCAGGCCCGCTCGGTCGACGAGGCGGTACGCCTGGCGCTCGAGCAACTCGGCCGCACGGAGGACCAGGTCGACGTCGAGGTCCTGATGGACACGAGCGAGGACGCCGATGGCGAGGCGCTGGTGCGCGTCACCGTCAAGGGCGCTCCCGGCCCCACGCGACCGCCGCAGGCGCCGTCGCGTCCACAGCCGCGACCGGGTGTCCCGGTTGGCCACCGCGGACCGGTCCCGCAGCCACAGCGCGGCCCCAGCCCGCCACCGCGCCCGCGCCCGGTCGTCAACGCACGCCGGGCCGACGAGCCGAGCGAGCGAGCTGCCAAGCAGGTCGTCAGCGAGTTGCTCACGGCAATGGGCTTCGGAGCCAGCGTCATGGCCGTCGACAACCCGTCGGCGATCGAGATCGGCGCCGAGGAACCGCCGACGGTCTTCATCGACGTCAACGGGCGCGACCTCGGCATGCTGATCGGCCGACGTGGCGAAAACCTCGCCCAGCTGCAGTACCTGATCAACGTGCTGGTCAACCGGCGCCTGGACTCCTGGACGCGGGTCATCCTCGACGTCGAGGGGTACCGCGTGCGGCGCGAGGAGTCACTGATCAACCTCGCCCAGCGCGTCGCCCGACAGGTCGCGCGCAACCGCCGCCCGATCTCGCTCGAGCCGATGCCGCCCAACGAGCGGCGCGTGGTCCACGTCGCGCTGCGCGACGTGGAGGACGTGACCACCCAGAGTAGCGGCGAGGGTGGGCTCCGCCGGGTGACGATCTTCCCCAAGCCCTGAGCCGCGGCGCGACTCGCGGCGGGCACGTGACCGACCGCGCCGTCGGAGCACGTCCCAACGCCGAGGAAGGTGGCACCGCGGATGGCCGCTCAGCAGACGCCGGAGTACCTCGCGATCGGCCACGTCACGGTCGACCTTCTCCCGGACGGATCGCCCGTGCTCGGGGGCGCGGCGCTCTACGGTGCGCTCGCGGCCGCGCGCTTCGGGCTGCGCGCGGCAGTCCTGACCCGCGGCAACTTCAGCCGGCACGGTGAGTCCATCGACCGGCAGCTCAGCCGGCTGGCCGGCGAGGTGGAGTTCATCGTCCAGGACGCCAACGACCCCACCGTCTTCACCAACGTCACCGTGGCCGACCGTCGCCGCCAGACGATTCACGCCTGGGCAGGGCCGATCGACCTGAGTGGCCTACCACCCACCTGGCGCTCCGCGTCGATCGTTCACCTGGCGCCCGTCGCGCAGGAGATCGACGCGCGGCAGGCGGGCCGTCTCAGCCCGGGGTACTTCGGCGCCACCCCGCAGGGCTGGATGCGCCAATGGCAATCGTCGCGCGGCGGAGTGGTGACGTTGACGCCGTTGCGCCTGCCGACCGAGGTCGTCAGCCGCCTGGACGCGATGGTCGTGAACGCTGAGGAGCACACGCTGGCGCGCGACGACCTGGAGGTGGTGGGGCGGCGCGGCGTGGTCGCGATCACGCGCGGCGCGGCCGGAGCCCAGGTCCTCGACCGCGGCCGCGCGCTCGACGTGCCGGCCTTCCCGGTTTCGGTCGTCGACGACGTCGGGGCCGGCGACGTCTTCGGCGCGGTACTCTTCATCCTGCGTGCGAGCCACGAGCCGACCAGCCTCGCCGCGCGGACCGCCGCGGCGGCGGCGGCCCTCAAAGTGCAGGGTCACGGCCTGGAGGCCGTCCCAACGCGGGAGGCCGTCGAGGAGTTTCTGGTCGAGGTGGCCGAGCGTGGGCCCGGCCGAGCCCGCCGCGGGTAGTCCCCGCCGCCACCGACGCGACGCAGGAACAGCGGACCCGAGCGAGATGTACGCCGACACGATCAGCGCCATCGCCACGCCCCCCGGAGACGGCGGCATCGGCATCGTCCGCCTGAGCGGCCCGGACGCGGCTCGGATCGCCGGCGCGCTCTTTCGACGCGCCGGGCGCACGGCACCGGCGGACGTGGCGCGACTCCGCTCGCACCACCTGTACTTCGGCCACGTGGTCGACCCCGCGACCGGGCATGTGATCGACGAGGTCATGCTGGCGCGCATGGGCGCCCCGCGGAGCTACACGCGTGAGGATGTCGTCGAGATCCACTGCCACGGCGGCCTGCTGCCGGTGCGTGAGGTGCAGCGCCTGGTGCTTGCGCACGGCGCGCGACAGGCCGAGCCGGGCGAGTTCACGCTCCGGGCCTTCCTCAACGGGCGGGTCGATCTGAGCCGGGCCGAGGCGGTGATGGCTGTTGTCTCGGCCCGCACGCCGCGCTCGCTCGAGCTCGCGGTCGACGAGCTGCGCGGGCGCCTCACCGGCCGTCTGGCCCCGGCCCGGGCCGCATTGATCGACGCTCTGGCCTACCTGGATGCCTCCGCGGACTTCCCGGAGGACGAGGTGCCGCCGCTCGACCTCGATTCGACGCTGCGGCGCGCCCGGGATGGGCTTTCCGCGGTGATCGCCTCGACGCGCCTGGGCATCCTCTACCGCGAGGGCGTCCAGATCGCCATCGTCGGCCGGCCGAATGTCGGCAAGTCCAGCCTGCTGAACGCGCTGCTGCGCTCGGAGCGGGCCATCGTCACCGAGGTTGCCGGCACGACCCGCGACGTCATCAGCGAGTCGATCAACCTGCACGGCATCCCGGCAACCCTGCTCGACACCGCCGGCATCGGTGAAACCGAGGACGTCATCGAGCGGATGGGGGTCGACCGGTCGCGCCGCGCGCTCGACGCGGCCCCGCTGGCCCTGTTCGTGCTGGACGGCAGCACTCCGCCCACGCGGGACGACCTGCACGTGGCCGAGCACCTGCGGGCACGCGCGGTCGGCGAGGACCACGGGCTGGTCATCGTCGTGAACAAACGCGACCTGCCGGAGCGGCACGAGCACCGGGAGGTCCGCGCGCTCCTGCCGGCGGCGCCGGTCGTCGAGATCTCTACCCGCACGGGAGACGGCATCGATCGGCTCGAGCAGGCGCTGCACGACCTGCTGCTGGCACGCTCCGGAGCGGCCGAGCAGCCGGCGCTGGTGACGCTGCGGCAGCAGGATGCGCTGCGCCGTGCGTACGACGCCGTGGGGGCGGCCCTCGACGCCATCGGGGCCGGAATCCCGCTGGACCTGACGGCCGTCGACGTGCGCGACGCGCTGTTCGCGCTCGGCGAGATCACGGGCGAGCAGGTGAGCGAGACGCTCCTCGACGAGATCTTCTCCCGGTTCTGCATCGGGAAATGAGCCC
>DATKRJ010000456.1:0-5208 GCA_035532355.1 Thermomicrobiaceae bacterium | reverse complement strand
CAGCCGCCGGGCACGCATGCCCGCCGGAAGCGCTCCCGCCACCGGTGCCGGCCGGCGGTATACGACCGGTATGGGGATCGGGCAGGGGTCGACGGCACGGCCGACCGAGGCATTCCGACGCCAGCGACCGCCGGACGGCGGCTGCGCGATCCCACCGTCCGCCGCAGAGCGCCGGGTTGTCAACGGCGGTTCGGATCTGGCTGGTATCAGTGCCGGCTCGACATCCCCACTGTCGGGCCGCCAGCCAAAGCGCGGTCCAGGCGTCGCCTCGGCCGGCCAGGGCCGTACGACCTCCTCGTCCCTTCCCATGGAGCCCACTATAGCCAGGGGGATGGAGTGTGGCAAGGGGCTGCGCGGGAAGTACGTTCGTATGTACGTACAGGTACCGCGTGTCAGCCCTTCGCCGCCGGCAGGCCGAGCAGGGCGCGCGCGTCCGCGTAGCGGTCCTGGCTGTCGAGGATGACGGCGATCTCACGACCGGTCGGGGCGCGATAGGCGGCGATCAGGCACTGGCCGGCCTGCTGGGTCGTGCCGGTCTTGACGCCGTAGACCCCCTCCTGGCTGAGCAGCTGGTTCGTATTGGTCAGCGAGAGCACCCGTGCATAGGGGCCGCCGACGCGGACCTGGGCCGCCGGTATGGCGACGATCGGCAGCAGTGTCGGGTCGGCCAGCAGTGCGCGCGTCGCCAGGGCCAACCCGCGCGCCGTGACCAGCTGCCCCGGCACGTCGAGGCCCGCCGGCTGAATGAAGTGGCTCCCGGTCATCCCGAGACGGGCCGCCTCGTCGTTCATGGCGGCCACGAAGCGATCGGTCGGCGCGGTCGGCGCTCCCGGCAGCCGTCCTCCGACGAAGCGCGCCAGCGCCTTGGCCGCATCGTCACCGGAGGGCAGGAACATACCGACCAGCAGGTCGTGGACGGTGACCGTGTCGCCCGCCCGCAACCCCATCGAGGAGTCGACGGCCGGGTCCACCACGTCCTCCGGCGCGATCGTCACGACCTCCTCCGACTGCGCGTAGCGCAGCGCCGTGAGCGCGGTGACGATCTTGGCGGTGCTGGCGGGCGCCAGCGGCTCGTCGGCGTTGTGCTGGTAGAGCACCGCGCCCGTCTCGGCGTCGACCAGGATGGCCGCGCGCGCCGAGAGCGCCAGATCGGCGGGGACGGGCGGCGTGGCCGGGGGCGGTGTCGCCCGGACCAGCACGGTCACCGGCGTCGCGGGCGGGACGGCGCGGGCGGCGGCTCGATCGTCCAGGTAGGCGCGCACGGTGAGTCCGGCGAGCACCAGGCTCACCAGCAGCAGCGACACTCCCAGGAGTGGGGAATCGATTATGCGACGCCGTTGCACTCTGACGATCCAGGCGCGAGCGACCACCATCGGCGGCCCGGCCGAATTCTACCCCGCTGGGAGGGTCCCCCAGCGCGCCGGGTCACCCGGCGTGCCGCTACCTGGACCTCCACGATGCCGCCGGCACCGTGGAGCGGCTCATGGGCTCCGCCGCAGGTCGACCAGCGCGATCCGATCGAGCGGCACCCGCGCGCGGACGAACGTGCCGCGGCCGGGCGCGCTCTTGATCGAGAACGTCCCGCCGGCCTGGGTGACGCGCTCGCGCATGGTCAGGAGCCCGAACCGCTGGGCCTCCCGTCGGGCACGCCCCACGTCGAACCCCTTACCGTTGTCGGCGACCTCCAGCGTCAACGTGTCGCCGACGACCGCCAGCCGCAGGTCGATCCGGCCACACTCGGCGTGCTTGCGACAGTTCGTCGTCGCCTCCTGGGCCATGCGGAAGAGAGCGGCCTCGATGCGCGCGCCGAGCGGCGGGATCGCGCCCTCGACGCTCAACCTGACGGGCGGCCCGCCCTCACGCTGCAGGTCCTCGACCAGGCTGGTCAGCGCCTCCACCAGCGTGCGCCCATCCAGCGGCGCCGCGCGCAGGTCGCGCACGCTGCGGCGCGCCTCGTCGAGGTTGGCCCGCGCCAGGAGCAGGGTCCGCTCGACCAGCGGCCGCAGGGTGGGGTCGGCGCTCGGCAGCGCCGCGTCCATCCGCTCGAGATAGAGGATGATGCCGATCAGGCCCTGGGCGAGCGTGTCGTGGATCTCCCGCGCCAGGCGGTTCCGCTCCTCGGCCACCGCCAGGCTCTGGGCCTGCTGGTAGAGACGCGCGTGGTCGATCGCCACCACGGCGTGGTTCGCGATCGTCATGAGCAGCCGCGCGTCGCTCTCGCGGTAGCGGTGGGGCTGGTAGCTCTGGGCGCTCAGCAGGCCGACCACCGCCGTGCCCCTGAGCAGCGGCGCCGCGATCACGCTGCGGACCGGCGTGTCGACCCCGCTGACGGTCTGGAGCTCCGGTGCCCCCTCCTCCTGGAGGTCGCCAATCACGACCGCGCGGCGCTCGCGCACGGTGGCCTCCAGCCCCGGGCTCAGCGCCGAACCGGAGAGCGGCGGGAAGCGCTCCTCGCCGTCGACGATGAAGTCGAGGTCGTAGCGCTCGTCGTCGCGCGCCCGGGCGATCACGAAAGCGTCCGCCGGCATGACGCCGCGGATCTCCTCGTAGATCGCGCGGAAGACGGTCTCGAGGTCCAGGCTCGAGGAGATCACGCTGGAGATCCGCTGCAGCGCGCCCAGCTCAGCGATCTGCTCCTGCGCCTGCTGGTAGAGGCGGGCGTTCTCGATCGCGCTGGCGGCCTGGTCGGCGAACAGGCTGAGGAGCGTCTGATCCTGGGCGCCGTAGGAGCCGGACTCGGCCGCGCCCACCAGCAGCACGCCGATCGGGCGATCCCGCACCATCAGCGGGACGATCAGCACCGCCTGAAGGGTGCTGGCCAGCTTCAGCTCGGGCGAGAGGCGCGCGTCCACGCTCACCTCGTTGGTCAGCAGCGGGCGCCCGGTGCGGAAGCAGTGCCCGGCCAGCGAGCCCTCGACCGGCAGCAGGTCGCCCAGGAGCAGCGAGGTGACCAGCCCGGCGCTGGCGATCAAGCGCAGGTGCTGTCCATCCTCGGTCACCAGCCGGATAGCCGCCGCGCCCGCGCTCATCAGCCGGCACGCCTCGTCCACGATCACGGTGAGGGTGCGGTCGAGGTCCAGGTCGCTGACGACGGCCGCGCTGACGCGCTGCAGGCTGAGCAGGCGTTCCTCACCGATCCGGTGGCGCTCGATCTGTCCCTCCAGGCTCGCCGAGACGGCGGACAGCGCCCGGCTCGCGAAGAGCGCGACCGCCTCGCGCGTCCAGCCGGCGATGAGCGGGGAGCGATCCGGCTCGCCGTCGTCTCGCAGCACGCGCTGGAGGATGTCGCCGATCAGGAAGAAGCCGCGGATAGCCTGGTCGAGGCGCACGTCGCCGGCCGGCCACCACGAGCCGAGCTCGTCGAGGAACGCGGCCAGCGGCGCGATGTCGCCGGCTGCCATTGCCCGGGACAGCGCGTCCAGGTAGTCCGTCACGCCGCGGCGGAGGTCGTCGTCGGTGATCCGGCGGTAGGGCAGCACCAGCTCGCCGAGCGACGGCATGGCCTGGTCGACGACCAGCGCCGCACGGGCGCGCAGCCGCTCGGAGAAGCCGATCTCTTGTTCCAGCGGGTCCAGCGTGCGAGTTCGTCCCGGCACACACACTCCAATCGGGTGGTGTTGGTCCCGGCAAGAACCACCACTGATTGAGTTGCCAGCAGGTCAATCCTACGTCGACGCGTGACTGAAGACAAGGCGGAGTGAGCCGGTTGCGGGCAGCTCGCGTGGCACAGATCCGCGGGGTTATCCCTGTTACGGGTCGGCGACCCGGGACGGCACCGCCTCCGCGCTGTCCACGGCAGGCGCCAGCCGCTACAATGCGCCGCAGCACCCGCGCAGTCGTGAGCCGGCCGCGCCGGTACGACATCAGCCCTACCAGCCTGGAGAGGACGGACCGATGGCCGAGACCGCCAACCGCTCAGTCGACGATCTGCTCAGCCAGCGCGCGCAGCGCTCAGGCTCCGGCCGCCTCGGTGACCCACGCGGGTCGGCGGCGTTCATCTCCTTCGTGGCCGGCTTCCCCGACCCGGCCAGCCTGCCCAAGAGCGACGTGGCCGAGTCGACGCGCATCGCGCTCGAGCGCGACGGCGAGTGGGTGCTGCAGTATGGGGCCGCGCGCGGCTACGCCCGGCTGGTCGACGAGCTGCTGAAAAAGCTCAAGCGCGACCAGGGCATAGCCGCCGGACCGGAGAACCTGCTGATCACCTATGGAGCATCTCAGGCGCTCCACCTCGCCTGCGAGGCGCTGGTCGACCCCGGCGACGTCATCCTGAGCGAGGAGCCGACCTGGAGCGGCGCGGTCCGCACCTTCAGCAACGCCGGCGCCGAGGTCGTCACCATTCCGCTGACCCCCGAGGGCACCGACGTGGACGCGCTGGAGCAGGAGCTCGCCCGCCTGCGCGCCGAGGGGCGGCCGGCCAAGCTCTTCTACACCATCCCGAACTTCCAGAACCCGACCGGTTCGACCACGACGCTGGCGCGCCGCCAGCGCATCGTGCGGCTGGCCCGGGAGTACCACCTGCCGATCGTCGAGGACGACGCCTACTTCGACCTGCGCTATCGCGGCGAGCGCCTGCCCACCATCTACAGCCTCGACGACGCGGGGCTGGTCATGTACCTCGGCACCTTCTCCAAGATCATGGCGGCCGGGATGCGCCTGGGCTGGGTCGTCGCCGCCCCGGAGATCATCGGCGTGCTGGCGGGCCTCAAGGCCGAGGGCGGCACCAGCCCCTTCGCCGGCGCGGTCGCGGCCGAGTTCTGCGCCAGCGGCACGCTGGTCGAGCACGTCGCCGAGCTGACGACGCTCTACCACGCGCGCCGGGACACCATGCTCGCCACGCTCGAGGACAGCATGCCGGCCGGAACCCGCTGGACCGACCCCGACGGCGGCTTCTTCATCTGGGTGACGCTGCCGGACGGCGTGCGCGCCTCGGTGCTGGCCGCGCAGGCGCGCGAGCGGGGCGTCGAGTTCCTGCCCGGCACCGCCTGCCACTTCAGCGGCGGCGACGGCACGCTGCGGCTCTCCTACTCCTTTACCGACGAGGATCAGATCCGCCGCGGCATCGCGATTCTGGCCGAGCTCGTGCGAGGGCAGCTGACGCCGGCGGGCTGAGCAGGTGCGCAAACGCCGACAGCCGTTTGATCGGCTCGCTGCGGGCCCTGGTCAGGCGCCTCACGCCTCGCAGCGCCGCGGAAGCGCCGAGAACGTCTG
>DATKRJ010000455.1:0-42447 GCA_035532355.1 Thermomicrobiaceae bacterium | reverse complement strand
CGGGGGCGGGGGCCGCGGGCGCAGCGGCGCAAGCGGGAAGATGCAGCGATGCAACGGGAGGGTGAGAGCGTGCACGTCCCAGTTGAGGTGACGGTGAACGGCCGGCGCCAGTCGGTCCAGGTGGACACCCGCATGGCGCTGGTGGACCTCCTGCGTGAGCAACTGAACCTGACGGGAGCGCATATCGGCTGCCGCACGGGAAACTGCGGTGCCTGCACCGTGCTCCTGGACGGCGAGACGGTCAAGTCCTGCTGTGTGCTGGCAGCCGATACCGACGGCCAGGCGGTGACGACCATCGAGGCGCTGGCGCCGAGTCCGGGCCAGCTGCACCCGATCCAGCAGGCCTTCGTGGACAACCAGGGGCTGCAGTGCGGCTTCTGCACCCCCGGCATGATCCTCACCGCGGTGGCGCTGCTCAAGGAGAACCCCCACCCGAGCGAGGCGGAGATCCGCCACGGCATCGAGGGCAACCTGTGTCGGTGCACCGGGTACCAGAACATCGTCAAGGCCATCCAGTACGCTGCGGACAAGACGCAGGGCGCACCGGCCGCTGCCGGCGACGACTAGGACCTGCGCAGCCACATCGCGCCGGTCAAGGTCTGATCGTCAGCGCATCGTCCACAGTGACCGAAGGAGACTGGCATGGCCGTCACCAAACTCTTCGGTGCCTCGGTAAAACGGCGGGAAGACCCCCGCATGATCACCGGGCGGGGCAGCTACACCGACGACATTCACCTGGCGGGGACGCTTTCCCTGGCAATCCTGCGCAGCCCGCACGCGCACGCGCGGATCCGCGGCATCGACGTCGGCCGCGCCCGGGGCATGCCCGGGGTCGTGGCGATCTACACGGGTCGCGACTTACAGGACAAGCTCGCCCCGGTGCCCTGCGCCTGGCTGCCGCCCAACACGGACTTGAAGGTCCCCGAGTACCGGGCTATCGCGATTGACAAGGCGCGCTACGTGGGGGACGCGGTTGCCGCCGTGGTGGCCGAGGACCGCTACGCGGCCCAGGATGCCGTCGACGCGATCCAGGTCGACTACGAGGTCCTCCCCGCGATCGTTGAGCAGGAGAAGGCCACCCACGACGGTGCCCCTCAGCTCTACGATAGTGTCCCGAACAACGTCGCGTTCCACTGGGTGCTGAACGGAGGCGACGTCGAGGGGGCCTTTGCGTCGGCCGACCTCGTCGTGAGCCAGACGCTGCTCAACCAGCGACTGATCCCCAACGCGATGGAGCCGCGCGGCGCCGTGGCGAGCTACAACCCGGGTTCCGGCGAGCTCACCCTGTGGTGCACGAGCCAGAACCCGCACATCCACCGGCTGCTCATGTCGGCCGTCACCGGCATCCCGGAGACCCGCGTCCGGGTGATCTCGACCGACGTCGGCGGCGGCTTCGGCAGCAAGATTCCGTTCTATGCCGGGGAGATGATCGCCAGCGCGATCTCCCGCGATCTCGGGCGACCGGTCAAGTGGACCGAGGACCGACGCGAGAACTACGTCGCCACCACCCACGGCCGGGACCACGTCGACTACGTCGACGTCGCGGCCAGGCGGGACGGGACGGTCACCGGCCTCCGAGTGCGAACGTACGCAAATATGGGCGCCTACCTGTCGACGGCCGCGCCGGGAGTTCCGACCTGGCTATTCGGCCTGATCCTGAGCGGCCCGTACAAGATCGGCGCCATCGGCTGTGAAGTGTTCGGCGTGGTGACGAATACCACTCCCACCGATGCCTACCGCGGAGCCGGCCGCCCCGAGGCGACCTACATCCTGGAACGCATGATGGATCTGGTCGCCGGTCGGCTGGGCATGGACCCGGTCGACGTGCGCCGCAAGAACTTCATCCCGGCCGGCGAGTTCCCATATGCGACACCCACCGGGCTGCTGTACGACAGCGGCAACTACGACGGCTCGCTCGACCGCGCCCTTGAGATGGTCGACTACCCGGGATTCCGGCGCCGGCAGGAGGCGGCTCGCGCACAGGGTCGGCTGCTCGGCATCGGGTTCTCGACCTACGTAGAGGTCTGCGGCCTGGCGCCCTCACAGGCGGCCGGCGCAATGGGGTTCCAGGGCGGCCTCTGGGAGAGCGCCACCGTGCGGGTCCACCCGAGCGGCAAGGTCTCGGTCTTCACCGGCTCGAGCCCCCACGGTCAGGGCGAGGAGACCACCTTCGCCCAGCTCGTGGGTGACGAGCTCGGGATCCCAATCGACGATGTCGAGATCGTGCACGGCGATACCGGGAGGATCCCGTTCGGCATGGGCACCTACGGCAGCCGTAGCGTCGCGGTCGGCGGGACCGCGCTCTTCAAAGCGCTGGGCAAGGTGCGCGACAAGGCGAGCCGGCTCGCCGCACATCTGCTCGAGGTCTCGCCGGACGATATCGTCTTCGACCAGGGGCGCTTCCACGTCAAGGGCGCACCCGACCGGGTCAAGACGTTCCCGGAGGTGGCCGGCGCGGCCTACCTCGCCTGGAGCATGCCGCCCGATATGAACCCGGGCCTCGAGGAGACCTACTTCCACGACCCCAGCAACAACGTGTTTCCCTTCGGCACGCACGTGTGCGAGGTCGAGGTCGACCCCGAGACCGGCAAGGTCGCGTTCCAGCGCTACGTGGCGGTCGACGACGTCGGCCGCGTCATCAACCCCATGATCGTCGACGGCCAGGTCCACGGTGGGATTGCCCAGGGGTTGGCCCAGGCGGTCTACGAGTTTGCGGCCTACGACGACAACGGCCAGCTGCTCTCCGGCTCGATGATGGACTACGCCGTGCCGGACGCGGCGATGCTGCCCACCTTCGAGGTCGAGCGCACCGAGACGCCCACCCCGGTCAACCCGATGGGCGTCAAGGGCGCCGGCGAGACCGGGACGATCGCCTCCACCCCGGCGGTGGTCAACGCGATCATCGACGCGCTGAGCCCCTACGGCATCAAGCACCTGGACATGCCCCTGACCCCCGAGCGGGTCTGGCAGGCCATCCAGGCGCGGGAAGGGAGATAGCGGATGTACCCTGCGGCCTTCGACTATTACCGGGCGGCGAGCGTGGACGAGGCGATCAAGCTCCTCGGGCAGCACCCCGACGCCAAGCTGCTGGCCGGCGGCCACAGCCTTCTGCCGCTCATGAAGCTGCGTCTGGCCGAGCCCCCGGCGCTGATCGATCTGGCCCGCGTCCCGGGCCTCTCCGGCATCAAGAGCTCGGGCGACCGGATCGTCATCGGCGCCACGACGACCTACCACGAGGTGCTGACCTCGGACGTGATCAAGAGCAGCCTGCCCATGCTGGCCGAGGCCGCCGCGATCGTCGGCGACCTCCAGGTGCGCAACCGCGGCACCATCGGTGGGTCGCTGGCGCACGCCGATCCGGCGTCCGACATGCCGGCCGTGATCCTGGCGCTCGACGGTCAGGTCAAGGTCGTCGGCCCGAACGGTGAGCGCACCATCGGGGCGAGTGATTTCTTCGTGGATCTGTTCACCACCGCGCTCCAGCCCGGTGAGGTGCTGACCGAGGTCAGCATCGCCAGGCCGGCCGCGGGCACCGGCATGGCCTATGAGAAGTTCGCCCACCCGGCCTCTGGCTACGCGGTGGTCGGGGTCGCCGCCGTCGCGGCGCGTGACGGGTCGACCGTGCGAGTGGCCATCACCGGTGCCGGCCCGGTCGCGAAGCGCGCGAGCGCAGTCGAGCAGGCGCTCCACGGCAAGCAGCTCGCGGCCGACGCCGTCAAGGCCGCCAGCGCCCACGCTACCGACGGGATGGACCTGAACGGGGACATCTTCGCCTCGGAGCAGTACCGGGCGCATCTCGCGCAGGTGCTCACCGAGCGGGCACTCAACCGCGCCGTCGGAAACGCCAGGGGCTAACCCGGAGACGCATCGCTCAGCAGCGGAGGGCGGTCGTTTGGCCGCCCTCCGCCGTGTTCCGAGTCCGCGAGCGGAGGCGTCGCGCGGTCTTACACCACTGTGCTAACCCCGTGAACGCCACCTGGTATCAAAAGCCCGCGTCGTGGATGCGCTGCACCGCGGACTTTGCCAGGGCTGCCAGCAGTGTCGGGTCGGACTGCGAGCCACCGGCCAGCGTCACCTCCGACAGCACCGGCCCCACACGGAGGTAGACCGATTGCACTTCCAGCACGGTCTTCCCCGACACTGCGACCGTCATGTGAGCCGCCACGCTCTCGTCTCCCACCTGAGGGATGGTCAGCGGTTGGAGATGGAACACGATGTCCGTGCCGTCCGTCGTCGTCTCGTCCCAGGTCGCACAGGCAAAGGTCTGCCGGTTGAACGCCATTTCCTTCTGCGCGTCGGCGGTTGACGCCGACTGCCAGAGAGAGTGCATCAGGACGGGGCCCGCGTCCGACTGCTGGAACTGGATGCCGGCCGAGGTGACGTAGTACGCCGGATCGCCCATCCACTTGCCGTCGCACACCAGGTGGTCGGGGATCATCAGCAATTGGTTGTCGACGTACGTCCGGCTCCAACCGGCCGGGACGTCGGCGTAGCGGAACACTGCACTCCAGAGCGCGGGCGCCGCCGCGGGCGTGCCGGCCGCGGGCGGCTGCGGCGTGGGGGTGGCGGTGGGGTCGGGCGTGGGTGTTGGGGTGGGCGTCGCGGTCGGCTGCGCGCCCGGCACGTACGGAATGACGGCGACCGTCGGCCCGATCTGGGCCGGCACCACCGGTGCTGGGTCCGCGCTCCCGCAGGCGGCGGACAGCATCCCCGCTAGCACGACCAGGCCGAGCACCCATCGACCCACCCGCGACCACCCTTCCGCACCTCGCCCCAGTCCGCGCTCGGACCGGCAACGCAGGTTCGACGGTACGGTACCCGGTGGATGACGTACAACCGACGTTCGTCCCGTTTTTGCAGGCTTGGTGACTCGCGTCGAGGATGCTCAGCCAGCCCCGCGTGAGGATGCGCCCGCGCGAGCGACTACAGCCGGCGCAGGTGCAGCACGTCGGTGTGGCCGGGCTCGTTAAACACCGTCAGGCTGCCGACGAATAGGACGTGGTCGCCCGGCTTCGCGCAGCCGGACTCGATCAGGCGCTGCGCCATCTTGCCGATCAGCTCCTCGGTGTCATCGACGAACTCGGCCACCAGCGCCTCGACGCCCCAGACCAGCGCGAGCTGGTTCGCCACGAACTGACTGTTCGTCAGCGCGACGACGGGGACTGACGAACGCTCGCGCGCCACCTCCCGCGCCGAGAACCCACTGCGGGTGAAGACCGCGATCAGGTTGACCACCGGCGACCGGCGCGCGATCTCGCTCGCGGCACGGGCGATGGTCGACGCGACCGTGTGCGGCCGCTCCGTCTCGCGCAGGGGCGCGGGCAAGAAGTTTCGCTCCACGGCGCAGATGATTCGGACCATCATCTCGACCGCCTCGACCGGGTAGTCTCCGGTAGCGGTCTCCGCACTGAGCATGACCGCGTCGCTCCCGTCCAGCACGGCGTTGGCGACGTCGCTGGCCTCCGCCCGCGTCGGGAGCGGCTGGTAGATCATCGACTCCAGCATCTGGGTGGCGGTGATGACCGGCGTGCCGCGCTCGCGCGCCACCTGGATGATCCGCTTCTGCGCGATGGGAACCTCTTCTGGCGGCAGCTGCACCCCGAGATCGCCGCGCGCCACCATGAGCCCGTCGGAGCAGCGCGCGATCTCCTCAATAGCATCCAGCGCCTCGGGGCGCTCGATCTTCGCCACGATTCCGGCGCGCCCGCCGTGGCGCTCGAGCTCTTCCCGCACCATGGTGATGTCGTGCGCCGCGGTGACGAAGCTCACGCCGAGGTACTCCAGGTCGTGCTCGGCCGCGAACGCGATGTCCGCCGCCTCCTGCGCCGAGATCACCCGCGGCGGCAGCCGCGCCCCCGGCACGGTCACCCCCTGCCGGCCACGCAGACGCCCACCGCGGACCACCCTCGCGACCACCTGTCCGTCCCGCCGCTCGCGCACCGTGAGCTCGAGCAGGCCGTCGGACAGCAGCACGCGCTGTCCCGGCTCGAGCTCGGCCATCAGGGTCGCGTCGTCGATCGAGATGCGGTCCGGCTCCAGCGGCGCGTCTCCGGCCACCAGCGTCAGGTCCGCGTCGCGCACCAGGGTCAGGAACTCACCGTCCGAAAGCGAGCCGGTCCGAGCCTTCGGCCCGGCGAGGTCCTGGAGGATCGCGACCGACCGGCCGATCTCCCGCGCCGCCCGTCGAATGGTCGCGACGATCTCATGCCGCTCCGCGATCGTGTTATGGGCCGCGTTCACCCGAACGACGTCTACGCCCGAAGTCAGCAGGCGCTCGAGCGTGTGGATGTCCCACGAGGCCGGCCCGATCGTAGCGACGATGCGGGCGTTGCGACGGTTCGAACGATCGGCCATGGCTGGCACCCCTCATCAACGGTTATCGGACGACGTACTGACGATGCAGCATCTGCGGCGCCGGTGACCGGCCGACGCGTTAACTGGTGATAGGATGGGCCGCGACTCGCCGCGACCCCGCGCCAGACGGGACAACGCGGACCGATCGCCTGGAGGGAGGCGGCCTTGTCGATCACCCTGGCCAGTCATCGCATCGAGAAACCGGACGACGCGAACATCATCTTCGGCCAGAGCCACTTCATCAAGACGGTGGAGGACCTCCACGAGGCGCTGATCGGATCGGTGCCGGGCATCCATTTCGGCCTGGCGTTCAGCGAGGCGTCGGGCGATCGACTGGTCCGCTGGAGCGGGAACGACGACGAACTGGTCGATCTCGCCCGCCGTAACGTCCTGGAGATCGCGGCCGGGCACTGCTTCCTGATCATGCTGCGTGACGCGTTCCCAATCAACGTGCTGCCGGCGATCCGATCGGTCCAGGAGGTCTGCACCGTCTTCTGTGCCACCGCGAACCCCACCGAAGTCATCCTGGCGGATGTGGGTGACGGGCGGGCCGTGCTGGGTGTCGTCGACGGACAGAAGCCGCGCGGCATCGAGAGCGCCGCGGACGTCCAGGCGCGCCAGGGCCTGCTGCGCCGCTTCGGCTACAAGCTCGGATCGACCGGCGAGGCCTGATGCGCGCCGGGCTACCCGCGGGTCGATTCGGCTGCGCGATGCGGCGGAAGTTCGTGGTGAGGCCGAATGGACTGCAGTAGAATCGACGGCTGGGTCGCTGGTCCCGGAGTGATGACGTGGGCGCGCGAAGGCGAGGCATGGCGGGGATCACGCGACGGGCTCGGCGAGACCTTCCGGTAACCGATTCCGGCAGTTTGACGATGTCACGAGACCGGCACGAATCGAACCGACAGCGCGATAGGTTGGAGGCGAGGTGGCATGACCAGCCCTGATGGCATGCGGACGAAGGAGCTCTCGATGGAGAAGGGGCAGTTGCTCGACCTCTACCGGAAGATGGTAGAGATCCGCCGGTTCGAGGAGAACGCGGCCGAGCAATACGCGCACGGCAAGATCGGCGGGTTCCTCCACCTGTACATCGGGGAGGAAGCGGTTGCCGTGGGCGCGATTAGCGCGATGGAGCCGCGCGACCATCTCGTGACCCACTACCGCGATCACGGCTACCCGATCGCCCTGGGCATCGATCCGCGTCCGCTCATGGCGGAGCTCTTCGGCAAGGCCACCGGCATCTCCGGCGGCCGGGGCGGCTCGATGCACATGTCGGATCCCGAGCGCAACTTCTGGGGCGGCTACGCCATCGTGGGCGGTCATCTGCCGATTGCGACCGGGATCGCGCTCTCCAACCAGTACCTGAACAGGGAGGCCGTAGTCGTCTGTTTCTTCGGGGATGGCTCCACCAACACCGGCGCGTTCCACGAGGCGATGAACCTGTCGGCTGTCTGGAAGCTGCCGGTGCTCTGGATCTGCGAGAACAACCTGTACGGGATGGGCACCGCCGTCGAGTACGTCTCCGCGGTACGCGACATGGTCAAGAAGGCCGGCGCCTACGACATCCCGGCGATTCAGATCGACGGTCAGAACCCGCTCGAGGTTCGCGAGGCGACCGAGAAGGCGCTGGAACACTGCCGCTCCGGCCAGGGTCCGTTCTTCATCGAGGCGATGACCTATCGCTTCCGCGGCCACTCGATGGCCGACCCTGAGGCATACCGGACGAAGGAGGAGGTCGAGACGCACCGCGCGTCCGAGGACCCGATCGTCCGCTTCAGCCGCATGCTCACCGAGGACGGCGTCGCGACCCAGGCCGAGCTCGACCGGATCAATGCCGACGTCGAGCAAGAGATGGAAGAGGTCGTGCGGTTCGCTGAGGACAGCCCGGTGCCGGGGCCGGAAACCTTGATGGATCACATCTACGCCGAGCCAGTACCGGTACGCTAGTCGGGTCGCGTGGACGTACAGGAGACGAGAGACAGCATGGCACGTGAGATCACCTACCGCGACGCGCTGCGCGAGGCGCTCCACGAGGAGATGGACCGCGACGAGCGCGTCTTCCTGCTGGGCGAGGACATCGGCGCCTACCAGGGGTCGTACGTCGTGACCCGCGGCTTCCTCGAGGAGTATGGACGCAAGCGCGTCCGTGACACCCCCATCTCCGAGCTCGGCATCGTCGGCCTCGCCAACGGCGCCGCCATGGGTGGCCTGCACCCCGTCGTCGAGCTGATGACGATCAACTTCAGCCTGCTGGCGATCGACCAGATTGTGAACCATGCCGCCAAGCTGCACTACATGTTCAACGGCAAGTTTACCGTGCCGGTCGTCATCCGGACCGCCTCCGGCTGGGGCCAGCTCGGCGCTACCCACTCACAGACGTTCGAGGGCTGGTACGCACACGTCCCCGGTCTGCGGGTGGTCATGCCGGCCACCCCGCGCGACGCCAAGGGATTCCTGAAGTCCGCCATCCGCGGTCAGGATCCCGTGATTTTCATCGAGCACTCGCTGATCTATCGCAACCGCGGTGAGGTCCCTGAGGGTGAATACACCCTGCCCCTCGAGGGCGCCGAGGTGCGCCGCGAGGGCAAGGACGTCACCCTCGTCTCGTGGTCACGCGGTTACTACCTGGCGCTGGGCGCCGCCGAGGATCTGGCCAAGCAGGGGATCGAGGCTGAGGTCATCGACATGCGCGTGCTCCGGCCTCTTGACATCGACACCGTCGTTCAATCGGTCCAGAAGACCAACCGCCTCGTGATCGTCGAGGAGAGCTGGCGGACGCTCGGGATGGGCGCGGAGATCGCCGCCGCGGTCCAGGAGCACGCCTTCGACTACCTGGACGCCCCGATCGCCCGCGTCGGCAGCCTCGAGGTGCCCATGCCGTACGCCAAGAACCTCGAGCGGCTCGTGATTCCGGGCAAGGACGAGGTCCTGACAGCCGTCCAGGGCGTCCTGGCGCGCGAACTGGTGACGGTGCACTGACCCGGCCAAGGACCACGGGGCGAGCAGGATTCGAGACCAAGAGGAGCAATGGATGGCCAAGACCGTCGTGATGCCCCAGATGGGCTACGACATGGACGCCGGGACGCTGCTGCGCTGGCTCAAGCAGGAGGGCGAGCAGGTCGAGCGTGGCGAGCCTATCGCTGAGATCGAGACCGACAAGGTCAACCTCGAGATCGAGTCCTTCGAGGGGGGCATCGTTCGAAAGCTCCTCGTCACCGAGGGACAGACGGTGCCGGTGGGCGAGCCGATCGCCATCATCGGGGAGCCCGGAGAAGCCATCGAGACTCCGCCCGAGCCCACGCGCACGGAGCCGACCGTGCCGGCCGCCGGCCCGCCGGCGATGCCCGCGCAGTCGGTCGACGGGCTGCGCGAGGCACCGGCCCCGCTGCCCGAGGATCAGGTGATCGAGCGGGCACCCGGCGAGCGTGTACGAGCCTCGCCGCTGGTGCGCCGGCTTGCGGCCGAGCACGGTATCGACCTGCAGGGCGTCCACGGCACCGGTCCCGGCGGGCGGATCGTCAAGGAAGACATCATGCCGCTGGTCGGCCGGCCTCAGCCGGTCCCGGCCACCGCACGCCCCGCACCGGCGGCCCCCGCGGCTGCCCCAACTCCACTGCCGACGCCGCCTACCCCGGGTCCCGCGCCTGCACCGGCCGCGGCCCCGGCCGCCGCGCTCGCCGGACAGCCGCTGAGTGAGCTGCACGACCTGTCGCGCATGCGCAAGACCATCGCCCGGCGCATGGGGGAGAGCTGGCAACAGGCACCGCACTTCTACGTCACCATGGCGATCGACATGGCCCGCGCGCTCGAGCTGCGCACCCAGATCAACGAGCAGGTCGAGGACCCGCACAAGGTCTCGGTCAACGACCTGATCGTCAAGGGCACGGCGCTGGCGTTGCGCAAGTTCCCCTCGCTCAACGCCAGCTTCGCGGGTGAGCAGCTTCGCGTCTACGACCGCATCGACGTCGGCGTGGCCGTGGCGATCGAGGGCGGGCTGATCAGTCCGGTGATCCCGGACACCGATCACAAGCCGCTGGGTGAGATCGCGGCCATGGCCAAGGACCTGATCGAGCGGGCTCGCAACGGCGGCCTCAAACCCGAGGAGTACCAGGGCGGTACCTTCACGGTGAGCAACCTGGGCATGTACGGGGTTGAGAACTTCATCGCAGTGATCAACCCGCCGCAGGCGGCGATTCTGGCGATCGGTGCGATCCGCACCGTGCCGGTTTTCGTCGACGACGCGTTCGTCCCGGCCCAGCGCATGGAGGTCACGCTCTCGGCCGACCACCGGGTCACGGATGGGGCCGAGGTCGCGCGCTACCTGATCGAGCTCAAGCGCCTGCTCGAGAACCCGATGCTGCTGGCGGTAAGCTAGCAGGCAGGCAATTCTCGAGCACATGGACACCGGGGAGCCTCATCGCTCTCCGGTGTCGACGCCTCTGCCTCGGCGCAGCTTTCCATCCGACGGCGCTCCGCCGAACTCGCGCGGCGCTGAACCGCCGCGCTCACCGCCGAAGCCGGCCGAGGCCGGCTGGGATCCAGACATACCCGTGAGAGGCGCGGCTCACTCGGAACTCGCCGGGCTCGCCTCCGCGCGCGCCCGCTCCCGCACTTCGAGTGCGCGCCGGTACAGTTCGCTGCGGGGCTGCCCCGTCTCGCGCGCCACCGCCCTTGCCGCGGCGCTCGGCGACTCACCGGCCCGCAGCCGCTCGCTCAGCAGCTCCGACACATCCTCGAACTCCGCCACCTCCGGCCTACCCTCCGCCGCTCCGACGACCAGCACGTATTCGCCGCGCGGCGTTCGCTCCCGCACCTCAGCGCGGGCCTCCTCTAGGGTCGTGCGCACCACCTCTTCGTGGAGCTTCGTCAGTTCGCGGCAGACGGCCACGGCCCGATCGCCCAGCACAGCGGCCAGATCGGTCAGCGTCGCGGCCAGACGATGCGGGGCCTCATAGAGCACCAGCGGAAGCCCGGCCCCGCTCAGCACCGCGATGGTGGCCCGTCGCTCGCGTCCGCGCCGCGGGAGGAACCCGGCGAAGACAAACCCGCCGGGGACCAGGCCCGACACGGCGACCGCCGCGACCACCGCGGACGCTCCGGGGACCGGCTCCACCCGCACCCCACGCTCGATCGCGCGTCGAACCAAATCGTGGCCCGGGTCGGAGATACCCGGCATGCCCGCGTCGGAGATCACGGCGACGTCGCCGGTCTCCAGCACCCGCAGGACCTCCTCCGCCCGACCGGTGCCGCTGTGAGCGTGGTAGCTGACCATCGGCGTCTGGATGTCGAAGTGCTTGAGCAGCCGACCGGAATGGCGCGTGTCCTCGGCCGCGATCAGATCGGCCTCACGCAGCACCCGGAGCGCGCGGAGCGAGATGTCCTCCAGGTTTCCGATCGGGGTTGCCACCAGGTAGAGCACGCCCACCGGTCACGCGCCTTTCGCCCGCACCTGCCGTCCGGTATAATCCGTACGGACACTGAGCGCCGCCTCACGAGGGTACCCGAAGGATCACGACGAGGATGGACCAGGAGGCGAACGGCCGCGCGGAGGCATCGGCGCAGTCGCAGTCATTGTACCGGAAGTACCGCCCAACCTCGTTCGATCCTGAAGAGCTGGTCGGGCAGGAGGCGGTCGCGCGCACCCTGCGCAATGCCATTGCCCTCGACCGGGTGGCGCACGCCTACCTCTTCTGCGGACCGCGCGGCACCGGCAAGACCACCACCGCCCGGCTGCTGGCCAAGGCCGTCAACTGCCTCGACCCCGACCCGAGCCGACGCCCCTGCAACGCCTGCACCGCCTGCCGGGCGATCAACGCCGGCTCCGCCGTGGACATCATCGAGATCGACGCCGCCTCGAACCGCGGCGTGGACGACATCCGCGACCTGCGCGACAAGGTCAAGTACGCCCCGACCGCGCTGCGTGTGCGCTTCTACATCATCGATGAGGCCCACCAGCTCACGCGGGACGCTTTCAACGCCTTCCTCAAGACGCTCGAGGAACCCCCCGGCCACGTCAAATTCGTGCTCGCCACCACCGAGCCGGACAAGCTGCCGGACACCGTGGCGTCACGGTGCCAGCGGTTCGACTTCCACCGCTTTCCGGTGTCCGTGGCCGTCGAGCACATGCGGCGTGTCTGCGGCATGGAGGGCCTGGAGGTCGAGGACGAGGCGTTGCGCCTGATCGCGCGCCAGTCGACCGGTAGCCTCCGTGACGCGCTCGGACTGCTCGACCAGCTCGCCCTCTTCTGCGACTCGCCGGAGGGCCGTCGCTCGATCACGGCGGAGGACGTGCGCCGCGTGGTCGGCCTCAGCCGGGGCGACCGCCTGATCGCGCTGGTGAACGCGCTGGCGCGACGCGATGTCGCCGCTGGACTGAAGGCGATCGCCGAGGCGATCGAGAACGGTGAGGACGTTCACCAGCTCAACCGCCAGCTCGTCGCCTACCTGCGCACGCTGCTCCTCATCCGCGCGGGTGGGACGCCCGACGAGACCACGCCGGATGCACTCGAGCAGGCACAGCGTTTCAGTCTGGTCGAGATCGCCGCGCTCGTGCGGACGTTCTGCGGGATCGAGGGGGCGCTCAACCGCAGCTCGTTCGCCCAGCTACCGCTCGAGATCGCCCTCGTCGAGTCGATCGTCGGCACCGCCCAGGAGACGTCCTTCGGGGAGTCTGCCGATCCAGCTACCGCGGCTCCCCCGCTACTCACGCGCCCGGCCGAGAGCCCGCGCCCTGAGCGGCGACCCGAGCCGGCGCCCCCACACCGCGCCGCTTCGGTCCCTGCGACGAGCCGAGCGCGACAGCCGGAGCCGCCGGACCCGGCCTCCTCGCCGCCGGAACCGGCGGCGGGCGATCCGGCCCTCGAGCGGCTCGTTGCGAGCTGGACGCAGATTCGCCGGGACGTCAAGGCGGCGAACTCCCGCATCGCCGCGCTGCTCGGCTCGGTGGACCCGGTCGCGATCCGGGGCGACGAGGTGGTCCTCGTCTCACCCTACGAGTTCCACCGCAACAAGCTGAACGAGGACAACGCGCGACGCGTAGTCGAGGATTCGCTGGGCCGGCACATTGGCGGAAGCTACCGGATCAAGTGCCTGGCCCCCGAGGAGGCCCGATCCGCCGCGTTAGCCGCTCCAGCCGCCGCAGGACCGTCCGCCGTCACCCTACCGTCCAACGGCAACGGGGAGATTCCCACGGCCGTTGGCGAAGAGCCGCCGCCGGCCCCGCGGGACGAGGAGGATGAGGAGCGGCTGCGAGCCGCACGTGCCATCTTCGCCGCCCAGGAGATCGAGCCGAGCTAGCACCGCGTCCTCAGCTCCCGGCATCCGGAGCCCGGCGCGGACGGAAGCCGGACGCGATCGCGAGCAGGCCGGCGAGCACCAGCGCGGCGGCCGCCAGGTACGTGGTCCAGGCGCTGCTGGCAAAGCCGCTGATGTTCAGCAGCCCTTCGAAGAAGATCGCCAGCGCCACGAACATGACCAGGCCGACCATGACGAAGCGGCTTCCGGTCCGAGCAGGCTCCGGCTCACCGCCCCAAAGCCCCTGAATGATCATCCCCAACCCGATGGCCGTCGGGAAGATGAGCGTCCAGACGTACGCCCAGCTTTCCCAGTGGTCGAAGGCGTTCTGGTAGAGCAGGATCAACCCAACCATCGTGATGATGGTGCCGGGTATCGCCAGCGGCGCCCCCCGTCGCCCCCGCGCGATCATCCCGAGGTAGAAGAGCAACCCTGGGCCGATCACGAAGAAGGGCCACCCAAACTCGAACAGGTTGACCCCCAATTCGCCGAGCAGCAGCAGCGCCCCCGCCACGACCAGCCCGACCCCGATCAACCCCGCCGCGGTGTTGCGGCCGCGTCCGACGTCCATCCTTCGCTCCTTCGTCGCGTCCCCGCGCGGTTTCGCCGAGCTGGCTCGTCTGCCGGACCGTGGGTGGCAGGCCAATACAGGTAACGGCCACCCGCGCGTCCACTCTAGACCGGATGATGTCTCATGCGCGTGACGAGAGCACTCCGGGCCTCACAGTTCCGTGACAGACGGGGTATCGATTAGCTTCGATAGCGCTCGTGGAGCGCCATCGTGGCGAGGTCGACCTGGTAGAGCGCGAACGGCTCCGTCCCGGTATACGTGCCCGTCACGGTACTGCGTGATTCGTCGATCGCACGGAAGATCAACTGGCCGGACGCGAACCAGGCGTCGGTCACCGTCTCTCCGCGCGCCGTCGGAATCTCGGACACGACATTCGTGGTGAGATCGATCAGGCGCAGGCTCTGGAACTGCGGGACTTGATCACCGGGAACGAAGACGGTCCCGATGAGGTAGCGGCCGTCGGCCGAGGCGGCGAGGTGGACGATGCCTGCCACCGGAGCGAACTGCCCGGCCGAGATCAGCACCGACGCTTCGGCACCGCCCGCCGGGACCTCAAAGACGTCGCCGCCCGCCACATTCGCGCCACGGCGCACGTAGGCAATGGTCCCACGTCCCGGCAACCATGCCATCGCGACCACGGCGGTCGACGCGTCGGCCGCGCCGACCACCCGGTGCGGCTGTCCTCCAGCCACCGGAACCGTGTAGAGGGCAGTGGCCTTCCCGAGCGTCGCGGGGGCAAGCCACGCCAGCGCCTGGCTATCCGGCGACCAGGCCAGGTTACCCGGGTTCGGCGTTCCGCCGCCGGTGACGAGCTCGCGAACCGTCTCGTCGGCGTTGACGATCTCGATCCCGCCGTCGGCGCGCGCTACGGCGACGGCCTCCCCATGCGGCGCCCAAGCGACCGAGACGATCGGCTGCCGGTCACCCGCCAGCGAGCCGGCATTGACCCGCAGCGCGACCGAGCTATCGGCACGCACCAGCGCGATCTGCTCGGTGCCGGACGCGGCCCGCGACACGACCACGACCTGCTCGCCGTCGGGGGCCGGCGAGAACGCCACGATGTTCTCACCGGTAACCACCGGCGCCGCCAGATTGTCAATGGGCAGCTGCCAGAGGTCCCGGCCGTGCATGAAGTAGATTCGGCGGGCCGCCGGGGCCTGATTGAGCACCAGCGCGACGTCCGGTCGCGCGTCCGGTGTGGCCGACACGGCGGCGTCCGGAACCGATGCGCCGGAATCCGCGACGCCGGGGGCGATGGCCGACTGGTCGGTGTCGACGCAGCCTCCGACGAGTACGGCGAGGAGCACGACGACGACGAGGCGCACGGCCGGGTAGCCGCGCTGCGACCTCGATCGGCGGGCACCGCTGGGTTCAACAGATGTGCGCATGAGTCCCCCGGGGCTGTAGCTATCCCCGACCGTCGCCGCGGATGTGGATGTTGCGCCGCGGTGATTATACCCGTGTCTCGCGTCGGAAGACGGCGGGGCGTTCGCGGCGTACGAACGCGGACTCAGCCGCTACCGGTCGGGTATGCTACACTCGCCCTGTGCCCTGACGGCACAGCAACTCGGGGGGATCGGAGGTCGGTCGGGCGATGAAGCTGAGCTTTGAAGAGGTGGACCACGTGGCGTTGCTGGCGCGGCTCGGCCTGACCGCGGAGGAGCGCGAGCGGATGCGTGAGCAGCTCTCGTCCATCCTCGAGCACATCGGCCGCCTGCAAGAGCTCGACACGGAAGCCATCCTGCCGACCGCCCAGGTCATCACCCTCCAGAACGTCCTGCGCGACGACGAGGTCCAACCCTCGCTGAGCGTCGCGGACGTCCTCAAGAACGCGCCGCAGCAGGAGGACGACATGTTCAAGGTCAATGCCGTCCTCGAGGAATCCTGACCGCCAGCTTGAGAGTGAGGCGATGGTGCCGGAGGAACTGACCCGACTCAGCGCGGTCGAGGCGCGCCGGCGGCTGGACAGGCGCGAGATCAGCGCGATGGAGCTGGCGGACTCCCACCTGGCGCGGATTGACCGACTCGAGCCGCGAGTTCACGCGTTCATCACCGTGCTGGATGGAGTGGCCCGTGCTCAGGCCGAGGCGGCGGACCGGCGGATCGCCGCCGGGCGTTCCCAGCCGCTCACCGGAATCCCGGTCGCGCTGAAGGACATCCTGTGCACGGTCGACGCCCCGACGACCGCCGCCTCGCGCATGCTCGACGGCTACGTGTCGCCCTACGACGCCACCGTCGTCGCGCGGCTGCGCGCCCAGGGCGCCGTCTTCGTCGGTAAGGCCAACACCGACGAGTTCGCCATGGGGTCGTCGACCGAGAACTCTGCGTTCTTCACCACACACAATCCGTGGGATCTCCGGACGGTGCCCGGCGGGAGCAGCGGCGGCTCCGCCGCCGCCGTGGCGGCCGAGGAGGCGATCCTCTCGCTCGGATCCGACACCGGCGGGTCGATCCGCCAGCCGGCCGGTTTCTGCGGCGTCGTCGGCCTGAAGCCGACCTACGGCCGTGTCTCGCGCTTTGGACTGATCGCCTTTGCCAGCAGCCTCGATCAGATCGGGCCGTTCGCGCGCAGCGTCGAGGATGCCGCGCTCCTGCTCGAGGCCATCAGCGGCGTCGACCGGTACGACTCGACGTCGGTCGATGCGCCGGTGCCGCGCTACGCGACACTGCTGGACAGCGACATCCGCGGGATGCGCATCGGCGTGGCGCGCGAGTACCAGATCGAGGGCATGGATCCCGGTGTCGAGGACGCGGTCGGCGCCGCGATCGACGACCTGCGGCGCCTCGGCGCGGAGATCGTGGAGGTCAGCCTGCCTCACACCGAGTACGCCCTGGCCACCTACTACATCGTCGCCCCGGCCGAGGCGAGCGCGAACCTCGCGCGCTTCGACGGGGTGAAGTACGGCCTCAGCATTCAGGGCGACACGCTGCTCGAGAGCTATCTGGAGACGCGCGGGCGGGGCTTCGGCGCGGAGGTCAAGCGGCGCATCATGCTCGGCACCTACGCCCTCAGCTCCGGCTACTACGATGCGTATTACGTCAAGGCGCAGCAGGTCCGCACGCTCATCAAGCGCGACTTCGACGAGGCGTTCGCCGGAGTCGACGCCATCGTCGCGCCGACCTCCCCGACCGTGGCCTTCGCGATCGGTGAGCGGGCGACGGACCCGATCCAGATGTACCTGTCGGACATCTTCACGATCCCGGCGAACATGGCCGGCATCCCGGGGATCGCCATCCCCTGCGGTTTCGCCCACGGCCTCCCGGTGAGCCTCCAGGTCATGGGACGGGCCTTCGACGAGGCCACCGTGCTCCGCGTCGCCCATGCCTACGAGCAGGCCACCGAGTGGCACACGCGCCGCCCGGAGATCGACGCGGCCGTCGCGCAGGCGACATTAAGTGAAACCCTCGACAAAGATTTACACGGACGCGGGGAGTAACCCAGCGATGTCGGGGGTTCGCGAGTCCCTTGCCGACCTTTTCGCGCGCAACCGCGGGCGGCTCGTGGCCGCGATCGTCCTGGTGATCGGGCTCTACTTCGTGGTGGCCTTCGGTCAGCAGGCATGGAAGGCGCGCGCACTGGAGACGGAAGTGGCCGGCCGCCAGGCCGACCTGGCGTCGTTGCAGGCCAAGCAGGACGCGCTCAAGAGCCAGCTCGCCCAATACCAGTCCGACCAGTACTCGTCCTACGTCGAGCAGATCGCACGGCGTGACCTCAACTTGTCGCATCCCGGCGAGACGGTGATCTTGATGCGGCTCGAGCCCGCGCCTACGCCGGCCGCGACCCCGGCGCCCGCGACGGCGGCCCGTCCGGACCAGCAGGCAAACTGGATGCAGTGGCTGCGGCTCTTCCACCTGCGTTGACGTTGCCGCGACACGCGGCGCCGTCGCGCTGTCCTCACCTCGATGGAACGCTCGGCCGGCCAACGTCCGCGATCGAAGTCGGCGTCGACCGCGAATCGACAACGGCGGTATCTGGAGGGGCGAACACCCTCGCTCCCGTGGCGCGCCGCCGGGCGGACAGGGTACTGCGGCAGCCGTGAGGTCGAGGACCGGGGACTACGGCTTCTTGGTGATGAGGCCGTGGGACAGCGCGTAGATCGCCGCCTGGGTGCGGTCTTTCACGTCGAGCTTCTCGAACAGGACGGAGAGCCGGTTTTTGACCGTGCTCTCGGCCAGGTTGAGCTCGGACGCGATCTCCTTGTTGCTCAGCCCGCTCGCGACAAGCCGCAGGAGCTGGACCTCGCGCTCGGTCAGCCCGGCGACGCTCTCCTCCTCGCGGTACTCGGAGATGCGGCGGAACTCGGACAGCAGCTTGGTGGCGAGCTGCGGCTCGATCACCGACTCGCCGCGCGCTACTGCCCGGATCGCGTCGATGACCTTGACCGACTCGGTGTTCTTCAGCAGGTAGGCGTCGGCGCCGGCACGGATCGCCCGGATGACGTGCGCATCCTCGGCGAACATCGTCAGGATGATGATCTTGACGGTCGGCAGCTCGGACTTGAGCTCCCGGGTCGCCGAGACGCCATCGATGCCCGGCATGCTGATGTCCATCAGGATTACATCCGGCCGGTCGCGCGTGGCCAGCGCCTCGGCCGAGCGTCCGTCCCCCGCCTCGCCGACGACGCGAATGTCGGGCTCGGATTCCAGCAGGTGGCGCAGCGCCTGACGAAAGAGCACGTGGTCGTCGACCAGGAGCACGCCGATCGCCTTCGCCTTGCCGTTCGCCGGCATCATGCGTGTGCGTGGGTGCTCGAACATCGGGTTGACCTGCGCCATCTCAGCCGCCTCCGTAGATGGGTTCGTCCATCAGCTACCGCGAGTGTACCGGCGACCATGGACGTCCGGGGATAGCCCAAAGGAACCAAACAGATTCGGTATCGCCCGGGATCGTCTCCTGACGAATCGACCGTCTGCGATAATTGGTCGTGAGGAGGAGCGTTGGCCACGGGCGCGGCGGGCCTGCCTACCGACGCGGAACTGGTCGAGGCGGCACGCCGGGGCGACCTGGCGGCCTTCAACCGTCTCGTCGAGCGTCATCAACGCATCGTCTACGCGATCTGCCTGCGGCTGCTGCGGGACCATGACCTCGCGGACGACGCGACTCAAGACACCTTCATCCGCGCCTACACCGCGCTAAACCAGTTCGACGGGCCCACCTTCCGTCCCTGGCTGCTCCGGATCGCCACGAACCGCAGCTACGACTTGCTGCGCCACCATCAGCGCCGGCCCGCTGAGTCCCTGGACGCGGCGCTGGCCGAGGGCGACCCCGAGTGGTCCGCCGACGCCGCCGTCGACGACCCGGAGCGCACGGCCGGACGCCACGAGCTGGGCCGGCGGCTCGAGGCCGCGCTCGCAACCCTCCCGGAGGACCAGCGTCTGGTCGTGCTGCTGCACGACGTCCACGGCTACCAGTACGACGAGATCGCCGACATCACCCGGGTGACGCTCGGCACGGTGAAGTCGCGCCTCAGCCGCGCCCGGGCGCGGCTCCGCGACGTGCTGCGACGCGACCCGCACGCGCGGGAACTCCTGGAGGAGGTCAGTCGTCAGGTTAACGGAGACGAGCGTGGCTGAGGCGCTGGCGAACCGGCCGGCTGCGGCGCCGCGAAGCGGAACGACGGATCATGGTTGACGATCGGACGCCTCCGGACGACGAGCACATCTCGGATACGGAGCTGTCGGACTACCTGGAGGGCCAGGTCGACAGTGAGTCGCGTCGGCGCGCCCTGGCCGCGCACCTCGAAGCGTGCGGGGCCTGCCGCCGGGCGCTGCAAGAACTGGCGACGCTGGTCGACCGGCTCGCGGCACTGCCGCTTCCCGAACCGCCGCGGTCGTTCCGGATCACCGCGGCGATGGTGCCCGCGCCGGTGGCGCTGCCGACACCCTGGTTCATCCGGCTCCAGCCCGCTATGCGCTGGGCGACGGCCGCCGCCGCCGTGCTGCTCGTGCTGGTCGTCGGCGCGGACCTGGTGACGCACGCCGGTGGCGCGAAACCTGCCGCGACCGAGAGTTCGGCACGTCCTCAGACGTTCACCTCGAGCGGGTCAACCGCCGCCTCGACCACGACCTCGGCGACTAGGCCGCCGACGTCCATACCCGCGGCGGGCGCGGCGGTGCAGTCGTCGGCCGCCAGCGCCGCGGCCAGCCCGGCCCCACGCACCGCCGCGGTCACGGCGGGGTCGACACCCGCTCCGGAGACACCCGTTGCAGCGGCGTTGCCATCGACCTCCGCGGTCCAAGGTAGCACCGCTTCGCCGAGCGGCTGGCGGATCGCGGAGCTCGCCATCGCCCTCGTTCTCCTCTGGCTACTCGTCGCTACCGTGGCCCTGCCGCGGCTACGACGCTCAGGGTTCTGAGGCAACCGGGTGCCGTGGGGCACATCGATCGCTTTCGCGAAGGAGGGTCCGATGTCCAGAGCCATTCGCCCGCTGGGCGCGGTGGTCGTGATCGCCGCGCTGGTGGTAATCGGAGCGTTCGTGGCCGCCGTCGGCGGTGGCCGCCTACCGACCGTACCCCCGGCCGCGGCCGACACGACGTCGACGACGACCCGCTCGATCACCGTTCAAGGCACCGGGCAGGTCGCGATCGCGCCGGACACGGCCCAGGTCGAGCTCGGGGTGCAGGAGCAGAACGCCGATCTCGCCACGGCCCAGCAGGCAGTCAACCAGAAGCTGACCGCCGTGCTCGCGGCGCTGAAGGGGGCCGGCATCCCAGCCAATCAGATCCGCACTACCAACTACTCGATCAACGTCGACCGGAAAGATCCGACCACGCCGCCGACCGGTTACCAGGTCATCTCTACGGTGCAGGTAACGGTCCAGCCGGTCGACAAAGTGGGCTCCATCATCGACACCGCGGTGGCTCAGGGCGCCAACGTGGTCTACGGCATCCAGTTCGTGCTCCAGAACCAGGACGCCGCCGTCAAGCAGGCGCGCGATCTCGCCATGCAGGACGCCCACAACCGCGCCACACAGCTCGCGCAACTCGGAAACGTCTCGCTCGGTCAGCCGCTGACGATCTCCGAGGGCGCCGGGACGACGCCCATCCGGACCGACGTCTCGGCCGCCGCCGGCTCCGTCGCGACGCCGATCCAGCCCGGACAGAACCTGGTCACGGTGCAGGTCACCGTCAGCTACGCGATTCAGTAGCGGTGTCGAGCGGGGCGGAGCGCGATGGAGCCGACCGGCGACGAGTCGGTTAGTTGCGCCCCGCCCGCCCCGCTAAGCTGCCGGCCACTCGGCGTCGGTAGCAGCCGCGGCCCGGAGCACGACCATAGGACGCGGAGAGCAGAGTGAGGAGGGCTCGATGGCCGTCAACGCTCAGATCGACGCCGCGCGGTGCCATGCGGCGATCCGGGTGCGCGACCTCGACACGGTGGTGCGTTTCTACCGGGACACGCTCGGCATCCCCGTTCAATTCACCCGTGGCGATCCGGCGCGCCCGGACGCGTTCTTCTTCCCGGGGGTTCAGCTCGTGCGCGCCGGAGACCAGGACATCGGGGACAAGGGCGTCTTCGACCACGTCGGCCTGGCGGTCTCGAACCTGGATGCGATCGTCGAGGGACTGGCCGCCGCGGGTATCCCGCTCGACGTGCCCCTGACCGATCTCAGCCGGGAGTTCGGCACACGCGTGCGCCTCGTCTTTATCCGTGATCCCGAAGGCAATCGTGTCGAGCTCGTGCAGTGGGGCTGACCGTCAATCAGTCGTGAAACGCGCGGGTCCGTCGAACGCCGGACATACGAGAGGCCTGGCTGGTGGTCCAGGCCTCTCGCGGGATAAGGGGGAGTGTAGGGGGTGGGCAGCGGCGCGACTCGCTGCCCGGGGTCTCGAAGTTGTCGCGTTCAGACGGGCCCTTTCCGGCCCTTTGTCTCCTACCCGGAGCGGCTTACGGCGACAGCGTTGTTGGTGCGGCGGTGTGGCTGTTGACCGTCTCGCTCGGGTCCGGCCGGTGCTCTCCTCATCCGGCCATGTCCCATGATGGACACGCGCCGTGAAGTCGCTCTTAACTAAACCTGAAAGTAACCTGAAGCGGCTCGCCCTTGACGGAGCCGCTGGATGTCCCTATCGTTCCTCAATCGTGGACAGCCTAACCGCGCGCTCCGCTCGAACTCGCGCCTGGTTGCTGCTACCGGTCCTGCTGCTCCTGACCGCATGCAGCGTTCCGGGCGGCAGTTCGCCCGCGCCGAGCGGTCCGGCCGGCGTACCCAGCGACCGCGCGAGCTACCCCGGTGGGAGCATCCTGACCACCGTCGACTGGGTCGCCACCCACCTGAGCGATCCGAGCCTGCGCCTGATCGACGTCGGCTCCCTGGCCGACTTCAACGCCGGTCACATCCCGGGGGCGGTCCACGTCTGGTGGCAGGACACGATCGAGGTCAACAACGACGTCTACGGCATGCTCGCGGGCGCCGACGTCCGAGCCAAGATCATTCGCGATTCCGGCATCACGGCGACCTCGACCGTCGTCGTCTACGACGCCAGCGGCGGGCGCTATGCGGCGCGAGTCCTCTGGATGCTCAACGCGATCGGGTTCGATCGAGTGATGCTGCTGAATGGCGGCAGGCAGGCCTGGCTGGCCGGCGGCCACAGCCTCACTCAGCACACAACCCCGCCGCCGCCCGGCGGGTTGGTCCAGACGCTCGAATACGGCGCGCTCATCTCCAACTCCGAGTTGCGGCAGCACCTGACCGACGGCACCCTCTCGATCGTGGACAATCGGACCCTCGCGGAGCAGGCGCAGACCTGGTTCGGCCGCCTGCGGATCGGCCGCATCCCGGGCGCGGTTGACGTGCCCTGGACCGCGGTCGTGCAGCCGGGATCCATCCCCTACTACGATGATCCGGGGGCGCTCGCCCGCGCCTTCGCCGCCGCTCGGCTCGACCCGAGCCACACGGTGGCGGTCTACGGGCTCGACGGTGTCGATGCCGCGCAGACGTATGTGGCGCTCAAGCTCCTCGGCTACCGTTCGGTGCGCGTGTTCGACGGGTCGTGGGCCCAGTGGGGCGCGGACGCCGCCTATCCGGCGACCCCGCTCGCGTCCAATCGCCCACCGGCGTGATCCGGAATGCCATCGTCGAGGACCCGTGGGGTTCGCCCCACCACCACGCCTTGGGCCCCGCCGCCCGGGTGTGGCGCGAGTGGCGGCATCCCCACGCCCGTAGTCCGTGGCCGGTCAACTACGGGTGTCTCGTCGAGACCGACAATGCCGCGGACGGCGACCCGCTCGACGTCATGATTCTCTCGACCACACCGCTTCGCACCGATACCTGCCTCGCGGTGCGCGTCATCGGGTTGTTGCCCCGGCCGGGCGACGACCACCAGCTGCTCGCGGTAGCAGTCGACGAATCCAAGTACGGCGACGCGCGGCGGCTCGCCGAGGTTTCGGCCGACTGTCTCGCCGCGATCGAGCGCCGGCGCCGCGAGTGGATTACGATTGCCGCGTGGGGCGACGTCGGGGACGCGGAGGCCCTGGTACTGGAAGCCGGCAGGACGCCGGACTGCTGACGGCGGCTCGCCCGTCCGTCGCGACCATGACAGCCGGTCCCTTCGCCCGAGGAGACGTCGAGGTGCGCTACCGCGAGGGCATCCTGAAGGTCGAGCACGGCATTCTTCCCGGACTCAAGGAGGTGCTACTCGAGCTGTCCGCGCTCGACGGCGTCAGCTCGATCGTGCCGGGCCGGATCTATGCGACCCACGCCCGCCCCGGCGGAAGCCTGCTCGTGCGGGTCACCGCGCTGACCGCCACCGGCGTCAAGCTCATCGCGCGGCGCGGCTCGTCGGTGCAGGAGGTCTTCGTGGTCAGCGACCAGGCTGGAGAGGTTGAAGGTGCGCTCGCCCAGCTCGCACCGCCGGCTCCCGATCGGGCCCACGGCGCGGGTGGGGTCCGTCACGGACGGGGCCCGAACAGCCGTCGATCCTGAAGCCGCCGCTGGGCCTGGCGTGTTCGAGGGACTCACCGGACCGGCCATTCGCCTGTTCAGGTACGGCTAGACCATGGACGAGGGCGCCGCGTACCGCGAGGCCGTCGGCGAGCTTGTCCGGTCGCTCCGGTCGGAGCGCGGCTGGACACTCCGCGAGCTCAGCGCGCGGTCGGGAGTATCGGTTCCGTACCTCAGTGAGATCGAGCGCGGTCGCAAGGAACCGTCCGGTGCGATCCTGGCTCAGCTGGCTCGCGTGTTCGAGTTCCTCCTGCCGGAGCTGCTGACGCGCGTCGCCGGCGAGTTCGAGCGCCGCGGCGCGCTCCCGCCGCCTCGGGACCCGGAGCGCGAGCCGCTCAGACGCGCCCTCGACGAACTGAGTGACGACGAGGCGGGGGAGGTCGCCAACTTCGTCGCCTATCTGCGCTGGCGGCGTACCCGCCCGGAGGGTCCGGAGCAGCGCTGACGGCAGCCCGCGACGGCCATGGCGAAGAACCACCGCAGTGTCGACGTATACTCGGCCGGGAGGATTCTCAACAGGTTCGACGGAGGGAGAGGGCCAGAGATGGGCTTCAGCGTGGAGCGCGACCGGGTGCTCGTCAGCACCGCCTGGCTGAAGGAGCACCTCGACGACCCGGTTGTTCGGGTGGTCGACTGCCGCTACTACTTCGATCGCTCCGGGCGCGACGAGTACGAGCGGGCTCATATCCCGGGCGCGGTCTACCTCAACTGGGCCGAGGCCCTCAGCGACCCCATTCAGTCCGTCGACTACATGATCGCGCCGCCCGAGCAGGTGGCCTCGGCCATGGGCAGCCTGGGCGTCGGCGACGACACGCTGGCGGTGCTCTACGACGACGAGGGCGGACACTACTCGTCCCGCGTCTGGCTGATCCTGGCCCGTTACGGACGGCAAGACCGGTTGCGCATCCTCGAGGGCGGCTGGACGAAGTGGACCCTGGAGGGGCGGCCGGTGACCGACGAGTTACCCCTGCCCGTGTCCGGCACATTCACCATCGACCCGTCCACCGGCCACCCCGAGCTCGTCGCGTCGTTCGACGACGTCCTGGCCGCGCAGCGGAGCGGCAATGCCCGCCTCCTCGACGTCCGCCGCCTGAGCGAGTTCATCGGCGAAGAGGTGCGCGCCCGGCACGGCGGCCGGATCCCCGGTGCGACGCACGTCTTCTGGCAGGGAAACCTCAACTGGGATCGCGACCGCACCTTCGCCCCGGGCGACGCCATCCGCGGGCGTCACGAGGCGCAGGGACTCGCGTCCGACACGCCGATCATCACCTACTGCCAGGGTGGCGTGCGGGCCGCCCACGCCGCGCTCGCCCTCTGGATGGCTGGCTACCACAACGTGCGCGTCTACGACGGGAGCTGGGCGGAGTGGGGCAATCGCGATGACGTCCCCATCGTGACCGGCGAACCCCACGGGAAATAGCCCTCGCCCGGTCGCGTGCGGCGCGGAAATAGCGTCCCGGAGTCGGACGTTGCAGTCTGGTGCAGGCTTGCAGCAGACGACCCCGCGAGAGGATCCAGGATCAATGCGCAGCGCACGCGACGCGACGGAACTGGTCGGACACACGCCGCTGGTGCGGCTGAACAAGGTCGTCGCACCGGGGGGTGCAACCGTCTACGCCAAACTCGAGATGTTCAATCCCGGGTTCTCGGTCAAAGACCGCATCGCGCTCAACATGGTCCGCGACGCCGAGCAGCGCGGCGTGCTGACTCCCGGCACGGTCATCGTTGAGGCGACCAGCGGTAACACCGGCATCGGCCTGGCCTGGGTGGCGGCCATCCGCGGCTACCGCATCATCATCACCATGTCGGCGCGCAACAGCCCCGAGCGCGTGACGCTGCTGAAGGCGCTCGGGGCGGAGGTCGTCCTGACGCCGGCCGACCAGGGCACGCCTGGGGCGATCGAGGAGGCCAACCGTATCGCCGAGACGCTTCCTAAAGTCTGGAAGCCGCGCCAGCACTGGAACCCGGCCAACCCGGACGCCCACCGGCTGACGACGGCCGTCGAGATCTGGGAAGACACCGACGGTAGAGTCGACATCTTCGTCGCCGGTGCCGGCACCGGTGGGACCATCACCGGGGTCGGCGAGGCATTGAAGGAGCGCAACCCCAACATCCAGGTCGTGGTCGTCGAGCCGACCGAGTCGCCGGTTCTGGCCGAGGGCCACGGTGGCTCTCACGGCATCCAGGGTATCTCACCGGGCTTCGTGCCGGAGGTGCTGCACCGGGCGGTGATCGACGAGGTCGGATCCGTGTCGACGCCCGACGCGATCGAGATGGCCAAGCGGCTCATGCGCGAGGAGGGGCTCTTGGTCGGCATCTCGAGCGGCGCGGCCGCGGCCGTCGCGGCGCGGGTGGCGGCGCGGCCCGAGAACCGGGGCAAAATCATCGTCGCGATCTTCCCCGACCTGTCCGAACGCTACATGTCCACCGCGCTCTTCCAGGATGTCCCGGCGATCCAGGCCCACTGAGCGTATCCGCTTCAGCCATCGCGACGCGGGCGACCCCGAACCGGGCCGCCCACGTTCTTTGTCCTCTGTGATGCCGGGGTGCGTACCGGTGACGAGGTTCCCCACGCCCGCGTCGATGCACACACGGGGCTCTCAGCCCCCGCCAATGATGGCGCGCGCCACCTCGAGCAGTGCGTGCGCCGTGTCGGGCACCGTCAGGTTGCCGCTCTTGCGCCACCAGAGGGACAGCGGAACACCGATGGCGATCTGCGCCACCAGCAACCCGACAACCGTCGAGAGGAGGTGCCCGAAGGCCAGCGACTGTCCCGGCAGGTGCCACAGGCCCCACAGCGCCGACACGTAGATGGCCGACAGCCAGCCGGTGCCACGCTCTCCCCGGTGCAGGTACGTGTCCAGTGCGCCGCGGAAGAAAACCTCCTCTACCATGAAGCCTACCGGCAGGAGCAGGAACGCGCCGGCTCCCCCGCGCAGTCGCTGGGCGGTCGTGGCTCCCGCGGCCGCGTTGGCCGAGGCAATGTGCAGGTGGATCAGGTGCGGCAGCAGCAGCGACAGAGTAGACGGCAGGATGCCGATGGCGCTCACGGTCAGCACACAGAGGACCAGCTGCCAGACCGTCTGGACGCGCATCGCCCGCAGCGCGAAGGCGAGCCCGAAGGCTCCGGCGATCGCCGTCGCGTAGAAAGCCGCGGATACCGGATCTCGCTGGCCGAGCGCGCTCACAGCGTCGTAGGCCGGAACCAGTCCGACTACCACCCAGAGGACGACGAAGCGTGCGTCCAGCCGGAGGGGTGGCGCCGAGCGCACCCACAGCGCGCGGAACGGCTGCCGCTGGATTCCCAACTGGAACGCCACCAGGATGGGCACGCCCAGCAACTGGTACTCGTATGTATTGAGACGCAGCACGATCCCCAGCACGATGTACGCGGCAACCACGGCGCCAACGATCAGGAAACGCAGGGCCCGGGAGTCCGACGCGACCGCCGGTTGAACCACTGCCGGAGCGTCCGCGACGTCCGAATCCGCCGACCACGCACTCGTCAAATGACGACCTCCTCACGACGAAGAGAAGCCGAGGACGCGGCGACGATGCTCAAGCTGCGACGTCGCCGCATCGGCTCTCCAGAGAGTTCCCGAACGTTCTCGCCCGCCACCCGGCATGGCGGGCGCGGAGCGATCGTCCCGGGATACTCGTACGACACCAGCGGTAACAGGGAGGTAAAATCAATTGTTACCGTAGTGTTACCGGTCGTCCGGCATCCTGAGGGCGCCGCGCCGGCGTCCGCAACGCGATCGGGAAGACGGCCGAGGATTGGGCCGATGAAGGTGCTACTGGTGGAGGATCAGGTGGAGTTGGCCGAGACGCTGGCCACCGGCCTGCGCCGGCAGGGCATGACCGTCGACCTCGCCTTCGACGGCCAGGAGGCGCTCGACCGCGCGGAGATGGCCCGCTACGACGTGCTCGTGCTCGACCGCAACCTGCCGGGCGTCCACGGCGACGACGTCTGCCGCACGCTCGTCGCGGAGGGATGCGGCAGTCGCATCCTCATGCTGACTGCGGCGAGCACGGTGGGCGACCGGGTCGAGGGACTCGGCTTGGGGGCCGACGACTACCTGCCCAAGCCCTTCGCCTTCGCCGAGCTGGTCGCTCGCGTCCTGGCCCTCGGCCGTCGCCCTGGTCCGGCCGCCCCGCCGGTCCTCGTCCACGGCGACCTGCGGCTGGACACGGCGCGGCACGTCGTTACTCGATCCGGTGAGCGGCTAACCCTCACGCCGAAAGAGTTCGCCGTACTGCAGCTCCTCCTCCAGGCCCAGGGCGCCGTTGTCTCGGCCGAGGAACTGCTGGAGCGCGTCTGGGACGAGGCAGCGGATCCCTTCACCGCCACGGTCAAGGTGACGGTCAGCCGGCTACGAGCAAAGCTCGGGAACCCGCCGCTCATCGAGACGGTGCCCCAGGCCGGCTATCGGATCTGAGGGCCGATCGTGACCATGCGCCGCCGTCGCGCGAGCCTCCGGTCCCGTCTCCACCTCCCCGCGCGCACGGTGCGCTTCCGCCTGACGCTGCTGTACGGCAGCGGCTTCCTCATCGCGCTCGCCGGACTACCGGCCATCGGCTACCTGGTGTACGAGCACGCCAGGACCACGTTCGATATCTCCACGCACCCAGCCGCCGCTCAGGCGCCCCCCCAGTCAGCATCGTCCGGTGCGTGGTTTCGCGGTCCAACCCTGCATCCGGGCAGCGGCGTGGCCGGGGTGCTGCTCCAGCTCGGGATTGCCGTCGTCCTGCTCGCCGCCCTTGCGGGGCTGGCATACGGCCTGGGCTGGCTGGTCGCCGGGCGCGTGCTGCGCCCGCTCCAGATCATGCGGGACACGACACGCCGGATCTCGGAGCGTAACCTGCATCAGCGCCTCGCCGTTCAGGGGCCGAACGACGAGCTGAAGGACCTGGCCGATACCATCGACGGCCTGCTCGCGCGTCTGGATGCCGCGTTCGACGCGCAGCGACGCTTCATCGCCAACGCGGCCCACGAGCTGCGCACACCGCTCACGCTGCAGCGTGCCCTGCTCGAGGTCGCTCTGGACGACCCCAAACCAACCGTCACCTCCTTGCGGCTGGCCTGTGAGCGTGCCGTCGCCGCCGGCGAGCGACACGAGCGACTGATCGAGTCGCTACTGACGCTTGCCACGGGCGAGCGGGGACTGGACACGCGCGAGCCGGTCGACCTGGCCGGGCTCGGCCGCGCGGTGCTGCAGGTGCGTGAGCCCGAGGCGGCGCGGGGCGGCATCCGCGTCGTCGCCGCGCTTGAGCCGGCCTGGACGCAGGGAAGCCCACCGCTGGTCGAGCGCCTGGTGGCAAACCTGGTCGACAACGCGCTGCGCTACAACCTGCCCGGCGGAGGCGTCGAGGTGGCGACGTCGACCACGGCGGGCGCGGCCCTGCTCGCGGTGTCCAACGACGGGCCGCTCGTGTCGGCGGATGAGGTCGAGCGGATGTTCCAGCCGTTCGAGCGCCTCGGGGATCGTCGATCAGGTGCACCCGATGGGTACGGCCTCGGCCTGTCGATCGCCCGGGCGATCGCCGCCGCGCACGGCGCCGAGATCACCGCCTTGCCGAGGATCGGCGGCGGCCTGCAGGTCGAGGTGCGTTTCCCGGCCCTCGAGGTGACGCCGGCCGCTCAATCGGCGGCCAGTTCGCGCAGCCGATCCGCCAGCGCCGTGTAGCGCCGCGCGATCCTGTCGTTGCGTACCGCGATCGCGATCGCCCGCGGCTGCGCCACCAGCACCACCAGCTCGCGCGCTCGCGTCACCGCCGTGTAGACCAGGTTCCGCTGCAACATCAGGTAGTGCGCCGTCAGCACCGGCACCACCACCGCGCGGAACTCGGAGCCCTGGGCGCGGTGGACCGAGATGGCGAACGCGTGGGAGAACTCGTCTGCCTGGCTGAACGGCACCGTCACGGCTCGCCCGTCGTCGAGCGCCAACTCGATCGCCTGATCGATTGGGTCCAGTCGCTGGACGTATGCCAGGTCCCCGTTGTAGACCTCGATCTGGTAGTTGTTGCGCTGCGCGATCAGCCGGTCACCGACGCGGATCACCCTCCCGGCCGCGCGAACCTCCGCCTTGCCGGGCGCCGCCGGGTTCAGCCGCTCCTGCAGCAGCTCGTTGAGCCGCCGCGTGCCGGCACCGCCGCCGTTCATGGGACACAGGACCTGGATCTCCCCCGGCCGCAGCCCGTAGGCCTGCGGCAGCCGCCGCTCCACCAGATCGCAGATCGTCTCGGCCGCCTGCTCGGTCGCCTCCGGCCCGTCCGGCAGCCGCAGCACCGCGAAGTCCCGCACGTCGCGGCCCCACTCGGGCATCTGCCCCTGGTTGATCCGATGGGCGTTGCGGATGATCGCGCTCTGCTCTGCCTGCCGAAAGACGACGGCGAGCCGCACCACGGGCACCGCCTCGCTCGCGATGACGTCGCGCAGGACGTTGCCGGGTCCGACCGACGGCAGCTGGTCGACGTCGCCCACGAGGAGCAGGTGCGTGCCGGGCTCGATCGCCTTCAAGAGCGTATTGAAGAGCGACACGTCGAGCATGGATGCCTCGTCGACCACCACCAGGTCGGCGTCCAGCGGACTGTCCTCGTTGAAGGCCGCTGCCCCACCCGGCTGCAGCTTCAGCAGCCGGTGGATCGTCTTCGCCTGCCCACCGGTCAGCTCGGACATGCGCTTGGCCGCGCGGCCCGTCGGCGCCGCCAGGATGATCCGGGACCGCTTGGCGCGGGCGAGCGCCACGATCGAGCGCACGGTCGTGCTCTTGCCCGTCCCAGGACCTCCCGTAAGCACGGTCAATCGCTCGGTCAATGCGGTCCGCACCGCCTCCTCCTGCTGCGGCGCCAGCGGCGGCACGCCCTGCGACGCCAGCCAGCCAAACGCGCGCTCCCAGTCGACACTCTGGAAAACCGCCAGGTGGTCGGCGGCCGCGCGAACGAGCCGCATGAGCCGCCGTGCCACGGCAATCTCGGCGCCGCCCAGCGATGCCAGGTAGACCGCCTCCGTCTCCTCGCGCACCTCGAGGAACACGTCGCGGGCGCTCGCCAACGCCGGCAGTACCGCGTCCACGTCGTCTGACTGGCAGCCCAGCAGCTCGCCGGAGGTCTGCAGCAACTCCTCCCGGGGCAGGTACAGGTGCCCGTTGTCGTCGGCTGCCTCGGACAGGACGTGGCGCACGCCGGCCGCCAGCCGCTCTGGCGCGTCGTGCGGGATCCCAATTGCGGTGCCGATGCGGTCCGCCGTCTTGAAGCCAATGCCCCAGACGTCGCGCGCGAGCCGGTAGGGATCCCGCTGCACGACTTCGATTGCCTCGTCGCCGTACTGCTTGTAGATCCGGACCGCGAGTCCGGTGTGGACTCCCAGCCCTTGCAGCAGCACCATGACGTCCTTGATCGCGCGCTGCTCGCTCCAGGCCGCCATGATCGACTTGACTCGCTTCGGCCCCAGGCCCCGGACCTCGCTCAGCCGCGCCGGCTCTTCGTCGATCACGGCGAGCGACTCCGCCCCGAAGTGGTCGACGATTCGGGTGGCCGTCACCGGCCCGACGCCGCGGATCAGCCCCGAGCCCAGATACTTGCGAATGCCCTCGGTCGTGGCCGGCAGGACCGAGCGGAAACCGGTCGCCTGGAACTGCCGGCCATACTGCGAGTGGGACGACCAGAAGCCATCGAGGTGCAGCGCCTCGCCGGGGTTGACTCCCGCCAGATTGCCGACGACGGTGATGTCACCGCGCCTCGTGGTGAGCTTGAGCACCGTGTAGCCGCTGGTCGGGTGCTGGTATGTGATCCGCTCGACCGTCCCCTCGAGCTCGGCACGAGCCTGGGTTGCGGTGGACGGGTTGGCCGCCATACGTCTCTCTTCTGGCTGCAGTGGGCTGCGTGGTCAACTCAGAGCACCGATCCGATACCCTGAATTCTACCGCTGGCGTCGAGGTCGGCGTCCCTCTAATCGCCGCTGGACTGCGGATTCACGCTGGCCGGCAGCGACGGAATCGAGTAGGCTTGGGGCATCCGACTGGTGGATCCAGCGCCGGTGTGGGGGAGATGCGCTCCGTGTATCTAATGGTTCCGCTCGTCTATTTCCTCTCCTGGAAGAGCTGCCGCAGCTTCGGTCAGGCCATGAGCGAGACCGCGGCCTGGGCGTTCGGCTACCTCGCCACCGTCGGCGTGGTGCTCGCCTTCCACGTGTGGCACATCACCCTCGTCAACCTTGCGCCGGACAACCCCGGCTCGGCCGTCGCGCTGGTGGGCGGCTTCGCCGGCATGGGCATCAGCCGGTGGCTCTGGAAGCGGAGCGGCGGACACCTGCGGCGGCGCCAACCGATCCCGTGGGTGCGGCTGATCGGGCGCAGCTTCCACGCCATGCGTGGCACCCGCACCCGAACGGGGAGCACGCCAACTCCGCCTGGCGCCGCGCGATCGGCAGCTCCGATCACCAAGCCCGCCGTCACCGTCGCCGACATCCAGAAGGCGATGTCGAGCAAGTGGGTGCGGAGTTCCGTGCGCGCCATCGGCGCCATGCTCGACAGCCCGAACACGGGCAAGCGACCGCGCGGCTGACTCGCACCGACCGCCGCCTCGCCGATCGCACCGGTCGCTATCCGGCGACCCGACCGCCCGACCTCCGAAATCGAGCGGGATCGGACGGAATTTGCTATGATTTCGGATGGCAACCACGTGTCTAATCGGCCGGACGCTGACCGCTTCCGGGACCAAAGAGGTGAACTGCTTTGGAGCTCAATTCAGTCGAAGCCGTCCAGGAGGCGCTCGGGACGCAACGCTACGTGTCCGAGCAGAGCCTCGCGACCGCGATCTTTCTCGGCCTACGTCTGCCGAAGCCGCTGCTCCTCGAGGGCGAGGCCGGCGTCGGCAAGACCGAGGTCGCCAAGGCGCTGGCCGCGATCCTCGACACCGATCTGATCCGCCTGCAGTGCTACGAGGGGCTGGACGTCAGCCACGCGGTATACGAGTGGAACTACCCCCGTCAGATGCTCGCGATCCGCATCCTCGAGGATCAGGACGTGTCTCGCGACCTGGCCATGGGCGAAATCTTCGGCTCGGATTTCCTGATCGAGCGGCCGCTGCTGCAGGCTGTGCGCCACGGCGGCCGGGCACCGGTGCTGCTGATCGACGAGATCGACCGCGCCGACGAGGAGTTCGAGGCCTTCCTGCTCGAGCTGCTGTCCGACTTCCAGATCACCATCCCGGAGATCGGCACGATCGTGGCGGAGACGCCACCGATCGTCATCATCACGTCGAACCGGACGCGTGAGCTGCACGACGCGCTCAAGCGCCGCTGTCTCTACCACTGGATCGACTACCCGACGATCGACAAGGAGCTCCGGATTATCACTGCCAAAGTGCCCGGAGTCTCGGAGAAGCTCGCGCAGCAGATCGCCTACTTCATCCACGAGCTGCGCCGCGAAGATCTGTACAAGCTCCCGGGCGTGGCCGAGACGCTGGACTGGGCCGCGGCGCTGCTGGCACTCAACCAGCAGGAGTTGACGACCGAGATCGCCTCCGCCACGCTCGGCGCCATCCTCAAGCACCAGGAGGACGTCCACGCCGTGCGCCGCAACAAGCTGGAAGGGCTGGTCGGCGCGGCCGTCAGCAGCACGGAGTAGGCAGCGCATGGTAACGTCCGACACCTTCGTCCAACGCGCCGTCCGCTTCGGCCGGCTGCTTCGGCGTGCCGGGGTGAACACCACGCCGGGCCAGGTCATGGACTTCGTGCGGGCCATCGAGCACATCGAGATCGGCGATCGCGGCGAGTTCCGCGAGGCCAGCCGGGCCTGCTTCGTGACCCACCGCGAGGAGCTGCCGGTCTTCGATCGGGTTTTCGACGCGTTCTGGCGGTCCAGGCCCGACTTCCCCGAGGACGCCATGAGCGGCGCCCCGAATCCCGCCGACGCCATCCCCGCCGAGGAAGGCGAGGAGGGTGAGGGCGACAGCGAGGACTCGACCGAGGCCGAGGGCGCCGAGGGCCGGCGTCGCCTCGAGACCATCGAGGCCAACGACGAGGCCGCCGACAGTGACGACGATGACGGCGACGCGGACGACGTCTTCAGCTACAGCTCCTCCGAGGTGCTGCGCGAGAAGGACTTCGCCGACCTGTCGGAGGAGGAGCTGCACCAGACGCGGCGGCTGATGGAGCGCCTGCAGTGGCGGCTCGGCCAGCGCCGCTCCCGCCGCAAGGTTGCCTCACACAAGGGGCGCTTCGTCGACCCGCGTCGCACAATGCGCCGCAGCCTGCGCACCGGCGGGGTGCCGCTGGAGATCATGCGCCGCACCATCAAGCGAAAGCCGCGCCAGCTCGTGGTCATCTGCGATGTCAGCGGCTCGATGGACCGCTATTCGCGCATCCTGCTCCAGTTCGTCTACGCCATCGAGAACGGTATGGCGCACGTCGAGGCGTTCGTGTTCGGCACCCGGCTCACGCGCATCACGCGCATGCTGCGGCACCGTAGCGTCGACGACGCCATGGAGCGGGTGTCGCGCGAGGTCCACGACTGGTCCGGCGGCACGCGCATCGGCCAGTCGTTGCAGACGTTCAACCAGGACTGGGCGCGTCGCGTGCTGCGCAACGGTGCGGTCGTCCTCATCATCAGCGACGGCTGGGACCGTGGGGACCCGGAGGTGCTCCAGCGCGAGATGGCGCGCCTGCAGCGCAGCAGCTACCGGATGCTCTGGCTCAACCCACTGCTCGGCTCGCCGCGCTACGAGCCGCTCACCCGCGGCATGCAGGCCGCGCTGCCCTACGTCGACGACTTCATGCCGGTCCATAACATGGCCAGCCTCGAGGCGCTGGCGGAGCGACTCAGCAAGATCGACGATTTCCGACCGGTTCGACGCCAGACGCCGCTCGTCTTCGCCCCGACCAGGACGCCGGCCGCCTGACGCCACAGGAGGCACCCGGATGCGAGACATTCTTCCCGAGGTCGAGCAGTGGCGCGCACAGGGCGAGGACGTCGCCCTGGCGACCGTTGTCCGCGCCTCCGGCTCGTCGCCGCGCCCGGTGGGCGCCAAGCTCGCCGTCACCCGGAGCGGGCGCATGGCGGGTTCCGTCAGCGGTGGCTGCGTCGAGGGCGCCGTTTTCGAGACCGCCTTGGAGGTGCTCGATAGCGGTACGCCGCGGCTCGTCCACTATGGCATCAGCGACGAGATGGCCTGGGACGTCGGCTTGAGCTGCGGCGGCGTCATCGACGTCTTTATCGAGCGGCTCGGTTGAGGCGCCGATGACGAGCATCCACGACGAACTCGCGGCCGCGATCCAGGCGGACGAGCCGGTCGTGCTGGCTACCCTGATCTCGGGCGAGCCGAGGGGCGCCCGGCTGCTCATCTACGAGGGGGGACGGCGGTCCGGCACGCTGGGCCATGCCAGCCTCGACGAGCAGATCCCCGAGGACGCCCTGGCGATGCTTCCCGACGGCAAGACCGAGACGCGCACCTACCCACTGCCCGACGGGAGCGAGGCCGACGTCTACATCGAGAGCTACCTGCCGCCACGGCGGCTGGTGATCGTCGGCGCGGTCCACACCGCCATCCCACTCGAGCGCATCGCCCGCGAGGACCTGGGCTACGAGACGGTGGTCGCCGACGCGCGCGAGTTCTTCGCCACGCGCGAGCGCTTCCCCAATGCCGGGGAGCTCATCGTCGCTTGGCCCGACGAGGCGCTATCGAAGCTGACGCTCGGCCCGCAGACCGATATCGTGATGCTGGCCCACGACCCGAAGTTCGAGGACCCAGCCATGGCGGTCGCGCTCCGTAGCCGGGCCGGCTATATCGGGGCAATGGGCAGCAAGAAGACCAGCGCCGAGCGCAACCTGCGGCTGCTGGCCGCAGGTTTCACCGAGGAGCAGGTGGGGCGCATCCACGGGCCGATCGGCCTGGACCTGGGCGGCCGCAGCCCCGGCGAGATCGCCGTCAGCATCATCGCCGAGATCATCGCCGTCCGGCACGGGCGCGATCCCCGCCGTCCCGGCGGCGACCTCCTGCCCGCCAAGGCCGACGCCGGCGAGGCCTAGCCGTGGGGCATGTCGCCGGGGTCGTCCTGGCCGCCGGCTCCGCGACCCGGCTCGGCGGCGGCAAGCAGCTTCTACCGCTGGCGGGGCGGCCGCTGCTGGCCCACGTTCTCGACGCCGCGCGTCGGACGCCCCTCGATCCGCTGCTCGTCGTGCTCGGCGCGGCTGCCGACGAGGTGGCACGCCAGGTCGACCTCACCGGTTTCGCCGTCGTCCACAACCCCGCCTACTTGGAGGGCCAGAGCACGTCTGTGCGGGCCGCCGTTGCGGCGCTGCCGGGCGATGTCGACGCCGCGGTTTTCCTGCTCGGCGACCAGCCGGAGGTCGATCCCGCCGTGATTGACCGGCTGGTCGAGCGCTTCCGCGTCGACGGCGCGCCGATCGTGCAGCCGCGCTACGCTGAGGGGCGGGGCAACCCCGTCCTGTTCGCGCGGCGCCTCTTTCCCGAGCTACTGGAGCTCCGGGGAGACGAAGGTGCCCGTCCGCTTCTACAGCGGCACGCCGACGTGGCGGTCTTCGTCGACGCAGGCGACCTCCGCCGTCCCGACGACGTCGACACGCCCGAGGAGTATGACCGGTTGCGTCGTCGTGTCGAGGGAGCGGCGGAGAGCCATCCATGAGCGTCAACGTGCTCGGCCCGGTGCGCTTCTGTCCGCACTGCGGAGGGCCGACCGAGGAGCGGGTCGTCTCAGGCCGGCCGCGTCCGCACTGCCCCGCGTGCCGCCGGACGTTCTTTGCCGATCCCAAGCTCGCGGTGGCCGTGCTCGTGGGCCACGACGGAAAGCTCGTGCTGCAGCGCCGTACGATCGATCCTGGGATGGGCCGCTGGACCTTCCCCTCCGGCTACGTCGAGCGCGGTGAGCCACCTGAGGTCGCGGCGGTGCGCGAGGCCTACGAGGAGGTCGGGCTGCACGTCCGCCTCACCCGCTTGCTCGGGCTCTACGGCCGGCCCGGTGAGGCCGTGGTGCTGGCGGCCTATGCCGCGGAGGCGGTCGGCGGCCGCTTGGGCAGCGGCGAGGAGAACGACGCGGTGGCGCTCTTCGCGCCGGACGGCCTACCGGAGCTCGCCTTTCCCCACGACGAGGAAATCGTCTCCGTCTGGCGCGGGGGCGGGGTCGCCGCGGTACGCCAGGCCGCGCTCGACGAGGTCCTTCCGCCCGGCAGCGGCTCGTAGCCTCGTTCGTCGGCGCCGCGTCGAGTTCCGACTGGCCCGGTTCCGGTCAGGGCGACTGAGAGGGAGACACGATGACCGACGCCGCCGCGCGACCCCGCTACGTGGGCCAATCCGTCCGCCGCGTCAACGATCGCCCGCTGATCACCGGCGCCGGCCGGTACGTCGACGACGTCCGCATCCCCGGCACGCTGCACGCCGTCATCGTGCGCAGCCCCTACGCCCATGCCGACATCCGCGGCATCGACGTGCAGGCCGCCAGCGCACTGCCGGGCGTCGTTACGGTCCTGACCGGCGAGGACATCGCCGGATTCGTCCAGCCGCAAGTGGTGGCCGGTGAGCTGCTCCCGGGCCGCGTGCTGCGGCGCTACCCGCTGACGACCGAGCGCGTCCGCTTCGTCGGCGACGCGGTGGCCGTCGTCGTCGCAGAGGACGCCTACGTCGCGCGCGACGGCGCGGCTCTCGTCCAGGTCGACTACCAGCCGCTGCCGGCGGTCGTCGATCCCGAGGCGGCCCTGGCACCCGACGCGCCGCGCCTCTACCCGGAATGGGACACCAACGAGGCCTGGCGCTGGGAGGTCCAGAGCGGCGACCCGGACGGCGCCTTCGCCCGTGCCGCGCGCGTGGTCGACGTGAACCTGCGCAACCAGCGGATCTACGCGGCCTTCATCGAGCCGCGCGCTGCCCTGGCCGACTTCGATCCGCGGACGGGCCAGATGACCGTCTGGGCCAGCACTCAAGTTCCGCACACCATGCGCACCGCCATCGCCGCCGCCATCGGGATGCCGGAGTATGACGTCCGCGTCATCGCGCCGGACGTCGGCGGCGCCTTCGGCGCCAAGGGCGGCGTCTATCCCGAGTACATCCTGACCGCCGCGCTAGCCTACCGGCTCGGTCGCCCGGTCCACTGGAACGAGACGCGCGGCGAGAGCTTCCTGGCCACCAATCACGCCCGCGACCAGCTGCAGCGACTGCGGGCCGCCGTCGACGAGCAGGGGAAGGTCCTCGGCCTGACCGTCGACATTATCTCCAACACCGGCGCCTACAACGCTGCCATGGTAGCCGCGCAGACCGGACGCATGTCCACCGGACCCTACGCCATCCGCGATCTGCGGACGACGGTGCGCGGCGTGATGACCAACACCACGCCCACCGGGGCCTATCGCGGCGCTGGGCGTCCCGAGGCGGCGTACATGCTCGAGCGCCTGATGGATGCCATCGCCCACGAGCTCGAGCTCGACCCGGCCGACGTACGCCGGCGGAACTTCATCCCGCCCGACGCTTTTCCCTACAAGGGCGCCACCGGCGTGATCTACGACAGCGGCAACTACGCGCGCACGCTCGATGAGGCGCTCCGCCGGATCGACTACTCGACCGTGCGCGCGGAGCACGCGGCGGCACGGGCCGCCGGTCGGGTCGTCGGCCTGGGCATGGCCCTCTACTGCGAGTTCGCCGGACCCGGCTGGGACAGCGCCATCGTGAGGGTGCAGCCGAGCGGCACGATCACGGTGCTGATCGGCATCTCCCCCCACGGCCAGGGCGAGGAGACGACGTTTGCCCAACTCGTGGCCGACGAGCTCGGCGTCGCCATGGAGGACGTCGTCATCCGCGCGAGCGACACGGCCATCACTCCGCAGGGCATCGGGACGTTCGGCAGCCGCGGCACGTCCGTCGGCGGCTCGGCGGTTCTCCTGGCTACACGCCAGGTGCGCGACAAGGCGCGCCGCATCGCCGCCAACCTGCTGGAGGCCGCCGAGGAGGACATCGACTTCGACGATGGACGCTTTACCGTGCGCGGCGCGCCGGACCGCGCCCTGACCTTCAAGCAGGTGGCCCGCGCGGCCTACAACTTCATGGGCCTGCGCGGCGGTCTGGAGCCGGGCCTGGACGCCACCAGCTACTTCATGCCCGACGGCCGGACGTTCCCGTTCGGAGCCCACGTGGCACTGGTCGAGGTAGATCCGGCGAGCGGCGTCCTCCAGATCCTCCGCTACCTGGCCGTCGACGACTGCGGCCCGCTGCTCAACCCGATGCTGGTCGAGGGGCAGGTGGTGGGTGGTCTGGCGCAGGGGCTCGGTCAGGCGCTCCAGGAGCACATCGTCTACGACGACAGCGGCCAGATCCTGACCGGCTCCTTCATGGACTACGCCGCGCCGCGCGCGTCGCAGATGCCGCCGATCGAGACGGCGCACACCGTCACGCCGAGCCCGTTCAACCCATTGGGGGTCAAGGGCGTCGGCGAGGCCGGCACGACGGGCGGGCCGCCGGCCCTGGTCAACGCCGCGCTCGACGCCCTTGCGCCGCTCGGCGTGACCGCACTCGACATGCCCCTCACGCCACAGAGCATCTGGTCCGCCATTCAGGCGGCGCGAGGCGACGAATAGCCGTGGGGCGCGACGGATCGCGCCCCAGCTCGGCCTCGCGTCTCAGCCGGCCTCGGCCGGCCTGTCCGTTGGGCGCGGCGGTTCGGCGCCGCGACGGTGCTCCCCTACGCCTGCCCGGGGTCGGTCTGCGCTCGGGTCTCGCCGACAGCGCCAGCCTGGGTCGCTGTCGGCACGTCCGCGCTCTCCAGCGCCTCGACCTCGTCGCGCAGGTTCTGCACCTGGCGGCTGAGCGACCAGAGGTAGCCGCCCATCACCAGCCAGCTCACGAAGAACGCGACGAACAGGTACAACAGGTTGCGGTCCATCAGAGCGCCATCCCCTCCCGAATCTCGGCCTGCCGCTCCGCCAGCTGGAACTGGCGCTCGGCAACGCGGTCCTTCACCGACTCGATCATGTACTTCTGGTACATCAGCCAGACGTAGAGCAGCGTGAACGCGAGCAGCGAGACCATGAAGGTGACGAACATGCTGCCCGGCATCGCCGGCCCGCCCGACGTGAACAGCACGGGCCCCGGGTGCAGCGTCCGCCACCAGTCGACCGACAGATAGATGATCGGCACGTCGATCGCCCCGATGATGCCCAGCACCGCCGAGTAACGTGCCGCGCGGTCCGCGTCACCGGCGTAGGCCCGCAGCATGAAGTAGCCCAGGTAGATGAACCACAGGATCAGCGTCGTCGTCAGGCGCGCGTCCCACGTCCACCAGGTGCCCCAGATCGGCCGGCCCCAGAGCGAGCCCGTCAGCAGCACCAGCGTGGTGAAGATCAGCCCGATCTCGGCCGACGCCCGCGCTAGCCGGTCCCAGCGCTGGCTGCGCCGCACCAGGTAGCCGATCCCTCCCACCGCGAGCACGAACGACGACAGGAACGCGATCGTGGCGATCGGCACGTGGATGTAGAAGATGCGCTGCGGCTGACCCTGCACCGCGTCGGTCGGTGCGTAGATGAACATCATATACAGCGCCGCCGCCATGACGATCGCCGTCACCACTCCGAGTCCGGCGCTCACGCGCCCCATCGCGGACCCACGTCGCTGAACCATCCTCACTCCTCCACCACTCGCTCGAACAGCAGGAATGCCAACGACAGGAAGATCAGGTCGAACGCGACCAGCAGGTTGAGCCAGGGAATCGCCTCCCCACTCTGCCCGCTCAGCGCGAGCTCCGCCGCCTTGACGGTGCTGATCACGACCGGCACCGACAGCGGGAAGAGCAGCACCGGGAAGAGCACCTCGCGGGCCTGAGTGCCGGCCGCCATCACCGCGAAGAGGGTGCCGACGCTGGCGAAGCCGAGCGTGCCCAGCGCGAGCGCCAGCAGCAGCAGCGGTCGGTACACCGGCAGATCGTAGAGCGCGCCGAAGATCGGCACCGCGATCACCTCGACGACCAGGATGAACAGCAGGTTCCCCGCGAGTTTTCCGAGGTATAGGATACCGCGATCGACCGGGCAGAGCAGCAGCCCGTCCAGCGATCCGCGGTCGCGCTCCAGCGCGATCGAGCGCGACAGGCCGAGCATGCCGGCGAAGGTGAAGGCTACCCACAGCGCGCCCGATCCGCTCGCGGCGCGGTCGGCCCCGGTCAGGTCGAAGGCGAAGTTGAAGGTGATGATCGTCAGCACGGCGAAGACGAACATCCCGGCGAACAACTCCTTGGTACGGACCTCCGTCAGCACGTCCTTCCAGGCCACCGCCGAGATCTTGCCCAGCGCGTTCATCGTGTGAACCCCAGCGCCCGATCCAGCCCGGCCACGTCGAGGTCGAGGGCGTTGGCCCTCAGCGTTACCCTTCCTGCGCGCAGCACCAGCACTCGATCCACCGCGCCGAGCGCGAACCCAAGATCGTGCGTGGTGATTACCGTGCTGCCGCCCGCCGCCGCGTGCTCGGCGACGGTCCCGGCCAGCAAGGCCATGCCGCCTCGGTCGAGACCCGAATCCGGCTCGTCCAGCATCAGCAGGGACGGCCGGTGCAGGATGGCGCGCCCGAGCGCCAGTCGCTGCTGCATACCGCGCGAGAACGACCGCACCCGATCGTCACGCCGCTCGTCGAGGCCGACGAGCGTCAGCACCTCGAAAATACGTTGGTCTGGATCTGGCACGTCGTACATGCGGGCGTAGAAGCGCAGGTTCTCGGCGGCGGTGAGGTCCTCGTACAGGTACGGCTGATGGGCAACCACGCCGATCCGACGGCGCGCCTCGAGCGCGGCGCGCTCGACCGGCAGGCCGTCGATCTCCAGACTCCCGCTCGTAGGGCGGCTCAGCGTGGCGAGGATGCGCAGCAGCGTCGTCTTGCCGGCACCGTTGGGCCCCAGCAGCGCTAGCCGCTCTCCCGGACGAACCACCAGGTCGACGCCGCGCAGCGCCATGCGGTTCCCGAAGCGCTTGGTGATCGCGACGGCCCGGACCCGCGGCACCCGCGGCTCGGCGAGATCATGGGGCCGGGACACGATCGGCGCCGGGGACTGCACCTCGCTCACGACGCGGGCGGCGCGGCTTCCGGTGGCGGAGCCGGTCGACGAGCCAGCTCGCGCAGTTGGAGGATCTCGCGGTCGATCTCCTGGTTGACCGCACCCGCCTCGTGCTCGAGGTCGCGCAGCACCTCCGCCGCCTCGCGGACATACCGGGTGCGCGTCTCCTGATACTCCCCGTCGCCCATCTTGCCCAGTGCGTGGTCGAAATCGGCGTCGCGGATGGCATCGATGAGGTAGGCGCGACGTGCTCC
>DATKRJ010000454.1:0-21350 GCA_035532355.1 Thermomicrobiaceae bacterium | reverse complement strand
CGATCGTCCGCGTCGAGCGCGAACGCCGAGTGACCGAGATACCGGATGGTGACCATGCGTTCCTCCCGTGTCGATCCTGGCGCGATAGTCACGGAGTCGAGCATAGCGCGGTCCGCGGCCCAATCATCTCGCCGGCGTCGGCGGTCCGTGCCCGACCTGCTCGCCACGCCAGGAACCGTCCCACCAGCCATCATAGTGCCCGCCCACGGGGAGAGCAACCGCGCCGCGGCAGCCCGATGGCCCTGCACAGCAGCAAACACCGGTGGGTGCGCGCGTGTTCCGCGTGAAGCCGCGCGGCGGCTTTGAGTTCGTCCGCGAGGTGCCCTAGGATAGGCGTCACGACGCTCGCTTTTGCTGGAGGGGGACACGGTGGGACTACTAGAGGGTAAGACCGGCCTGGTGGTCGGCGTAGCCAACGACCACTCGATAGCCTGGGGGATCGCCAAAGCACTGCACGCCAAGGGAGCAGATCTCGGATTCAGCTACGTGGGGGAGGCGCTGGAGCGCCGGGTGCGGCCCCTCGCGCAGAGCCTCAACTCCCGGCTGATCGAGCCGTGCGACGTCCAGAGCGACGAGCAGATCGCGGCGCTGATGGCGCGGGTGCGTGAGGTCTACGGCCACATCGACATCCTGGTGCACGGGGCCGCGTTTGCCCGGCGCGAGGAGTTGAGCGGCGAGTACCTGAAAACGAGCCGCGACGGCTTCCACGTGGCCATGGATGTGAGCGTCTACTCGCTGGTGGCGCTGGTCCGGGCTGCCCGTGAGCTCCTCTTCCCCGGCGCGTCGATCTTGACGCTGACCTACCACGGCTCGCAGCAGGTCGCGCCCAACTACAACGTGATGGGCGTGGCCAAGGCCGCGCTGGAGGCCAGCGTGCGCTACCTGGCGAGCGACCTCGGCCCCGACGGCGTACGCGTCAACGCGATCAGCGCCGGTCCAATCCGGACATTGTCGGCCAGCGCCGTCGGCAACTTCCGCACGCTGCACCGGCAGTTCGCGGACGTCGCGCCACTGCGGCGCAACGTGACCATCGAGGACGTGGGCAACACGGCGGTCTGGCTGTGCAGCGAGCTGGGCTCGGCGGTGACCGGCGAGACGATCTACGTGGATGCCGGCTTCCACAACGTGATGGGCATCGCGCTGACCGAGTGAGGCGCGTCGACGCCTCTGCTATGCTGGGAGAACGGATCGATCGAGCCGGTCGGACGAACCCGGCCGGAAGGGAGGGCCACACGATGGGATCACTGAGCGGCAAGCGCGTCGCCATGGTACTGGGAGCCAACTTCGAGGACGTCGAGGCGACCGACCCGAAGGCACACCTCGAGGCGGCAGGCGCAGCGGTCACGATCATCGGCGTCGAGCGCGGCCCGATCGAGGGCAAGAAGGGCACGAAGCTGGAGGCGGACGCCACCTTCGGTGACGTCGCGGTCGACCAGTTCGACGCGCTCGTCATCCCGGGCGGCGGATCGCCCGAGAAGCTGCGCATCGTGGACGATGCGGTCGAGTTCACGCGGGCCTTCGTCGAGACGGGCAAGCCGGTAGCGGCGATCTGCCACGGACCGCAGCTGCTGATCTCGGCGGGCGTGCTGTCCGGCAAAACGCTCACCTGTGTCAAGGGGATCCGCGACGACGTCAAGAACGCGGGCGCGAACTACGTCGACGAGCCGCTGGTCGAGGACGGCAACCTGATCACGTCGCGTGTGCCGGGCGATCTGCCGCAGTTCGACGCGGCCCTCGTGCGTACGCTGGCGGCGGTGCCCGCGCGGTAGATCCGCGCGTGATTCGCCACTACCCGTTGAGAACCCGGCCGGTCAGGCGCCCATCGTGGCGTGGACGGCCGGATTCTCCTGAGTTGCGGAGCGCATGCCCAGGCGTGCTGCCGGCGAGGACACGCCCAAGCGTGGGGCCGGACTGGCGTCGCACGGCGGTCGCGGGAACTCAGGCGGGAGAGCAGGTCCGGTGATCCCGGTGGATGTTCAGCGGTTACGGCAGCGGGTGCAGTTCACCCGCGGTCCGCAGTTTCTGCTGCCGGCGCGCTTCGCCGCCGCGAGCTTCGCCGGGTACATACCGGACCCGGCGTACCCATCGCAGGCGGAGGCGCTGTCGCGCGTGAGGGACGCCGCCGCCGCTCCGGAGCGGCAACCACAGCGCTGGCGGCGCCGGACGCCGTCGGCCGGGCGGCGCGGGATCTACCTGAACGGCCCGCCGGGGATCGGTAAGACACACCTGCTGGCGGCCGCCTTCAACACCGCGGCGGAGCCGAAGCTTTTCGCAACGTTCGACGAGTTCGCCGCCGCCGCCGGAACGTTCGGCATGCGCCGGCTGAGCGGGCTCCTCGCCGAGCAGTCGCTGGTGTGCATCGACGAGATCGACCTGCGCGATCCCGGCAACATCATGTTGCTCGTCTCGCTGCTGCGCGCAATGCTGGCAGGACGTCCCCGAATCCTGGCAACCGCCAACGCCGACCCGACCAGCACCTCCAGCACCTGGATAACCGTCGACGACTTCCGGCGCGAGCTAGGCGAGATCGCCGGCGCCTTCGAGGTCATGGCCGTGCAGGGAGTCGACCACCGCGAGGTGCTGGCGACGTCCACGCGCTGGCATGGCGCTCGCACCTGGACCGCGACCTGGGACGAGCTGCTGGCATTCCTGCGCGAGACACACCCGATGTACGACGCGACCTGGCTGCTGGATGTGGATACGGTGGTGCTCGACCGGCTGGAGCCGCTGGCCGACAGCGACCGGGCGTTGCGCTTCGTGCGTTTCATCGACCGAGTCTACGACCGTGACGTGGCGCTATCGGTGTGCCGGCGTGACCTGACGCCGGACGAACTGCTGGCGCCGCTGGTGGGCGACCGCCGCTTTGTGCTGCACGTTGCCCGCTGCCGCTCGCGGCTGGACGAGTTGCTGGCAACGGGCGAGCCGAAGCTGCGCAGCGCGGCGGACTGAGGTCGCGCTGGGGCGAGACGATCAGCGTCTCGTACCGGACAAAAATGGGCGCGATGCATCGCGCCCCTACGCGTCAAATCGGTGGTTCAACCCGGGATGACACGGGCCGGTCTGAAACCCGCCCGCGTTGGGTCACGAGGCGGCGCGATCGAAGACCACGGTCCCCTCGACGACCGTCAGGTCGACCTTGACCGTGCCCAGCGACTCGGGCGCGACCGTGCGCAGGTCCGTCTCCAGGACGGTCAGGTCGCCGAGCTTGCCCGGCTCCATCGTTCCCTTGATGCCCTCCTCGAACGAAGCGTAGGCACCGTTGTAGGTGTAGGCGCGGACGGCCTCCTCGAGGGTGATCCGCTCCTCGGGCCAGACCTCGTCTCCCTCCTGGCTGCGGCGCGTGACCATCGTCTGGATACCGATCATGGGGTTGGTCGGGTCGACCGGCGCGTCGCTGCTGGCCGGGGCGACGATGCCCCGGTCGAAGAAGGTGCGCATGGCGTAGGCGTAGCGGATCCGGTCCATACCCAGGTTCTGGACGTAGGCGTTGCGGAAGGCCCAGAGGAAGGTCGTCCCCGGCACGGGGATGGCGCCGATGCGCTGGATACGGTCGATCAGGTCGGGGCGCAGGATACTGCTGTGCTCGATGCGGTGGCGCGCGTCCGGCCGGGGCGACTCGGCGAGGGCCTCCTCGTAGGCGCTGATCAGGAGCTCGATGGCCGCGTCGCCAATCGCGTGGGCGCAGCACTGGAAGCCGGCCCGGTGAGCGGCCTTGATCTTATCCTTCATGACCTGCGGGTTCTGCATCCACAGGCCCAGGTTGTCGTCCTCGTCCTCGTAGGGCTGCGACATGCGCGCGGTGCGGCCGCCGATGCTGCCGTCGAGGAAGAGCTTGGCCGGGCCGATGCGCAGCCAGGGATCGCCGAACCCGGTCCGCAGCCCGAGCTGGGCCAAAGGCGCGAGCGTCTCGTCGATCATCATCATCAGGTAGGTGCGAACGGCCAGCTCGCCGGCCCGCGCAAGCGACTGGTAAGCATCGAGCTCGGCGTCGCGGGCGATGCCGGCCTCGGCGACGCTGGTGACGCCCTCGGAGACGTAGCGCCTGCCGGCGGCCCGCAGCGCGGCAGTGATCTCTCCGGCGGTCGGCAGGGCGATCACCTCGCGTGCCAGCTTGAGCGCTGCCTCGCGGACCACGCCGGTCGGCTCACCGTGCTCGTCGCGGTCGATCGTGCCGCCCTCGGGGTCCGGGGTGTGGCGGTCGATCCCGGCCAGAGCCAGCGCGCGGCTGTTGACGACGCCGATGTGGCCGCAAGCGCGCACGATCAACACCGGGTGATCGGGCGCCACCGGATCGAGGTCGTGGCGGGTGGGGTGCCGGTTCTCGGTCAGCCGTGCCTGGTCGTAGCCGCGAGCGAGCACCCAGGTGCCGGCGGGCACCTCGCGAACGCGCGCCGCGACACGCGCGACGATGTCCGTCACCGATGCGTTTGGTGGCGTCCCGGCGTCGATCTGCCGCAGGGTGAAGCCGACGCTCATCGGGTGGCAATGGGCGTCGTTAAAGGCCGGAGTAATCGTGCGGCCGCGCAAGTCGACGACCTCTACCCCGAGCCCGCGCCACGCGCGCACGTCGCTCTCGGAGCCGACGGCGACGATCCGGCCGCCGCGCACTGCAACCGCGGTGGCGTCGCTGGGACGCCCCGCGCCGGTCATAACGTGACCGTTGACGAAGATTAGATCACCGGGCATCACTGCACCTCGCTCACTGGCCCGTGCCGCATCCGAGGCTCCTAACCGCGGCAGCGTAGCACGCAGGCGGGGGAGGAACCATGGTCGCGGGACGCTACCGACCGGACCCGGTGTGCTGCTTCTGCTGCTCCAGCCACCAGAAGGCGACGTGGTCGGCGCGGGCGATCCAGACGTCGCCCAGCCCGACCACGTAGTCGAGCAGCATGGTCAGCGCGCGGGACGGTGCCGGCCGACCGCTGACGAAGGGGTGGAAGGTCAGGCACATCAGCTTGCCCTCGTGGCGCAGCACGTCGACGTCGTCGCGCCACATCTCGAAGACGTGTCGCGGGGGCACCGTGGCGTCGACGAAGTAGGTGTAGTCGTCCCAGAGGCGGGACGGCGGCAGCTGGACCAGCGGCGGCTGCTCCGGATCCGGGCGCATCAGGTAGGGGAGGTCGGCGGAGGCGACGTCCATGTTCCAGCGGAAGCCGAGCTCCTGAAGCACCGGCACCGTCAGCTCGTTGAAGCGCCATCCCGGTGTCTTGTGCCCGATCGGGCGCTCGCCGGTGATTGCCTGCAGCGTCTCGCGGGTGCGCGCGAGATCCTGACGTTGCTCGTCGGCCGACATCGGCGTGTAGTGCCGGTGGTCCCAGCCGTGGGTGGCGATCTCGTGGCCGCCGTCGTGCGCCGCGCGCACGGCGTCGGGTCGGTCCTCGGCGGCACGTCCTACCCAGCAGAAGCTGCCGCTGACGTCGAAGTCGCCAAGGATGGTCAGCAAGCGCCAGATACCGGCGTCGAGGTCGTAGCGGGCCTGGGAGCGCCAGAACCAGTCGTCGGACCCACTAGCGTTGATGACGCCGTACTCGGCGTCGACGTCGAACGACAGCACGAGCGCGGCCCGGTGCCCGGCCGGCCAGCGGACTCGAGTGGTCTCGGTCATCGCGGCATCCTCTCGCGGTCGCGAGTCGGACCGATGCAGTCGTCGCCCGGGTGAACCTTAGCAGATTGCCGCCGCGCGCCCGGCTCCGCGGCGAGCCTTGTCGCCGCCAGCCTCGACGCGGTAGACCTTGCCGACGAGTTCGTATAACTGGGGCGCACGGCGCCCCGTCTCGTCTGGGGGAACCGGCCCGGATGAAGGTGCACCGCGACTTCCCGCTGTCTCAGGTGCTCTGGTATCGCATCGGTGGGACGGCGCGCTTCCTGCTCGACGTCGGCTCGGCCGAGGACGTCCTGCGTGCGGTGGAGTTCGTCGAGGCGGAGCGACCGGCGCGGGTCTTCGTGGCCGGGCTCGGCTCGAACCTGATCTTCACCGACGACTACTTCGACGGAGCGGTCGTGCGGGTGGCGAGCCGCGGGGCGGACGGCGTGGGCTCTCCCGAGCCGGGCGTGATCGAAGCCTTCGGTGGCGTCGTACTCGACGACGTGATCGTCTCGGCACTCGACCGCGGGCTGGTGGGGCTGGAGTGGGCGGGCGGTTTGCCGGGCACGGTCGGGGCCGGTGTGCGCGGCAACGTGGGGGCCTTCGGTGGGGAGATCAAGGACAGCTTCGAGCGCGCCGAGGTCGTGCGCTTCCGAGCAGATGGCTGCCGGCGCGAGGTGCTCGATCGCGCCGCGCTGGAGTTCTCCTACCGCGACAGCCGCGTGAAGCGCGAGCGGGACGCGGTCGTGGCGACCGTGGCGCTGCGAATGACTCCCGCGACTACCGCCGAGCTGGAGGCGGCGCGCGCGGTGTACGCTCAGAACATCGCCTACCGCCAGGCCCGCCATCCGATGGAGTACCCCAACTGCGGCTCGGTCTTCAAGAACATCAACCGGCGAGAGCAGGTGGAGCGCGTGCTCGCGACCTGGCCGGACGTTGAGGAGCGGGTGCGGGGCACCTGGTACGGCAAAGTCTCGATGGGCTACATCATCGGTCGCCTGGGGTTGGCCGGCTACCGGGTCGGCGCCGCCCAGGTGTCGGAGAAGCACAACAACTTCATCGTGAACCTGGGCGGCGCCCGGGCGTCAGACGTGCGCGCGATCATCCGGCGGGTGCAGTACGCCGTCAGCGAGACGTTCGACTTCGTGCCCGAGGTCGAGGTCGAGATCGTCGAGTAGGACCTCTGCTACAGGTCGGCCAGATGCGACGCCGCGTGGCGGAAGGCGGGCGTGCCCACACGGCGTTCGATCGCGTCCCGCGTGGTCGCGTCGCTCCAGGTGGCCTCCGGCAGCCCGTTGAGCGCGGCGAGCATGGCGTCGTAGGAAGTTCGGTAGCGCTGCCGCACCTCGTCAGGCGCGAGCGAACGATCCCGTGCCAACGCCTGCTCGTTGATCGCGTCCACCTCGTCGCGGTTGATCTGGGGCATCTCGCTCACCCGTCCGGAGCCGATGAAGGCCAGGCGCTCGGTCGCGGTGTCGTACCAGACTGCGAGGTGGGCGAGCAGGTCGTGCGGCGACCAGCCGGAGGCGCCCGGTCGCTCCAACTGGGCGTCGTCGAGCGCGTCGACGCGGGTGAGTACCTCGCGATGGCTCTCCTCGGTGGCCCGGGTGAACTCGGTGCGATCCATGGGTACCTCCCTGTGGCGGGATGGCTCAGACGGGGCTGGCCTCCACCAGGTCCTCGCAGAACTTCACGAAGTTGTCGAGCGCGCTCTGCATCAACTCGCGTCCGAACTCCGGAGTCGCCTGGGTGGCGTCCCCAAGCGCGCCGTTGCGGGTCAGCTGATCGAAGCGGTAGGGGATGCTGACGCTGTATTTGCGCGCCTCCCGCTGGAAGCCGCGCGAGAGATCGGTGATATCGCCGGCAGCGAGCGACCCCTGCTTGACGATCTCGGGGACGAGCTCCATGGCTCGAGCGGTCTCGACCTCACAGGCGTGCCCGGTGATCTCCGACTTGACGTAGCGCTTGGCGATGGCCGGGTCGCTGAACGAGAAGTAGGAGCAGGCGCCGACGAAGGGCACCTCGAGCTCCTCCTTGGCCCGCACGGCGGCGACGTTCATCGCCGGGATATTGCCGCCGTGGCCATTGACGATCAGGAAGCGCTCGAAGCCGTGGTGGTAGAGGGAGCCGATGACCTCGACCAGCACCTGGATGAAAGTCTCGGTAGAGAGGGTGATCGTGCCCGGGAAGTTCATGTGGTGAAACGAGACGCCCCAGGGAACGGCGGGCGCCACGGCCAGCCGTGGATAGGAGCGCGCCGAGGCCCGGCGGCAGAACTCGGCGCACGAGGCGATGTCCATCTTGACCGCCAGGTTCGGCCCGTGCTGCTCGTTCGAGCCGACCGGCAGGAGGACAAGCTCGACTTTGTCTCGGATGTCACGGATCTCCGGCCAGGAAAGGTCGGCCAGGAGCAGCCCCTGCGTGTTGGTCGTCATCGCCAGTCCATCCCTCCCGTGCACGCGGCATCGGTACCTGGGCGGGCCGGGAGACGCTAACGCGGCCCCCGGCAACCGCGGCTACAGCGAGCGCTTGATCTCCTCGATCCCGGCAAGGAGTCGGTCCACGTCCTGCTCGGTGTTGTAGAAGCCGGTCGAGACGCGTGCGCACAGCGGCGCTCCGATGTAGCGAATGATGACGCCGCGCTCGGCGAGCTTATCGACCAGCGCCGGCGGCTCGATGACCTCCAGGTTGAAGCACGTCAGTCCAGCCATCTGGTCTTTCGGCGTGATCATGCGGACACCATCGACCTTCGACAGCCGGTCCCAGGCATACTGGCCCAGTTCCGCGATCCGCTGATGCGCCCATTCGAGCCCGACCGTCTCGGTGATGAAGTTCACGCTCCGGGCCTGGCCGAGGATGGCCGGACCATAGGCGCCGCCGACCTCGAAGCGACGGGCGCCCTCCCCGGGAAGGAAGTAGCCGCCGGCCGCCTCCATGCCATGGCCCGCCATCGACATGTAGCCGACCACGGTGGGCTGAATCACGTCGAGCGCCTCGTCCGAGACGTAGGTCGCGCCGGTGCCCTCCGGTCCGCAGAGCCACTTCTGACCGGGGGCGCCGTAGACGTCGACCCCCATGGCCGGCAGGTCGAGCGGCACCGAGCCGGCCGACTGCGCGGCGTCGGCGACCACGAGGACGTGATGGCGGTGTGCCATCTCGACGACGCCGGCCAGTGGTAGGACCGTGCCGGTGTTCCAGGTCAGGTGCGAGATCACGATCATGCGGGTGCGGCGACTGATCAGCCGCTCGAGCTTGCCAACGACGTCCCCGGTGCCATCGCCGAGCCGGGCAAGCCGCAGGACGACGCCGTAGCGGCGAGCGACGTTATAGGCAGGGATCTGGCCGCCGGGATGCTCGAGGTCACTGATGATCAGCTCGTCGCCGGGCTGCCAGTTGAGCCCCAGGATGCCGATATTCATGCCGTCGGTCGTGTGGCGAGTCAGGGCCACATTATCCGTCGAGCAGTTGAAGACCCTGGCAAGCTCGGCCCGCGCCTCCGTGCGCGCCTCGGCTCCGCGTGGGTAACCGGCCGCCACGATGCGTCCCTCGCTGAGCTCCTCCTGCTGGTAGGCCTGCATCGCCTCGATCGAGACACGTGGCAGCGGCCCGAAGGTTCCCGTGTTGAGGTAGGCGTACTTGAGGGTGGCCGGCATCTGCTCACGAATCATCTGGCTCCTGGACTGGGTCTCCACCGCTCCCACGAAGGCCTCCTTGCTTCAGCACCGATCGCGAGGCTATCCGCCGGTAGGACGACGTTGCCCGGCCGCTCTGACAGGTCGTTCGGCTCTCGCAGCCGGGCCCGGTCGCGACCCCGGCGACCCCGGCCGTGGTGCGGCGACCGCCTGGACTGGGCAGCGGCGGTCTCGCCGAACGCGCGTCGCGGCAGTCTAGGCACAGGCCGCGGCAGTGTCAACCGCTGCCGCAGCCTGTCATGACAACTGGATCTGGTCGATGCCGTCGCCGGTCGCCAGCCGGCGGGCACCGGCGTCGGTGTCGCACAGCGACGCTTCGGTAGTGGCCGAAGCGTTCACCCGGGTTACTCCGCTATACTCGGCCGATGATCGCACAGCTGAACCTGGCACCCATGCGCCGCAGCTGTCAGCCGCCGCCGGAGCGTGGCACGACAACCTGGCCCGGAGGACGCCGGGGCCCGCTCAGGACGTCAGTGCAGGTCAATTCACACGGAAGGGTCGACGGCGTCGCGTGATGGAGTATGCTAGGGTTCCGAGTTGTCCTCGCTCGCGACACGGGGCGGTGGCGGGCGCAGCGGCAGCGTTCGGTCAGCCGAGGTACCGAAAGTCGATCTTCAGCCGCCTGGGTTCGCGGGTTGCGACATCTAGCGTGGCTGGTTTGACCGTAGTATTATCGGAGCCCCAAGGTGGCAATCACCGACGGTCGTTTCCCGGTGAGCACACTGTCCCGTTTGCTCGGAACGCTGACCCGGTTGCTGTCACAGCAGAGTGGGAGAGGCTGGCCTTATGGGCAGGTACATCGTCCGGCGTGTGCTGATCGCGATCCCAACTCTGATCGCCATCAGCATGGTGATCTTCACCATCTTGGCGTTAGCGCCGGGTGACCCGCTGGCGGAGTTCGCGCTCAATCCAGCGATTCCCCCCGAGGTACGGCAGCAGATCCGCCACAATCTCGGACTCGATGACCCGGTCCCGGTGCGCTACGCGAAATGGTTCACCTCGGTTCTCCACGGCGACTTCGGTTACTCCTTCACCAGTCGATCTCCGGTCAGCGGGCTCATCAAGGGTCGGCTCGTGACGACGCTGATCGTGATCGGGTTGGCCTACCTGATCTCGGTGTTACTCGCCATCCCGATCGGAGTGATATCCGCCGTCAAACAGTACTCGGTGTTTGACAACCTGGCGACGACGATCGCGTTCATCGGGTTCTCGCTGCCGACCTTCTTCACGGGGCTCCTCTTCATCATCCTCTTCAGCATTGAGCTCGGCTGGCTCCCCTTCATCTACAGCACGACGATAAGTACGAGGGGCCTGGCCGGAGTGTGGGTGCACATCAAGCAGGCGATCATGCCGGTGGCGGTGCTGGCCCTGTTCCAGACCGCGGCGCTCACCCGCTACGTCCGGGCGTCGATGCTGGAGTGCATCCATCTGGACTACGTGCGGACGGCCCGGGCCAAGGGCCTGCCGCAGGGCACGGTGATCGCCCGCCACGCCATGCGCAACGCCCTGATCCCGGTCGTGACCATCATCGCGCTGAGCGTGCCGGGCATCTTCACCGGGGCCGTCGTGACCGAGCAGATCTTCCGGGTCCCCGGGATTGGCTCGCTGCTGATCTCCTCGATCTACGCCAGCGACACACCCGTAGTCATGGCGATCGCGTTCATCTTCGCTGTGCTGGTGGTGCTCTTCAACCTGGTCGCCGACGTCGTCTACGGCGTCCTCGACCCACGAATCAAGTATTCGTAACGACGGCGCCGCGCGCAGACGAGGAGGCACGGTTCGATGTCTGAGGTCACCGAATCTCGAGCTACGCAGGCAGCCCCCGCCAGCCGACTGGGTGAGCTCCACGGGCTGGGTGCCAAGAAACCGCGCTCGCTCTGGAGCAATGCCTGGCGCCAGTACCGGCGTCACACGCTGGCATTGGCCGGCACCTTCGTGTTCATCTTTCTCGTCCTGGCCACGGTCGTCGGGCCGGCGCTGTACGGCAAGAGTGCGACCTCGATCGACATCGTCGGAGCCGGACAGGCGCCGTCGCTTGCGCACCCGATGGGGACCGACAGCCTCGGGCATGACGAATTTGCCCGTATCCTGTGGGGCGGTCGCGTCTCAATCTCGGTCGGCATCGTCGCCATGCTGGTGTCGATCACCCTCGGCACGCTGATCGGCGCGCTGTCGGGATACTTCGGGGGGTTCCTCGATTCGGCGCTGATGCGGCTCACGGACCTGTTCCTCGCCCTGCCCACGCTGCCGCTACTGCTGCTGGTGATCTACCTCTTCCGTGACAAGATGACGCACGCGCTGGGCATCCTGATCGGAATGTTCCTGCTCATCGTGATCATCATCGGCGGGCTGTCCTGGATGCCCGTGGCCCGCCTCGTCCGAGCATCCTTCCTCTCGGTCAAGGAGAAGGAGTTCATCGAGGCGGCGCACTGCATTGGTGCCGGCACGAACAGCATTATCTTCCGGCACATCCTGCCCAACACGCTGAGCCCGGTGATCGTGGCGGCCACCCTGGGCGTGGGCTCCGCCATCATCACCGAGTCCACGCTGTCGTTCCTGGGACTTGGCTTCCCGCCGGACACGCCGACCTGGGGCCGGCTCCTGTTCGACGCGCAGGACTACATCCAGATCCAGCCGTACCTGGTGCTCTTCCCGGGGCTGGTGATCTTCCTGGCCGTGTTGAGCATCAACTACATTGGCGACGGTCTGCGCGACGCCATCGACCCGCAGCACACGCTGTAGCGCGGCGACGCGCACTGCCTGCGGAGGACACCGGGACGGCACAGGCACCCTGCCTGTGCCGTCGTCGTGCGCGCGGACGTGGTCCGGCAGCGTCTGGACGGGGAGAGGAAGGGGCGGACGTGGAGCTTCAATGCCTCGCCTGCGGCGAGCGCTATCCGGCAGACCATCTGGTTACCCGCTGCGCCTGTGGTGGCCTGCTCGACGTAGTCCTGGACCTCGGAGGGCCGGTCGACACCGCGGTCTTCGATCGGCGCCTGACGGCGATGCGGGGCATCGATCACAGCGGCGTCTGGCGCTACCGTGAGCTGCTGCCGCCCATCCCCCAGGACGCGATCGTCACCAAGCCCGAAGGGAACACGAACCTCTACGAGGTCGACGAGCTCAGCCGCTGGGCCGGCGTGGAGCGCCTGGCGCTCAAGCACGAGGGGGAGAACCCCACCGGCTCTTTCAAGGACCGCGGCATGACGGTGGCAACGAGCCATGCCCGCTGGGTCCGAGCGCGTCTGGTTGCCTGTGCCTCGACCGGTAATACCTCCGCGTCGGTGGCCGCCTACGCGGCGGCGGCCGGCATCCCGGCCGTGGTCTTCATCCCCGAGGGGAAGATCTCCGCCGCCAAGCTCGGCCAGACGATTGCCTACGGGGCGCGCATCATCCAGGTGCGTGGGGACTTCGACACGGCGATGGCGCTCGTCCAGGACGCGGCGCGCGAGTACGGCATCTACCTGCTCAACTCGATCAACCCGTTCCGGCTCGAGGGGCAGAAAGCCATTCTCTTCGAGCTGCTGCACCAGCTGGACTGGGAGCTCCCCGAGTGGATCGTGCTGCCGGGCGGGAACCTCGGCAACTCGAGCGCGTTCGGCAAAGCGCTGATGGATCTGCAGGCGTCGGGGATGGTCACGCGTCTGCCCCGAATCGCGGTGATCCAGGCGGCCGGCGCGGCCCCCTTCTACGCGGCCTTCCGCCGCGGCTTCGAGGACTACGAACCGGTGCTGGCGGAGACCGTGGCGACGGCGATCCGGATCGGCGACCCCGTCAGCTACCCGAAGGCCCGCCGCACGATCGAGCTGACCAACGGCGTGGTCGAGGCCGTCACCGACGCGGAGATCCTGGACGCCAAGGCGATGATCGACCGCGCCGGGATCGGCTGCGAGCCCGCATCGGCGGCCACGCTCGCCGGGCTACGCAAGCTGGTCGCCGCCGGAGTGATCGCGCCGGGCGCGTTCGTGGCCGGCATCCTCACCGGGCACCTGATGAAGGATGCCGACGCGGTGATGGCCTATCACCTGGGGCCGGGCTCGGAGAAGCACGCCCTGGCGAACCGGCCGATCGCGATCGAGCCGTCGCTGGCCGCGCTCGAGAAGGTGCTCGGCGATGCGCTTTAGCGTGACGGTTCCGGCCTCCAGCGCCAACCTGGGGCCCGGCTTCGACGCGATGGCGGTGGCCCTGGAGTTGCCGTTGACCGTCGACGTCAGCACGGCGAGCGCGGGAGGCGCGCGGCTGGTGGCGGGCCCGGACCTGCATGGCGGTGAGGACCTGGTGCTGACCGGCATGCAGGCCGCAGCCCGGGCCGCCGGCCGGCCACTGCCGGACTGCCGCGTCAGCGTGCGCGCGGAGATTCCGGTCGCGCGTGGGCTGGGCAGCTCGGCGGCCGCGCTGGTCGGTGGCCTGCTCGCCGGGAACCGCCTGCTCGGGGACCCGCTGGGACCCGACGCGATTCTGCAGCTCGGCTCCGCGGCCGAGGGGCACGGCGACAACGTCGCGGCGGCGCTGTTTGGCGGCGTGGTGGTGGTGCTCGCGTCTGGAGAGCAGGTCGTCTCGCGGCGGGTGCCGGTGGCAGGTCCGCTACGCGCGGTGCTGTTCGTGCCCGACCATGAGGGATTGACCCGCGATGCGCGGGCCGTGCTGCCAGCGACCGTGCCGCGGGGTGACGCGGTGGCCAACGCCGCACGCTGCGCGCTGCTGGTGCTGGCCCTGACGACGGGCGATTTCGAGCTGCTTGGTCTAGCGATGGACGACCGGCTGCACCAGCCGTACCGGGTGGCGCTCTACCCATACCTGACCGACATGATCGCGGCGGCGCGGGCGGGAGGAGCCTACGGGGCGTCGTTGAGCGGCGCGGGCCCGGCGGTGCTGGCGCTGACGGCACCGGAGCGAGCGGCGGAGGTGCGTGCCACGATGGAGGCGGTGGCGGATCACCATGGCCTAACCGGCCACCCCCTCGAGGTGCCGCTGTCCGAGACCGGCGCCCGGGTCGAGGCGGCCGAGCTGCTCCCCCAGCATTGATCGCCCCACCCTGCCGGTACTTCACCGACGTGCGAGAAGATGATGAAGCGGCCACGTGTCGGACCCGGCCGACGACGGCGTGGAAACGCCAGCCGTAGGATGCGGGGACCGGGCGGCCCGGCGTGGCTCACCGTGGTGTCCCCTGAGGGGTGGAGAGTGCGTGATGGCGAAGGTGCGAGTGGTCGGGTTGATGCTGGCAGTCGTGGTCCTGCTGGCCTGCAGTGGGCCGGTGGCGCCCGACGCGGCGCCCCCCGGCGAAGACACGGTCGTGCCGACCGCGCAACCCATCGCCACCGCGACCGAGACGGCGACCGAACCGGCGACGATCATCCCCACAGTCGCTCCCACCGCCACGCCCACCGCGCTACCGACGCCCACTCCCACGCCGCCGCAGGCGGCGACGCCCGCCGCCACCCCGACCGCGGTCACCGGCACGCCGTTCGAGGTCCCGGCGCCGGGCGCGCGGGTCACGCTGCCGCTGCACGTCCTGGCGCACGTTGGGAATCCCGGCGACAAGATCACCACGGTGTTGCGCTGGCAGGACGGGACGCAACGAACCGACACCCTGACGGCGCTCAAGGACGTCGATGGACGGGGACTGGTGATCGGGACGCCGTCGTGGTGGCCGGACACGCCACCCCAGCCGAAAACTCAGCCCGCGACCCTGGAGTTGCATGACTCCTCCGGCGTGGTTCTCGCGAAGCAGTCGATCATGGTGCTGGACCCCAGCGACCCCGGCACGCAGCAGATTCGCCTCTTCTGGACGGTCTCGGGCAGCGACACCGTGGTGGCCGAGACGCGCACCGTCTTGAAGACCGAAGAGATCGGTACGGCGGCGCTGCAGGAGTTGTTGTGGGGGCCGCCGCCGGCAAGCAACCTCGGCTTCGGCACGGCGATCCCGACTCCGGAGCAGGTGCTGAGCTTCACGGGGAGGCAGTCGAGCTGGGGCGCGCGGGTGACGCTCCGAGGTCTGACGATCGCGAATGGCGTAGCAACCGCCGATTTCTCCCGGGAGATGGACGCCTACGGTGGCGGCTCGCTACGAGTCAAGCAGATCCACGACCAGATCGACCAGACGCTGCGCCAGTTCCCCTCGGTTCAGCAGACCGTCATCGCGATCGAGGGGAAGACGGACGGGGTGCTTCAGCCGTAACGCGATCGCCGCCGGCCATGAGGCCGAGTCGTGCCGGTCCGGACGACGGGCCGCACGACCGTTTTCCGCGTCGGGACGGCGAGAACGGGCCGGTCGTCCGGGCGTTGCAGAGCCCTGAGGTGGCCCGAGTCCGGACGCCGGACAACGGTCACCTCGGCAGCCGGTGCGCGGCGGGGAATAGCCGGCCCGTCAGCGAGTGCGCGATGCATCCAGGCAGCAGGGGCCGCGGCCGGTGAACCGCGCGAGCGCAGGGACGACGGGGCGGGGCGGTCGTGAATCCGCCCCGTCAGGAGACCCCACGTGGTCCCATCGCCCATTGGCAGCCGGGGTACCGGGCCACACGCCGGCCTACCGCGGCAGGTAGGTCGTGTTGAGTGCCTTGCTCGCGTCGATCTGGCCGGCCAACTGCCCGCTCGACGCCAGGAAGCTCGACATCGACGCCCAGGCGCTCGCGTCGACCGCGCCGGGGTGGCTCCCGGGCTGCCACAGCGGGATCGTGGCCTGCAGCACGGCCATGGCGTCGGCGGCGTTCGCCGGGTCCGACAGGTCCGGCACGTACTTCTTGCTGATGGTCAGCGCCTGATCCGGGTGGGCGTCGACATAGGCCACGCCCTTGAGGGTCGCGGCGATGACCGCCTTGACGTCGCTCGGATGGGCGTCGAGCTCGCTCTGCAGCGCGGCGAGTCCGTTAGAGATAAGCGGCTGCGTGCTCGTGACCGGTAACGTGCGCACCGGGAAGTTCGACTTCTGGAACTGGATGGCTTCGTTGTTGAGGTAGCCCATGACCGCGTCGACCTTGTGGCCGAGCAGCGCCGCCACCTGCGTGTAGCCAACGCTCTGAATCGTGACGTCCTTGGCGGTCAGTCCGGCACTCTGGAGCAGCGCGAGCAGGCCGATGTAGGTGGCGCCGTAGGTACCGGGCACGCCGATGGTATGCCCCTTGAGGTCGGCGGCGGTCTTGATCGGAGAGTCTGCCGGGACGATCAGGGCGACCGGGTACTGGGTGAAGACCTCGGCGAGGTAGACGATCGGGACGCTATGGCTGCGGGCCTGCAGCACCTCGTCGCCGCTGGCGAAGATCATGTTCTCCTGGCCGGCGGTCAGCGCGGCGAACTCGTCCTCGCCCGCGGCGTGGTGGTGGAAGGTGATGCTCACCCCGGCGTCCTTGTAGTAGCCGAGCGAGTCCGCCACGTAGAAGGGCGCGAACTGGATGTTCGGCACGTAGGTCAGCCCGATGGTGAGTTTGGGCGTCGACCCGGCGGTGGCCGTACCGCAGGCGGTGGCGGCCAGCGCGACGAGCGCGGCCAGGGCGACGGAGAGCAGCGGGTGTCGCGGTGACATCCGGAGCACGATATGGTCCCTCCTCAAGCCTCAAGCGTCGAGGTACGACAGCCGGCGCTCGACCAGCCGCGCGACGCCGTAGAGCGCGGCGGCGAGCACGATCAGGGTCACGAGCGTGGCGAAGACCAGCGGCGTGTCGAAGTTGCCGCGGGCGATGGTGAGCAGCCCGCCGAGGCCGCGGTCGCCGAGAACGAACTCGCCGACGACGGCGCCGGTCACCGAGAGGGTGAGGCTGGTGCGCATCCCGGCCAGGATGCTGGGGAGCGCCAGCGGCAGCTCCATGTGGAGCAGCAGGCTCCAGCGGCCGGCACCGTCGACCCGCGCGGCGTCCAGCGGCTCCGGGTCGATGGTGCGGAGCCCCAGCGCCGTGTTGACGACGGTGGGGAAGAAGACGATCAGCGCGCAGAGGAGCGCGACGGGGGCGAGGCCGTAGCCGAGCCAGAGGACGAGGAGCGGGGCGAGGGCCACGGCCGGTACCGCCTGGCTGGCCGCGAGGTAGGGCTCGAGGGCGCGGGCGAGCAGGCGACTGCGCGCGACGGCGTAGCCCATCGGCAGGGCGACGGCGGTACCCAGGGCGAAGCCGGCCAGGCTCTCGACCACGGTCGTGCGCGCATAGTCGAGGAGCATGCCGTCCACCAGGCCGTGCCAGAGGGAGTGGAGGACCGCGAGCGGCGGCGGCAGGAGGAATTCCGGCACGAGGCCCAGGCGGGTGACGAGCTCCCAGGCGACCAGGGCGAGCGCGCCGAGGGCGAGCGACGGCAGCAGGCCGAGTCCGCGGCCGCGGGATCGCCGCTGGGTCGCCTCCTCGACCGCCGCGGTGCCGGGAATCGCCGATAGGGCCACGGTCGGTGTCGGGACGCGCCGCGCCGGGACGCCGGGCGGCGAGGATGACACGGGCTGGACCGGTTGGAGGAACTCCGGGTTGTCGAGCTCGACGTAAGTCTTCATCGGCGCTTCGCTCCGCGGACTCGAACCCCGACCGGAGGCGGCTCCGGACGAGATCGATCGAGACGCTCGACCGGCCCCGGGGCGTTTGCGCGAAACGAAAAACGCCCGAGGCAGAGACCCCGGGCGCAAGCCTTGGCGAGACAGGCGGAAACCTTCTCCCATCCGGACTATACCGTCGGCTCCGGAATCACACCGGATCCTGCGGCCGAAGCCGCTCGCGGGCTATACCGCCGGTCGGGAATTGGCGCGCGAACCGCGCCGCACCCTGCCCCGAAGGTCCTATTGAGTTCAGTATAGGGATTACGACGGAGGGCGTCAATTGGATTGAGCCACGGGCCCACGGCGCATCGACGCCGATCAGTGCCCCTCCGCCGTCTCGCGCATGAGTTTCCACAGGTCCTGGACGTGGCGGAGCTCGGTGGGCTCGGCGCCGATGGAGACGCGCACCATCCAGCGGCCCTCCAGGAGGGCCGGCGTCAGGTAGGCCGCGCCAGAGGCGTTGACCCGCGCCGCCCACTCGAGCGTGTGCGTGTCGAGGGCCTCGCCCTCTAGACCCGGTGGCACGTGCCGCACGCAGACGGTCTGTAGCGGGACGGGCGCCAGGCGCCGCCAGTCGGGCGTCGCGTCGACCTGACCGGCCAGCCACTTCGCGTTCGCCAGGTCGCGGCGCAGCCGGGCCTGCAGCCCCTCGATCCCCTGCTCGCGGATCAGGAACCAGAGCTTGAGGGCGCGGAAGCGGCGTCCCAGCGGGATACCCCAGTCGCGCAGGTTCTGCACCCGGTCGTCGGCGGCGGAGCGCAGGTAGCTGGGATTGGTCGACATCACCCGGATCAGGTGCTGCGGGTCGCGCACGTAGTAGAGCGAGCAGTCGAAGACGGTGCCGAGCCACTTGTGAGGGTTGAGCACGAGCGAGTCGGCGCCCTCGATTCCCTCCCACATCCAGCGGCAATCGGGCAGTATCATGGCCGACCCGGCAAGCGCGGCGTCGACGTGCAGCCACATGTCGTGCTCGCGGGCCAGGTCGGCAAGCGGCAGCAACGGGTCGAGGGCGGTCGTCGCGGTGGTGCCGACGGTGGCGACGATCGCACAGGGCAGCTTGCCGGCGCGCCTGTCCTGTCGGATCGCCTCGTCCAGTGCCGCCGGGTCGAGCGCGTGGTCCCGATCGGTCGGCACGGCGCGCAGGTTGTCGCGCCCGAACCCGGCGAGCAGCGCGTCCTTCTCGACCGAGCTGTGGCCCTGCACGGAGGTGTAGACGGTCAGCGGGCGTGGCTCGGCCTGGAGGCCGCCGCGGGTCTGGCCGTGGTCGGTGGACCGCTCGCGGGCGCAGAGCAGCGCGACCAGGGTCGAGCTGGAGGCTGAATCCTGGATCACTCCGCTCCAGGCGTCGGACAGGCCGACCATCCGACGCATCCAGTCGGCCACGGTCTCCTCGAGCTCGGTCAGGGCCGGGCTGGACTGCCAGCTCAGGCCCAGCACGCCGAGCCCGCTGCTGACGAGGTCGCCGAGCACGGATGCGAGCGTGGCGTTGGACGGGAAGTAGCCGAAGAACCGCGGATGCTGCCAGTGGCTGAGGCCCGGTACGATGACGCGGTCGAGGTCCGCCAGGATGGCGTCGAAGAGCTCCCCGTGCTCCGGCGGGATCGCCGGGAGCTGGGCGCGGACCTCGCCCGGCGCGACCCGCGACATGACCGGGAGGTCGGCCGCTCGCGCGCGGTAGTCGGCGATCCAGTCGATGACGCGATGGCCCGCCTGCCGGAACTCCTCTGGGTTCACCGGCTCCCTCACCGTCTCTCGCGGCGGCTGGGCTGCCGCCGTACTCGCTCCGAATCCCAGGCGGCGACTGTACATCGGTCGGAGAATCGATGCCAGCCCCCCGCTCAGTTCCTGGCACGGATCTGTGGCCCCGATGGAGTCGACTTTGACGGAATCTGGACGCGGCCGGTGCTAACCTGGGAGCGAAGACCGGCCGTGTCCCGGTGGTTGGACGGGTGGCGGGGTCCAAGAGGGGAGGAGCCGATGAAAGCCAACCAGGATGCCGTGATGTCCACGATCGCGGCGCTCTGCGTCCTGCTCACGGCGATGGTGAACCCGTTGGTGTCGCTGCTCCTCGCGGGCGCGCTGCTGATTGCGTTTGTGGTCTGGCGGCGTCGCGCCTGACGGCAACGGTCAGGGAGTGGCCCCGGACACAGGACAGTTGACGTTCTTGGGAAGCCAATCGTCCGCGTGCCCGGTGACGGCACAGGCTCCCGGTAGCAGCAGCTACGCGAAGATCGGCCGCGGTGGCTCGCTCATCTGGGCGTCACCGTGCTGCTGGCCCATCGGTTGCGGGCCGTGACCGTTACGTGCCCCTGCGGGACCGGAGCCGATGATGGATCAACTCGATCGACTGCTCGCGCTCCGCACGATCAGCGGTCTGCCGCAGGCCCAGAGCGCGGTGCTGCAGCAGGACTCGACCGCCTGGCCGGCGTGGAAGGTGAGACAGTGACACGTCAGATCGACGCAGCCCAGTACGCGTTGGTCGTCGCCGAGAAGCTGCGCCCGGCTGCCTTCCCGCGCTCGGGGCGCTACGAGGCGCGCTGGGTACTCGAGCACCAGATGGGCCCCAACGTGCTGTGGCTCACCGAATCCCTCAGCACCCGGCTCGAGCTGCGCCCGGGGATGCGCGTGCTCGATCTGGGCTGCGGAAAGGCCCTCAGCTCGATCTTCCTCGCCAGGGAGTTCGGCGTCCAGGTGTGGGCTACCGACCTGTGGGTGGCGGCGTCCGACAACGGGCGGCGGGTGCGCGAGGCTGGCGTCGAGCGGCTGGTGTACCCGGTCCATGCCGAGGCCCATGCGCTGCCCTTCGCCGCCGGCTTCTTCGACGTGATCGTCAGCCTGGACGCCTACCACTACTTCGGCACCGACGACCTCTACCTCGGCACGCACCTGGCGCCGCTCGTGGGCGTCGGGGGTCAGCTCGGGATCGTCGTCCCCGGGCTGGTGCAGGAGTTCGACGGGGACCCGCCGGCCCCCCTCGCGCCGCAGTGGCGGGAGGGGTGGGACTTGTGGAGCTTCCACAGTCCCGCCTGGTGGCGCCGGCACTGGGCCAAGACCGGGCTGGTCGCGGTGGAGGTCGCCGAGCTCATGCCGGACGGCTGGCGGCACTGGCTCGCCTGGGATGAGGCGTTGTTCGACCTGGGCTACGTGGCCGAGCCGCGGTGGATCGCGCTGCTGCGCACGGACCAGGGTCAGAACCTCGGCTTCACGCAGCTGGTGGCCCGACGCACGTCCGAAATCGTCTCATCGGCGAGCACGACGCCCCGGATGACTTCATAGCGGAACTGAATCGGATCGGTGAAGCGTAGCGCCAGCTGCGCGAAGTCCTCCGGATCCGTCATGGCGGCCGCCGTGCCTCCTCGCCGCACGGTGCGCGTGGTAACGACGCGGCACAGTCTATCCGGGGGGCGTGGATCTGGGGAGAGCCGGTTTCCCAAAAAGCCACATGTCAGCCTGCTGACAGCCGGGGCCATGAAAATGGCCGCGGCGCGATACTGGGGGTGTGGTCAGGGGTGAGGTCGGTCATTAACAGAGGTGCGCGAAGCCCGTCCAAAAAGCTGACCCGGGGTGC
>DATKRJ010000453.1:0-2194 GCA_035532355.1 Thermomicrobiaceae bacterium | reverse complement strand
GCTAACCTCCTTCCGCATCGCGCAGCACGACATCGAGAGGTTCGCCTGTGGAACGGAATGGCTGCAGTCTGTCACGCACGTCGCCCACGTGCAAGACGAGACGTGACCGGGCCCGGCACACAGGACGCGCGATCGCGGTCGCGCGGCGTGCGCCGACACGCGACGGTACCGGCGGTCGCCAGCTGTGATACGTGTAATACGGTGGAAGCACGGTGTTGTTCGACGGGAGGGCCGGACAATGCGCGAGATCCACGTGGACCAGATCGTGGAGGCGGTGCGCGCGGTGTGCCTGGAGGCCAACTACGTGGCGGGCGCCGACGTGCGGGCCGCGTTGACGGTTGCCGAGCGGCGGGAGGTGTCGCCGCTGGGGCGGCAGGTGCTTGGCCAGCTGCTGGAGAACATCGCCATCGCCGAGGCCGACCGGGTGCCGATGTGCCAGGACACCGGCACGGTGGTGGTCTTCGCCGAGGTCGGCCAGGAGGTCCACGTCGTCGGCGGTGGCTTCGAGGAGGCGATCGACCGCGGCGTGCACGAGGCCTACGACGTCGGCTACCTGCGCAAGTCGATGGTCGAGCGCCCCTTCACCGTCCGGAAGAACACGCGCGACAACACGCCTGCCGTGGTGCATACCCGGTTGGTCAAGGGCGACCGGCTGCGGCTCGCCGTGCTCGCCAAGGGCGGTGGGGCGGAGAACATGAGCCGGCTGGCCATGCTGACCCCGGCTGACGGGCGGGAGGGCGTCAAGCGGTTCACGGTCGAGACGGTACGCCTGGCCGGTCCCAACGCCTGCCCGCCGGTGATCGTCGGGCTGGGCATCGGCGGCACCTTCGACTCGGTCGCCACGTTGGCCAAGCACGCGCTGCTGCGCGAGATCGGCAGCGAGAACCCCGAACCCGAGGCGGCGGCGCTGGAGGCGGAGCTACTCGCGGAGATCAACCGGCTGGGGATTGGCCCGCACGGCTTCGGCGGCCGGATCACGGCGCTGGCCGTCCACGTCGAGTCGGCGCCCTGCCACATCGCCAGCCTGCCGGTGGCGGTCAACCTGCAGTGCGGCCCCGCGGCGCGCCACCGGGTGATCGAGCTGTGAGCCCGGTGGAGCATCGAGACGTGGACGAGGCGATGCCCGAGCCTCGCCGCCTGACGCTCCCGCTCGACGCGGACGCGGTCGAGTCGCTGCGGGCCGGCGACCAGGTGCTGCTGACCGGCACTTTGCTGACGGCGCGCGACGCGGCCCATAAGCGGCTGGTCGAGGCGCTGGCGGCGGGGGAGCCGCTCCCGGTCGACCTGCGCGGGCAGGTGATCTACTACGTCGGGCCGGCACCGGCACGCCCCGGCGCGGTGATCGGCTCGGCCGGGCCGACGACGTCCGGGCGGATGGACCCCTACACGCCCACGCTGCTCGCGGCCGGGGTGCGCGGCATGATCGGCAAGGGGCTGCGGAGCGCGGCGGTGCGCGAGGCGATCGTGCGGCACCGGGCGGTCTACCTGGCGGCCGTGGGCGGCTCGGGCGCCCTGCTGGCGCGGCGGATCACCGCGGCCGAGGTGGTGGCCTACGCGGACCTGGGGCCGGAGGCGATCTACCGGCTGACCGTGGTCGACTTCCCGGCGATCGTGGTCGACGACTGCCACGGCGGCGACCTCTACCGCGACGCCGTCGCGAGGTATGCCAAGCCGTAGACCGACCGGGCTACTTCCCCTGCTCGTAGCCGGCGGTGACGACGGTGTGCAGACCGCCCCGCACGTTGAAGTCGCCGACGACGGTCGCGCGGCGCGGGGCCATGGCCGCGACCAGGTCGTCCAGGATCAGGTTGGTGACCTGCTCGTGGAAGGCGCCCTCGTTGCGGTAGGACCAGAGGTAGAGCTTGAGCGACTTGAGTTCGACGCAGCGGCGGTCCGGCACGTAGCGGATGGTGATGGTGGCGAAGTCGGGCTGGCCGGTCATGGGGCAGACGCAGGTGAACTCGGGCGTGGAGATCTCGATCTCGTAGTCGCGCTCGGGGTTGGGGTTGGGGAACGTCTCCAGGGTCTTGCTGGGCTGGGTCGGCATGGGCGCGCGGTCCTCCGTCGGCTGCGCGGCGTGCAGGGGAAGTCTCTGCTCGGTCACCGGGCAGGCGCGGCAAGTATACGGGGAGGCGCGGACGAGAACGGCGGGCGCCGCAGGACGCAACGCCCGCTGCCGAAGTCGGAGTCTCGC
>DATKRJ010000452.1:0-10625 GCA_035532355.1 Thermomicrobiaceae bacterium | reverse complement strand
CCGCGAACATCGGGCCGTTGCCTGCCGCGGCGGCCAACGCCATTCAGCTCGAGAACCAGAACCCGGGCGACCCCACCTGGGATGACTTCGCGTCCGTCGCCAACCAGGACGCCATCTCCGGCTACGGCTCGAAGATCAGCGTCAACCACGGCGACGCGATCGACTTCTACGTGACCACGACCGCGGCCAGCCTGACGATCGACATCTTCCGGATGGGCTGGTACGGCGGTGCCGGCGCGCGCAAGATGACGTCGCTGGGCACGTTTCCGGGCGTCCATCAGACGCCGTGCACCACCGACTCGGTTACCGGCATGGTCTCCTGCCTCACCTGGAGCAAGACCGCCACGCTCGCCGTCCCGTCGAGCTGGGTCACCGGCGCGTATCTGGCCAAGCTGAGCGCTTCCAGCGGCAACAAGAGCTACATCTTCTTCGTCGTGCGCAACGACGGTGGCCACGAGGCGATCGAGGTTCAGACGAGCGTCACGACCTACCAGGCCTACAACGCCTACGGAGGCATCAGTCTCTACACCAACACCACCAACGGCAGCGTCTATAAGTACGCGCACGCCACCAAGGTATCCTTCGACCGGCCCTTTGACCCCAACGACAGCAACGGAGCCGGTCATTTCCTCTACGCGGAATACTCGTTCATTCGCTGGGCCGAGTCGCAGGGCTACGACCTGACCTACGCCACCGACGTCGACACCCACAGCAACGTCAACCCGCTGACCAACCACCAGGCGTTCCTGTCCGTCGGCCACGACGAGTACTGGTCAATGGGGATGCGCACCAACGTGCAGAACGCGATCAACAGCGGCGTCAACGTCGGTTTCCTCGGCGCCAACGACATGTATTGGCAGATCCGCTTCGAGCCGAACGCCAACGGCGTCGCCGATCGGGTCCAGGTCGGCTACAAAGACACCGCGATCTTCAACACCGCGCCCGGTCCCGACCCCATGTTCGGGGTCAACAACGCGATCGTGACCACGAACTGGCGCGACACGCCGGTCAACATGCCGGAGAACGCCGTCATCGGCGTCATGTACGACGGGCAGGTGTCCAACAACAACTACCCCTACGTGGTTCAGAACGCCTCCAACTGGGTCTATGCCGGCACCGGCCTCAGCAACGGCAACTCGGTGCCCGGCATCGTCGGCTATGAGTTCGACAAGGTGTGGAACAACGGCGCCACGCCGGCCGGGCTGACTGCGCTGTCGAACTCACCGGTCTGCTGCAGCGACACTCAGTGGGATACCGGCGGGAACTCCACCTCACAGGCGACGATCTACACCGCACCCAGCGGGGCGCGGGTGTTCGCGGCGGGGTCAATCGACTGGGCCTGGGGGCTCGACAACTACGCCAGTGGGAACACCGCCAACGCCGGCATCCAGAAGATGACCGCGAATATCCTGAACAACTTCATCAGTGGTGGAACCTCATCCGCGCCCGCGGTGACCTTGTCGCCGACGAGCCTGACGTTCAACAGCCAGACGGTCGGGACGACGAGCGCGGCCCAGGCGGTCACGCTGACCAACTCGGGCAACGCGGCCCTGTCCATCACCGCGATCGGTCTGAGCGGGAGCAACCCGGGCGACTTCGCGCAGACGAACACCTGCCCGCTCAGCCCCTCGACGCTGGCGGTCGGGGCGAACTGTACGATCTCGGTCACGTTCAGTCCCTCGGCAACCGGAAACCGCGCGGCGTCGGTGTCGATCGCCGACAACGCCGCGGGCAGCCCGCAGTCGGTCGGGCTCACCGGCACCGGGGCGACTGCCGCCAGTCCGGCGGTCACGCTTGCCCCGACCAGCCTGACCTTTGCCGGTCAGCAGGTGGGCACGACGTCGAGCGCGCAGACCGTGACGCTCACGAATAGCGGCAGCGCCGCGCTCACGATCAGCAGCATCGGCCTGGCGGGTGCCAACCCGGGCGACTTCGCCCAGACCAACACCTGCCCGATCGGCCCCTCGACGCTCGCGGCCGGTGGCACCTGCACCATTAGCGTGACCGTCACACCATCGGCCAGCGGCAGCCGCACGGCCAGCGTCTCGATCACCGATGACGCGGCCGACAGCCCGCAGTCGCTCCCGCTAAGCGGCAGCGGCACGTCCACGACCTCGACGAGCCTGGCCGCCATGCCGGTGATCTCACGCGGGGTGCCGGCCTATGCCAGCAACATCAGCTATCCACCGAGCTACGGGAACGACAGCGACTACTCGACGGTCTGGGACTCGAGCGTCACGCCGTCGACGAGCAACCCGGCATGGTTGGCCTACGACCTCTCGGGCGTACCCGCCGCCAACCGCACCAACGTCGTGCTGGCCTGGTACAACGACGACACCGGCGACTACATCCAGGCGGGCAGCTACTACGGACTGCCGTCGAACTACACCATCGAGGCGAACGCGGCCCCGGGCGGCGGGATCGCCGCGCCATCCTCGGGCTGGGTCACGCTGGTCACCGTGACCGGGAACACCTACACCGGCCGCGAGCACACGCTGAACCTCTCCGGCTACAACTGGGTCCGCATGAGCGTGACCGCCGTGAAAGGCCAGTCCGGCGCGAACGACGCGACGTTCCAGATGGACATCCACGACATCAGCCAGGGCAACCAGGACAACTGGCTGTTCCTGGGTGACTCCATCACCATGGAGGGCTTCAACCATCACAACATCGACGGCTCGGCGTGGGCCGGCGGGAACTACCAGCAACTGATCAACGCCGCGCAGCCGCCGTACTTCCCGCTGGTCATCGATGGCGGTGCCGGTGCGACCACCATGCAGTGGGGGTACGACAACCGAGTGGCCCTGCTGCAGAACTTCACCGGCCAGTACGTTGCGATCTCCTTCGGCACGAACGACGCCAATGTCTCGGGTGCGCTGGACGCCACGACCGTCAACACGTGGTACAGCAACCTGCTCGGCCTGGTCGACTACGTGACCAGCCTGGGTAAAACGCCGGTCGTCGGTGAGATCCCCTGGGGGAATGCCAGCGGTGGCTGGCTGGCCACGAACGCCCAGACGCTGAACAGCCGGATCGATCAGCTGTACACGGATCGCCCGCAGGTGATCCACGGTCCCGATCTCTACACGTTCTTCAACGCTCACCAGAACTTGATCAACAACGACGGGATCCACCCGACCTACGACCATTCCGTGACCGCCGGAACCTACCAGGGCTTCGTCGGCTACGAGTGGCTCCAGCGTGAGTGGCGCGACGCCATGCTGGCGAACGTCTATAACGCCAGCGCACCGACCGCGCCCGCGGTGACCCTGTCGCCGACGAGCCTGACGTTCAGCGGCCAGCCGGTCGGGACGACCAGCGCGGCCCAGACGCTCACGCTGGCGAATAGCGGCAATGCCGACCTGACGATCTCCGCGATCGGCCTGAATGGGACGAATCCGGGTGACTTCGCCCAGACGAATACGTGTCCCATCAGCCCGGCGACGCTGGCGGCCGGCGCGACCTGCACCGTCTCGGTCACGTTCAGCCCCACGGCCGGCGGCAGCCGGTCTGCAGCTGTCTCGCTGACCGACAACGCCGGTGGATCGCCCCAGTCCGTAGCCCTCTCCGGAACCGGACAGACGCCGGGCGCCGGCCTCTCGCCGGCCAGCCTCACCTTTGCCGGTCAGCCGACCGGCACCACCAGCGCCGCCCAGTCGGTGACGCTCACCAATACCGGCAACGCGGCGCTGACCATCTCGTCGATCGGCGTGACGGGGACCAACCCCGCCGACTTCGGCCAGACCAACACCTGCCCGCTCGGCCCGAGCACGCTCGCGGCCGGGGCGAGCTGCACCATCTCGGTAACGTTCAGCCCCACCGCGGCCGGAACCCGCACGGCCTCGGTGTCCATCAGCGACGACGCGGCGGGCAGCCCGCAGACAATCGGACTCACCGGCACCGGGACCACCCCGTCACCGGTCGTGAGCCTGTCGCCGGCCAGCCTGACGTTCGGCAACCAGCCGGTCGGCACGACGAGCACGGCTCAGTCGGTCACGCTCACCAATACCGGCAACGCCGCACTCAGCATCAGCAGCGTCGGCCTGTCCGGCGCCAATCCCGGTGACTTCGCCCAGACCACAACCTGTCCTATCAGCCCCAATACGCTGGCGGCTGCCGGAAGCTGCACGATCAGCGTGAGCTTCACGCCGACCGCCACGGGCAGCCGCGCGGCGAGCGTCGCGGTGAGCGACAACGCGGCGGGCAGCCCGCAGTCGGTCGGGCTCGCGGGGACCGGCACGGCGCCGGGCGCCTCGCTGAGTCCGACCGGCCTGACGTTCAGCAGCCAGGTGGTGGGTACCGCGTCGAGCGCCCAGACCGTGACGCTGACCAACACCGGCAGCGCCGCGTTGACGGTCTCCTCGATCGGCCTGAGCGGGACGAACGCGGGGGACTTCGCGCAGACCAACACCTGCCCGCTCGGCCCCGCGACGCTCGCGGCCGGCGCGAAGTGCACGATCGGCGTGACCTTCAAGCCGACGGCGACCGGCGCCCGGACGGCGACGCTGGCGGTGGCCGACGACGCGACGGGCAGCCCGCAGACGGTCGGTCTGTCGGGCACCGGCGTGACCACCAGCAACGTCCTGTTCAGCGACGGCTTCGAGAGCGGCTCCCTGCCCGGCGCCTGGACCAGCAAGACCGTCAGCAGCGGCAACACCCTGGCGCTCGACACCTCCCTGTTCCACAGCGGGACGGCCAGCCTCAAGGCGGTGAAAGTCAAAGGCAAGGCGGGCAACGCCAAAGTCAGCAAGTCGATCGCCGGACAGACGACGCTGGACGCTCGCGGCTACTACTACCTGAGCAGCCCGGTCAACTGGGGCGCGGTGCAGCTTTTGAGCTTCTACGCCCAGGGCAACTTCATCGGCTGGGTGAGCTACTACGTCGATCCGTCCAGCCCGACGCTGACGGTCCTCAACGGGGCCAATGGGGTCTCCTACAACTGCACGTTGCCGAGCCTCAACGCCTGGCACAGCATCGAGCTGCAGTACGTGCTGGCGACGACGGCCACCGGCTCTTTCACCCTGTGGATCGACGGGGTGCAGGCGTGTGCCAAGAGCGGCATCAAGACCATGCCGTCCAGCGGGCTGACGATCAATCAGGTGGTGGTGGGAATCGACAGCGCCGACAATACCGCCGGGTTGACGGTGCACGTCGACGACGTGGTCATCAGCAAGAGCTACATCGGCCCGTAGCGCCGGCCGGTGCCGGCAGTCGTGGTCGGGTGGGTCCGGAGGCGGGCCCACCCCGCTCCTCTCGGGCGGCCCTCGCCGGCGACGCTCCGGCGCTTCAGGCCGGCGTGACCGCCGCGACCCGCCCGCCATAGCGCTCCATGGTGTACAGGCCGCAGCCGGGATAGGCGTCGCACAGGATCTCGGCCGTGTCCGGGTGACAGGTGAAGAGCAGTACCTGGTGTACGGCGGCGACGTCGACCAGGGCACGCGCGACGGAGCGAGCACGTTCCGGATCGAAGTTGACCAGCACGTCGTCCATCACCAGCGGCAGCGCCGCGGCGTGCCGCGCGAACTCCTGGGCCAACCCCAGGCGGATGCAGAGGTAGAGCTGCTCGGCCGTGCCGCGGCTGAGCGCGGCGACTCCCCGGCCGCTCCCGTTGCGATCGATGACGACCAGCCCGCTCTCCTGCTGCAGCAGCTGCGTGTACTCGCCGTCGGTTATCTCGGCGAACAGCCGCGATGCCTGCGCGAGGACCTGCGGCTGCCGCTTCCGCTGGAAGCGACCTAACGTGTCGTGGATCAGCCCTTCCGCCAGCCCGGCGACGCGCCACGCCCGCACAGCCCGGTGGTCCTCGTGAGCGAGGCCGGCTCGCTCCAGTTCGAGGTCGGCGATCGCGGTGGATTCGAGCAGCCCTCTGCACGTGAGCTCGGCTTCGCGCCGGCTCGCGATGGCCTGGTCACGGGCTTCGGTCCGCAGCAGCAGGTCCCGCGCGGCGTCCGCGGCCCGGCGGCGCCAGCGGTCCGGGTCACCGTCGGCAAGCTCGGCGAGGAGGTCGCGGGCAAACTGGCCCTCCCCCATGGCCTCGCCCAGGCGCTGATCGCACCCGCCAATGGCCTCCTCCAGCTGCCGGCGGCGGCGCAAGACGTCGAGCCGGCGGCGGAAGGAGGCTTCGTTGGTAGCCCCCGACTGCACGAACAGCGCGTCGCACCGATCGATGAGCGTGTCCCGCTCGCGGCAGAGCGACGCCAGCTTGCCCTGCTGCCGTGCGATCGCGTCGTCGAGGACCCGCCGGTCTCGACGCAGCTCGCGGTCGCGCTCCACGCGGTCGTGAAGCTTCTGGAGCTCGGTGGTCAGCTCCAGTCCACGCAGCTCCCCTGCAGGGCCGCACTGCGCCAGCACGTTCCGGCTCTGCTCCTCGTAGGCCAGGATGAACTGGGTGTACTGGCGCGCCTCACGCTCCGCCACCTCGACCTCGCGCAGCGCCTCCCGCGCCAGCCGGATCGCGTCGAAGAACTCCAGCACGCCCTGAGGTGTCAGCTCCGCGGGCAGACCCGCCTGGCGCTTCCAGGACTCCCACGTGCGCTCCTGACGACGCAGGTCCTCCAGCGTGGCGGACAGGGCTGAGCGGGCCTGTACGAGAGACGCCTCCGCCTCGTTCAGCTGCTGGACCGCGGCGCGGAGCTCGGCGCCACCACGTTCCGCCGCTTCCCGCGCCGTATTGAGCCGTGCAACGCGCTCGGCCGCCGCGTCGATATCGTTCGGCGTCGGGCGGTCGGCGAGCCCCAGGGCCCGGGCGTCCGCGGCAATCGCGGCATCCAGCTGATGGAGATTCTCGTGGTAGGTCGCGACGTCCTGCCGGGTCTGGGCGAGCTGGGCGTCGACGGTCTGCTGGACGGCGCCATCGCCCGAGTGGTTGCCCAGGTAGCCACGGCCCACCAGGAGGGCCGCCGCCGCCGTGAGCAGCGCCGCCGCGGCGGCGAACGGCGCGACGATGGTGTTCCGGACCAGGAGACTTAGGGCAGCCAGCCCCAGCGCGACGCACCAGAGGACGATTCGCGCGCGCCGGGACGACGACGTCGCTGCCGGCTGGCCCGCGTGGTCCCGCAGCGTGTCGAGCTGCTGCAACGTCTCGCCGAGGATCTCCAGCTGCGCCTGGACGGTGGCGCGCTCCGCGATGCTGCCGTGCAGGCGTCGAATCGTCGCGCTCAACCGAATGACTTCCTCGTCCGGGGGTACGGCTCCGAGCGCGGCGTCCGCCGCGCGCAGCTCGATGAGGGTCCGCGCCAAGACAGCTCGCCGCTCATCGGCCAGCCGCACATCCTCCTCGCCCCGAGCGGCGGCCGTCCCGGCCTGGTCGAGCGTCAGCGCGAAGCCGCGCACCGCATCACGCCTGGGCAGGGAGCGGTCGAACGCCGCGAGGCGGTCCCGGTCCCAGTCCGCGCCGAGATCCCGCAGGTGATCCTGGAGCGTCTGCAGGGTCTGACGCCGGCGGAGGGCCACCGAGGGCATGGCTACCAGACGGTCGCGGTAGAGAGGGAGAGTGTCGTGCAGCTGATGCGCCTCAACCGCGACGACGCCGAGCCGATCGTCGACCGGGATCGCCGCCCGCTGGCGTTCGGCCGCGTCGAGCTCCCGTTGTGCGTCGTCCACTTGCTTCGCGGTCGCCTTGATGGTCAGGAGCAGCTCGTCGACCAGCGCCTCGGTCCGCCCCGGGATCTCCGCGACCGGTTCGAGACCGGCCAGCTCGCGCACGGCCTCGCGACGTCGATTCCAGGTCGGCCAGAGCTCTTCGAGCTTGCGGCAGCGTAGCTGCTCCGACCGCAGCGCGTCGATCGACCGGTCCAGCACCTCGATCTCCGCGGTGCGCGATTGGGCCACGGCCAGAACGTCGGGGTAGCGCCGTGCCTCGCGGCGAGCCTCGGCCAGACGCCCTTCGACGCGCTGTAGCTCCCGATAGAGCTCGTTGATCCGCGCGCCTCCGCCCGGCGCCAGCAGGTCGAGCTCGCGACTTCGTAACTGCTCGATCGCCTCGTGGGCCGACCTGCCGGCGCCGACGATGCCGGCCGAGAAGATGCGCTCGCGGACGCCCTCGGTGTCGAGCGTCGCGAAGTCCTGCAGCTCAGTGAGGCTGAAGGCGAAGATAGTCTGGAAGAGCCGCCCGTCGCAGGGGCCCAGCAACCGTGCGAGATCCGCCTCGGCCCCGAACTCACCGCCGGGGCCGGCGACGAGTGGTTGCTCACCGAGCTCCGCACTCCGCTCCACGACGTAGTCGCCGTCCGGGCCCACGACGAACAACCGGCCTCCGTACCGGCCTCCACGCAGTGGCGCGAAGTGGCGCTCTCGGCTGTGCTCGTCGGGAAACCCGAACAACACCTGGCGGATAAACGCGAGCAGGGTGGTCTTGCCCGCCTCATTCGGACCGAGGAAGACGGTCAGTCCCGGCGGGATGCCGCGGACCTCATGGTCGCGGAAGATCCCAAATCCGTCGATGTGCCAGCCGGAGATCCTCATGCTGCTGCTCGATCCCCGGAGAATGGCCGGCCGGCTGGGGCGGGGCACTCATCACTCACCAAGGCGGACAACTCCGGGGACAAGGGGTAGATCGCGCTGCCACACGGTGGCGACGGCTACCATCGAACTGACCTGGCGCCAGGAGGTCATTGTGCGCGAATTGCCGCATGGCGACAAGGTGGCTTGCGCGGTTTGCGCAACGGCAGCCGGAGGCCTCACCGGCGTCAGAGCAGATGCGAACGGAACGGGTTCGCCCCGATCAGTCGAGAGGCAGGGTGACTGCTTCACGCACGGTCCAAGCCGTCTCTCGTAGGCGATCCATCCTGGATCGGCGTCCTGATTGCCGGGGCATCCTCCACGCGCTGGGACGATGGGGCGCACGCCGCGTCGGCAGGCAATCGGTGGCGGTCAACTCGGCCGTCGCGAGCCACGTGGTCCAAACCCGCGGTGAGCCGCTTCCCACGACACCGGACAGGCTTCAGGCGGTACGGGATTCGGCGCGGTCGCAGCTCGCGGCGGCCTCAATCCTGGGCTGGGAGTACCGGCCGAGCGGATCGAGGCTGTGGCCTCAGCGGACCGAGCAGGAACTGGCTAATCACTCGACCTCAGTGAGATGCGGGACTTCGCGGCGACGCAGTTCGGGCAGGCCAGCCAGCCGTTCCCCGCGATGATGTCCCCAGGCAAGACCTCCCAATTGGTGCCACAGTCGCTGCACGTCAGCACCCACGATCGTAGCGCCTCGGTGGAGGAGGACACCAGGGGCTCGTCGTTGTCGTCAAATGGGCTGGGCTGATCCCGACCGTTGTACGCTGCGCGCACAGCCACCTCCCCGTAATGAAGATGCACGAATCACACTCGCCCGACGCGAACGCGCGTCGGAACTTCGTGTCTCTGCCTCGTTGTTGCGGCATAACTCTGCCCACGGCTGGCATAGTGCGGGATTCCTTCCCCCAAAGGAACCTCATTGAGCTTGAGGCCTCTGGGCCCGATTGTCAAGGGTTAGTTCAGAACGCGCAGATCGCAGATACATCTCACGCCGCCAAGCCATGTCGCGCTGCCCATCTTCCAGTCCGACCACGAACGCCTCGCTAAGCTACAGAGTCGGGGGACTCCGCCCGAGGATGCTGATGAACGGGCGGCGAGTCACGGATCGAAAGTGCTGCCGGCGCTTCCGATCACCCATGCGAGCCCTCGTCGCGTTGATGCCGTCAAGGTCGACCAAGCGCTTGAGAACCGACGGCCCGCCCCGTTGCCGATTGCGCTGGTCCTGCCGGGCCGGCCCTCTCCACCAAGCCGTGCCGATGGAGAACCGCGATCACCGAAACGTTCGCCGGTCGTCGGCGTGGCGCGGTGCGACGGTAGGCAGGACGACGAGCTGGGCTGGTGTGCATCCCACACGTCTTGGACGTGCCTCTCAGATCGCGGAGCTGGCGAGACGACGCAACTCCAGCGAGAGGTTCTCGGGGCCACGATACGTGGCCCGTCGACTCGTCGGGTGCCACGCCACTGTTGCCGACGGGAGGCCGGCCCCTGCCCCTCCTCCGTCCCATGCTTACGGCCGCCGGCTCAGCCAGCGGCGCGTATTTCGCCCTGATCAGGTTCGGAGACCGTTGACTCGATGCGGGGACGGAAGGCGTAGCCCAACCCTCGGATCGTCTGGAGGTGATCCGGGCGAGCCGGGTCGCGTTCCAGCTTCCGGCGCAGCCGCATGATGTAGACCTCCACCCGGTTGCTGTCGCCGTCGAAGCGATTCCCCCAGACCTGCTCAACCAGCGCCTCCCGCCGCAGCGCGGCAGGGCTGCTCCGCATCAGTGCCGCGAGCATCCGCATCTCGGTCGGAGTGAGCGCCGATGGTGGCCGACCGGGCAGCCGAATGGTCGACGCGCTGAGCGACAGCACGGCCTCATCGACCGTGAGTACGACGTCTTGCAGTCGTGCATCGGTGCGCGCGCGTCGACGCGCCATCACCACCACGCGCGCGGCCACCTCGACCGGGTCACAGGGCCGGACCACGTAGTCGTCTGCCCCCAGGTCGAAGGCATGGAGTTTCGCGCGGGTTTCGGACACGTCGCTCAGGATGAGGATGGGACCCGGAAAACGGCGAGAGCGCAGCGCCGCGCAGAGGTCGACGGCGCTCATGTCCGGCAAGTCGGTATCGAGGA
>DATKRJ010000451.1:0-9017 GCA_035532355.1 Thermomicrobiaceae bacterium | reverse complement strand
AGCCGGGTTGCCCCGGCGGGAGCGCGGTGCTACAAGTGCGACGAACCACGGCAACGCACGTCGCGCGAGCGCCCACCGGCGGTGAGCGGGCGACGCGCACCGACGCGGGGATTCGGGGATCGGCGGTCTGACGACGGAGGGGCACGATGAGCGCGGGGCATGCGGGGCACGTGGCACAGGGCGGGGGAGCGGTGGAGGAGCTGATGGGGCGCGCCCGGGCCAACCTGCGCGCGGCCGGCATCGATGTCGAGGAGTCCGACCTCGAGGGGATGGTCGAGCGCGGCTTCCTCGCCAACGTGGCCGCCTTCGAGGCGATCGCCAGTCAGACGCCCACCGACCTGGTCCCTGACTACCTGAAAGCGTGGGGCGACGAACGGTTTGGCGTGCCCGAGCCGCCACCGGCGGCCGGCGGGTCGGCGCCGCTTCCGGCTGCCCGGGAGGCCGGCCACCCAACGCTGGCCGAGACCGCGCGCCGCATCCAGGCGCGGGCGATCTCGCCGGTGGAGCTCGTCGAGCAGACGCTGGCCCGCATCGCCGAGCGAGACCCGGCCCTCAACGCCTTCCAGGTCGTACTGGCCGACGAGGCGCGCGGGGCGGCCCGCCAGGCCGAGCGGGAGATCGCGGCCGGTGACTACCGGGGCCCGCTCCACGGCGTGCCGATCGCGGCCAAGGATCTGCTCGCCATGCGCGGCACCCGCACGACGGCCGGCTCGAAGATCCTGGCCGATTGGGAGACGGACTTCGACGCCGCCGCGATCGAGCGGCTGCGGGCGGCCGGCGCGGTGATCGTCGGCAAGACGCGTATGTCCGAGTTCGCCTACTCGCCCGCCTCCAACAACGCCCACTACGGCCCGACCCACAACCCCTGGAACCTGGAGCACGACACGGGAGGATCCTCCAGCGGCTCCGGCTCCGCCGTGGCCGACGGCCTGGTCTACGGCGCGCTGGGCTCCGACACCGGCGGGTCGATCCGCATGCCGGCCGCCCTGTGCGGCATCGTCGGGCTCAAGCCGACCTTCGGCCGGGTCAGCCTCCACGGCGCCGTCACGCTCTCCTGGTCGCTCGATCACCTGGGGCCGATGACGCGCGGCGTGCGCGACGCGGCGCTGATGCTGCAGGTGCTGGCCGGACCGGACGCGCGCGACCCGCGTGCCCGGGCGGTGCCGGTGCCCGACTACGCGGCGGCGCTGGAGTCCGGCGTGCGCGGCCTGCGGGTGGGCGTGCTCGGCGACGACGGCTCGGGCCGGCCGCTCGGCACCGACGAGGCGCTGGCCGCCTGGCGCGGCGGGCTGGCGGCGCTGGAGCGCAACGGCGCCGAGCTGGTGGAGATCGATCTGCCGGGCATGCAGGACCTGCGCGTGCTCAACAGCGCCATCATCGCCATGGAGGCCGCCGCCTATCACCAGCCGATGCTGCGCCAGCGCCTCGGCGACTTCGGCGGCTTCATGCGCCACCGCATCCTGTCGGCCTACGCCTACGGACCCGCCTCGCTTGTCCAGGCCCAGCAGGCCCGCATCGCGCGGCGCCGGCAGTTCGACGCCATCTTCGCGCGGGTGGATCTGCTGAGCACGCCGTCGATGCCCTACGGCGCGCCGCTCCTCGAAGACCCAGGCCGCAACACCGTCTTCACCGGCCCCTTCAACGCGCTCGGCTGGCCGGCGATCACGGTGCCGGTCGGGCTGACGGCGGAGCGCCTGCCGCTCGGCATCCAGCTGGCGGGGCGCCCCTGGGACGAGGCGACGGTGCTGCGCGCGGCGGCCGTGGTTGAGGCCGACGGCCCCTGGCCGGGCGGCAAGCCGTAGTCGTGCAGCGGCCGTACGAGCGTGAGGGAGACAGCATGCGCGTCCTGATCATGTCGGACATGGAGGGGGTCAGCGGCATCGTCACCTGGGGTCAGGTCAATGGCGGCGCGCCGATGTACGAGGAGGGACGCCGGCTCTACACGGAGGAGATCAACGCCGCCGTGCGCGGTGCGAAGGCCGCCGGAGCCACCGAGATCGTGGCCGTCGACTGCCACGGCGCGGGCGGCGACTGGTCGTTCAACTCCTACATCCCCGAGCTGCTCGATCCGGACGTCGAGTGGGTGGCGCACCACACCTGGTCGCGCTACGTCGAGCTGCTGGAGCAGGGCTGTGATGCCTGCCTGCTGGTCGGCATGCACGCGCGCGCCAACACGCCGGATGGCGTGCTCTGCCACACTATCTCGACGACCACCTGGCGCAATCTGTGGTTTAACGACGACCTCGTCGGTGAGTCCGGCATCAACGCCGCGCTCTGCGGCCACTACGGCACGCCGATTCTGCTGGTCACCGGCGACACCGCCACCTGCCGCGAGGTCACGGAGCTGCTGGGGCCGGGGCTGACCACCGTGGCGGTCAAGCGTGGCCTGTCCCGCTACTCGGCGCGCCAGATCGCGCCCGTCAAGGCCCGGCAGATGATCGAGGACGGCACGCGGCAGGCACTCAAGGACCTCAGTGCGGTCAAGCCCTACGTGCCGGCCCAACCGACCACGATCACGATCGACCTGTCCACCGCCGACACGGCGCAGCCCTTCCGCAACCGCCCGAACGTCGAGATCACCGACAACGACATGAAGGTGATCAGCCGCGGCAGTGACTGGCTGGAGGCCTGGGACAACGTCTGGATGCCGTAGCGCGAGGTCGTGGCGCCGGGGGAGGAGACGAGACAGGATGAGCGAGCCGCCGGGGTTCCTCCGGCCCGACGTCGCGGCGGTCTGGGAGGACCGGACCGTGGCCGCCTCCTACCGGCACCGCCCAACCTACCCGCCGGCGGTCTTCGAGACGCTCGTCGGCCTGATCGTCGACGCGCCGCGCGCCGTCCTCGACCTGGGCTGCGGCACTGGCTTCGTCGCGCGCCCGCTGGCGACGCTGGCACCGCGCGTCGCGCGGGTCGACGCCGTCGACGCGTCATCGGCCATGATCGCGGAAGGCAAACGGCTGCCGGGCGGCGATCACCCCGGGCTGCGCTGGATCGTCGGGCGGGTCGAAGACACGCCGCTCGATCCGCCCTACGCCCTGGTCACGGCCGGCGAGAGCCTCCACTGGATGGACTGGGGTGTGCTGCTGCCCCGCCTGGCCGGCGCGCTCTCGCCGCGCGGCTCGCTCGCCATGCTCGACCTGAGCGTGCCGGTCGCCGACCCTGCGCTCGGCGCCGACGTCGTCGCACTGATCCGCCGCTATACGACCTTCACCGAGTGGCGGCCCGACTTCGACCTGGTCGCCGAGCTGGAGCGTCGCGGCCTGTTCCGCCCCGATGGGCGCGTCGAGACCGAGGTCGTCCCCTTCCGCCAGCCCGTCGACGCCTACGTCGAGTCGTTCCACGCCCGGGCCTCCCTCTCCTGGCCGCGCATGGCACCGGACGCCGCGGCCGCTTTCGACGCCGACCTGCGCCGCGCCGTGCGGCAGCGAGTGGGCGAGAGCGTCGAGCTCGCCATCCGCGCGATCGTCATCTGGGGTCGGCCGCTGCGGGGCTGAGGGCCGGGCGGCGGGCGCTACGGCGTGCTTGGCTGCACGCGCTTCTCCGTCATGCGCCGCTGGTCGGCCGCGCGCTGGATCGTGACCTCGTGGGGAGGCAGGTTCCGCTCCTGGGCGATCTCGACGCGCGGGTCGGGCTCGCCCCACTCCTCCATGTCCACGAGGTAGGCGTAGCGGTCGAGGAGGGGTCCACGGAAGGCGATCTCGGGCGCGGCGGGCTGCCGCACGTCGGCCTGGAGCCGGCCGAGCAGTTCCTCGACAACCCGGCGGGGGATCGCGTCGCGCTGCTCGGGATACACGAAGCGGAAGTAGTTCAGGTAGAGGAGGAGCAGTTCCCAGTGGTCGGCGAAGCGCTCGAGCAGCCGCTGCCAGTCGATCCGCTCCCGACCGCGGCGGATCAGGTGGGCGATGTCGGCCCCGTCGAAGCGCTCGCGACCGGCGACGTAGGCCTTGGCCCAGATCAGCTCGGTGATCCCGATCACGCCGCAGGGGAGACCCAGGATCTCCGCCTCGTCCGCATTCTCGAACCAGCTCTCATCAACGGGGGCCAGCCAGTTGCCGGTGCCCGAGATGAGGTCCACCAGCACGTCGTCCATGAACGCCTTGGCCAGCCAGTGACCGGCCGTGATCTCCACCCGGTAGCCCGCGTTCGCCAGCGCCAGCAGGGCGGCGTCCCGGTCCTCGGGGCACAGGAAGAGGTCGAGGTCCTTGGTGTGGCGCCAGAGGCCGGTGTAGTGGTGCACCGCCAGCGCGCCGGAGACCAGGTAGGGGACGCCCGCCTCGCCGAGGCTGGCCATCGCCCGAGTGTAGATGGCGCGCTGCGCGGGCGCGATGTTCACGTCCACGATGAGCCCTCCGTCTGCCCCGAGGTCGGCCGGGGTAAGACGTGAGAGGACGCAAGTGGCATTCCCCGGTGCCCTGGTGGCCCGATTCCTGCTGCAAGGGGTCCGACGCCGACGGGAGGCTCGTGCCGGCACGGGAGGATAGGGGATGATTCGTCTCGCTGCGATCGCCGATATCCACGCGCGTCCAGGCGGCGAGTCGACGCTGCGCGAGATGCTGGAGCGCGCCCAGGCCAACGCCGACGTGCTGGTGATCGCGGGCGACCTGACCGACAGCGGCCTCGAGGAGGAGGCGCGCGTGCTGGCCGCCGTGATCGACGCCGGCATCGCGCTGCCGATCGTGGCCGTCCTCGGCAACCACGACTTCCACCACAACCAGAACGCGGGGATCCACCGCGTCCTGTCCGAGTGCGGCGTCGCCGTGCTGGACGGGGACTGCTGGACGTGCGAGCACGGAGGCGTGCGGCTGGGCATCGGCGGCTGCGTCGGCTTCGGCGGCGGGTTCCGCCCCTACAACCTCGAGGCGTTCGGCGAGCCGGAGTGGAAGACCCTCTACGACAAGATCGTCGAGGAGGGCCGCAAGCTGGACCGAGCCCTCGCCGGCGTGCATGACGCCGACTACATCGTCGCCGTCACACACTACAGCCCGACCGTCGACACGATGGGGGACGAGCCGCCGGCTTTGCACCCCTATCTCGGCAGCAGTGAGCTCGGTGAGGCGATCGAGCGCCACGACGTCCTGTTCGCCATCCACGGCCACGCGCACCGTGGACGGCGGGAGGGCTGCACCGATCGGGGCACTCCCGTCTTCAACGTGTCGATGCCGATCGTCACGCAGCCCCTCATCTGGAGCCTGGAACCGCGCGGCGCGCGACATGCCGAGCAGAAGGGGGAGCCGACGCTGGTGGCTCCGGACGGCGTGGCGCGTTGAGACAGGTCTTCTGATGAATCGCCAAAATCCCCGTCTGGCGCAGGGTTGTGTGATAATGCGAACCGTGGAGGATCGAGGACCCCCCGGGGTCACGGTCGGCAACGCGCCGCCGACCGGCTTCGTGTCGCCCCGATCCATCGACAGCCGTTACATAAAGGAGGGAAGGATATGGCGTACGAGGCGATCCCGCTGCCCTACGATTACAACGCGCTCGAGCCGCACATCGACGAAGCCACCATGCACTATCACCACGACAACCACTACAACACCTACGTCACGAACTACAACAACGCGGTGAAGGGAACCGACCTCGACGGCAAGGGCGCCGAGGAGGTCCTGCGGAGCATCAACCAGGTGCCGGAGAACATCCGCACCGCGGTGCGCAACAACGGTGGCGGCGCGGTCAACCACACCATGTTCTGGGAGATCATGGGGCCGAACAAGGGCGGGGAGCCGGGCGGCGAACTGATGAACGCCATCAACCGGGCGTTCGGCGACTTCGCGACCTTCAAGACCCAGTTCGCTCAGGCGGGCGTTGGTCGCTTCGGCAGCGGCTGGGCCTGGCTGGTCTGGCGCAACGGCAAGCTCGAGATCATGAGCACGCCGAATCAGGACAGCCCGCTGATGGACGGTCTGTACCCGATCATGGGCCTGGACGTCTGGGAGCACGCCTACTACCTCAAGTACCAGTTCCGCCGTCCGGCCTACATCGAGGCCTGGTGGAACGTCGTCAACTGGGACGAGGTCGCCCGGCGCCTTAACCGGGCGCGCGTCTAGACTCGAGCGCGCCTTCGCTACGGCCCCGGCCATCCCGGTCGGGGCCGTTCGCGTGCCTCTCGACGGCGCTGGACACCACACGCTGTCGGGGCGCATCATGGCGCGGCCCCGGCTGGGGCACCGTCGACGACCCCCACGTGACGTGAATGGAAGGGCCCAGATGGGGAAGACGTATCCAGGTGCCTGGGACGCGCGCCTCGCACCGCGCCGCTTCGCCCGGCTGACACTGGTCGGCGGACCGCGCCTCTCGCCGGACGGCGGGCGTGTGGCCTACATCGCCGACGTCAACGGCCGGGCCGACATCTACGTCGTCGACCGGCAGGGCGGCGCCCCGGCGCAGGTGACGGCCGAGCACGCCGCGCCCGGCATCTCCGGCCTCTACGGCGCCGCGACCGGCATGGACTGGGCGGCGGACGGGGACGCGATCGTCTACACCTCTCCCGACGACGGCCACCTCTACTGGTCCGCCGTCGACGGCAGCGCCAGTACCCTCCTCACCGACGCGGCCGGCTCCCAGTCGCAGCCGTCCTGCTCGTCCGCGGGCGTCGTCTTCGTCAACGCGCGCCCGGACAAGGACCAGGTGGATGTGGCTGTCGCCCCGGCCGACGGGTCCGATTGGTCGCGCCGCGTCGGTGACCCTACGCGCTTCCACGCGATGCCGCGCTGGTCTCCGGACGGGCGACGGATCGTCGCGATGAGCTACGACAAGGCGAAGTTCCTCCTCTACGAGAGCAGCCTCGTCGTCATCGACGCCGTGACCGGCACGTCGCGCGAGGTAGCCGGCGGCGAGAATGTCGGCAACCGCGACCCCAGGTGGTCGCCGGACGGCCGGCGCATCGCCTTCATCTCGGACCGCTCCGGCTGGGCCAACCTCTGGCTGGCCGACGTCGAGAGCGGCCGGCTCGACCACCTGGTCGACGAGTCGCGCGAGCACGGCGAGCCTTGCTGGTCGCCCGACGGCGCGCGGCTGGCCTACCTGCGCAACGATGACGGGGACGTCCAGATTCACATCCTGGACCTTGGGAGCGGCCAGATCCGGCCGCTGACAGGCGAGGCCGGCACCCACGGCGCGCTCAACTGGACTCCGGATGGGCGCGAGATCGTCTGCGCTTTCCAGAGCCCGGTGCGGGCGCCGCGCATCGTCGCCGTCGACGTCGAGACGGGCGGGCAGCGGGACATCGTGGCGCCCCAACTGGGTGGGATCGAGGACGCCGGGCTGGTGATGCCCGAGTCGATCCACTACGAGAGCGTCGACGGCCTGTCGATCCACGCCCTCCTCTACCGCCCGGCGGACGCGCGCCCGGGCGAGCACCCGCTGCTGGTGCACATCCACGGCGGGCCGCAGGGACAATACGGGTTTCGCTGGGACGTCAGCGTCCAGTACTTCCTCCAGCGCGGCTGGGCGGTAGTCGAGCCCAACTTCCGCGGCAGCACCGGCTACGGCCGGCCGTTCCTCGACGCGCTCAACGACACCTGGGGCGACCTCGACCTGGAGGACAACGTCGCGTCCATCGCCGCGGTCGACGCGCTCGGCCTGATCGACCGGGGACGGTCGGTGGCCTGGGGCGGCAGCGGCGGCGGCTATGCCACGATGGTCTGCCTGACCCGCAAGCCAGACGTCTTCAAGGCAGGGGTGGCCCTCTTCGGGCTCTCGAACCTGGTCGCGTTCGGCGAGCAGACCGACCGGTTGGCCCGCGACCTGGTTCCCTGGGTCCTCGGTCCGTCGCGCGAGAACTACCGGACCTGGGTCGAGCGCTCGCCAATCACGCACGTCGACGCGGTCCAGGCGCCGATGCTGGTGCTGCAGGGGGACGCCGACTGGCGCGTCCCGCCGGCGCAGAGCGAGGAACTGGTGCAGGCGCTGGAGAAACAGGGCAAGACGGTCGAGTACCAGAAATACGCGGGCGAGGGGCACGGCTGGCGCAAGGCCGACACCATCGTGGACTACATCGAGCGCATGGACCGCTTCCTGACCAGGTACGTCGTCGAGCGCTGAGACGGGCCTGGACTCCAGAGGGGACGGGACGCGGGCTCGTTCGCGGCCGTCTTCATGCCGATCGTGGAGGGCAATCCAACACCGCTGCGTCGGTGACCGCTCACCGGTGCGGCAGCGTCGTCCCGGATTTCTCGGATGAAGTTCTTGGGAAGGCGGTCAACTATCGGTGGTCGACCGGGTACCACGAGCCCACCCGGCGCCGCGGCCGCCGGCCTGCGGAGGCGACTCGCCTTATACGGGCTCGATCCGGTACACAGGGTACCGCTCGGCGATCGCTTCGAACTCCGACAGCGGGGCCTCGACGGCGACCGGGAAGTGCTGGCGGCCGCTCGTCGCGATGCGCACGAACTCGCGGAGGATGGGCGCCCGTTCGGCCGGCGGCACCGGCACGAGGTGGACGCGCTGGCGGCGTCCCTGGCGGATCACCGCCTCGCCCCGTGCGGCCTCGACGTTCTTCACCCAGTCCGATCGCCCGCCGAGCATCGAGACGACGTAGCGGTTGCCCGCCACGCTGACGATCCCCACGACGGCCGCCCGGGCGCGGCCGGATCTGCGACCGCGGACTTCGAGGGCAGCCATGAACCGCGGCGGCAGCCCGAGGCCGGACCACCAGCACTGCGCCCGGTTGACCCAGCGGCCCAGGCGCGTCGGGCGCCAGTCGCGGTAGAAGAGCCGCATGACGGCGCGGCGCTCCGCCGGGTCGGTATGCGGTGGTCCGCTCATGCGCCCCCTTACCCCGCGGTGCCTGCCCCGTCACCATCCCCGGCTGGCGCACGAGCGACGCGACCGAGAGCACGGCGGCCAGGTGACCTCCCAGCCGCGCTCCTGAGCTTCGCGGCTGAGACGCTCGCGGACAACGCGCAATTGCCGCTCGCGTTGCTCGTCACGTGGAGCCCGGAACCAATCGATGCTGTCCTCCAGGCGGCGCCACGCGGAAGCCGCAGTCAGCGGCCCGGGGCCGGCCGGGGGCCGAGCAC
>DATKRJ010000450.1:0-3053 GCA_035532355.1 Thermomicrobiaceae bacterium | reverse complement strand
TGGCCCGCACGCTGGCGCAGATCATCGGCGGCGAGAACGCGTACTGAGTGTCCCCGGGAGAGGGCCATGCGGGTCACCGACCGGGTCGTCAGTGGGACGCGGTCGAGCGCGGCGCGCCCGGAGCGGTTCAGTCCGCTCTCTAGGCGTCTTCGCGTAGGGCGAGGTCGCTCAGCCGGCCTGGCCGAGGGCGGCCAGTACGGCTGCCCTCGCCTCCGGCTGGAGGTCCAGGTGGTGGTGGGCCAGCTTCCAGCCGTCCCCCTCGCGCCGGTGGATGTTCGTGCATCGCGCGGCGAAGCTGGCCTGGGTCCCACCGATCGTGGCGGAGGCATGCTCGATGCCGATGGTATAGGCGACGTCGCCCAGCACGAACACTTGCTGGTCGCTGACGGTGGCCTTCCCGTCGCGGATCGCCCCGGCCGCCATCTCCCAGCCGCCACGCACGTCGTCCCAGCCGGATTGCTGGCCTCCCAGCGGGTGCATGGTCGAGACGTCGTCGGCGTGCGACCAGACGTCGGGCATCAGGCTGGCGTCACCGTTGATCACGCGATTGAGCGCGGCGTAGATCCGATCGGATGCCTGGCGGACTTCCTCAGCGGACATGTTCGTCTCCTTGCGACATGCGGATCGCTGCCGTCCCTGAGCGCCCGGCCGCGGCCGTGCGGTCGGACTCCCTCGCGTTGCGCCGACCCAACGAGGGGCCCGAGCCATGACAGCTCGGGCCCGCCGTCGGGCGCTACTTGACGACGAAGCCGACGTGATGGGTGACCGGGTCACCGCCGACCGGGAAGTCCAGAGTGTGCGTGCCCGCGCTCAGCCCCGACGTCTTCAGGTTCAGAATGTAGCCGCCCAGTGTCGGGTCGTAGCGGAAGACGCCGCCCGGGTTGGCGTTGCCCGCGGTGGCCACCGGACCACCGTCGACATCGACTGCCGTGATGGCCACGGCCGACGACGAGACGTTGGCGCCGCTGGCGTCGCAGAGCTGCAGCTTGACCGGGATGGTGCTCCCGCTATGGTGAGCCTGTGTCTGGTCGAAGAGCGCGCAGACGTTATAGCTCACCGACACTACGGCGGTACTGCTGCCGGTACTCGCCGGGCTGTCGCCGTCGGACACCGTCAGGGTGACGGTGTAGACGCCGGGGACGGCGTAGGTGTGGGTGCCCGCCACGCACCCGGCGCCGCTGCCGACCGTCTCGGTCACGCTGCCGGTGGTGGGGGTCGAGCCGTCGCCCCAGTTCCAGGTGGCGACGTGGCCGTCGGCTGTGCCGGGGTCGCTGAAGGTGGCGCTAACGTTCACGGCGCCGTTGACGACCAACGGCGCGGCCGGGAGCCCGGTGATGGCGTTCACCGTGATCGGCGCGTTGCCGACGCTGACCTGCGCGATGCTGGTGACGGCGGTGTAGACGCCGTCACTCGCGGACAGGGTCAGGGTGTAGTTGCCCTGGTCGGTGCAGCTGACCGTCGTGGTCGGGCTCGACGCGTCGCCGACCGCGCAGCTGCCGTCGGTGCCGGGATTGGCGGTGTAGGTCCACTGGGACGTGACGGTGTCACCGTCCACATCGGTCGCCGTGCCGCTCAGGCTGATCGCCGCGCCTTCGGTGCCGCTGTAGCCGCCGGTCCCACCGCCCGCGTCCACCGTCGGCGGCGCGTTGAGCGTCAGCTGAGCCGTGCTGGTGACCGGGGGGTTGATGCCGTCGCCGGCACTGAGCGTCAGCGTGTAGCTGCCCGGGCTGGTGCAGCTGACACTGGTGGCGAGCGCGGACGCATCGGCGACGGTGCAGCTGCCGGTGGTGCCGGGATTGGCCGCCACCGTCCAGGCGGTGGTGACGTGGTCCCCGTCCGCGTCGGACGCCGTGCCGCCGATCGCGATGGGCGCGTCTGACGCGCCGCTGTAGGGTCCGCCGGCGCTGGTCGTTGGCGGCGTGTTGACGGTGTAGCTCGCCGTCCCGGTGACGTAGTCGCCGGCGTTGTTGGTCGCCCAGCAGTTGACGCTGAACGTGCCGGCGGTGCCGGTGTTGATCGGATCACACCCCTGCGAGGCGACGCCGGAGAGAAAGTCGGTCGCCCCGGCGCTGGCGCTGCCGTTGAGCGAGACGGGGTTCGGCGTCACTGTGGGGTGAAGGCTGAGGTAGCCGCACGGGATGGGCGTGCCGACCTGGACGATGCCCGTGCTCCAGACACTGCGCACGTAAGCCCGAAACTGATCGCCAACGTGGAGCTCGTAGACACCTCCGTACGCCGGGTAAACGGTGCCGAACGTGTAGGAGATCTGGGTGTCGGTGTAATTGAGGTCGGCCAGGCCGATCAGGTCGTGGCGGCCGGCGCTCGGGTTGTCGTACCCCGCGTCCCAGCTATGCGGGTTGTTGGTGAGGTCGGTAAAGTGCAGTTCGGTTCCGTAATCCAGCCCCGTAAAGCCGCCGTAGGCCGTTGATGTGGCAGCCGGTGCCGGGTCGAAGCCAGAGCCGGCGACCGCGATCGCCGGGCTCTGCACGTAGGTGCCACTGGAAACGGTGCCGATGATGGTGATACTGGTGATCGATGGCCCGCCGGAAGCCGCGACCGGTCCCGGCACGAGCAGCGCCGGCAGCAACCCCATCCCGAGCAGCGATAGCATCGCGACGATCCGCATACCCCAACGAATGGATGGGTTGGTCCCCTCTCCTCGATCCGAGCCGGCCCGCGTCCCCGGGCCCGCCACACGTCGATGGCGGCGCCGCGGCGGTGACGGGCCGCGCGGGGAGGGACAGTGGGTGGCCCGTCCCTCCCCGCGACCCTTCCGGAGCGCGCCATGCGCGGCGCTCCCCAGCGCTCCGGGAGCGAGCGGGTCGCTTAGCCCGCCTGGCCGACGGCGGCCTGGAAGGCCGCCGCCACGTCCGGCAGGAGATCCACGTGGTGGTGGACCATCTTCCACACGGCATCCTCGCGCCGGTAGACGTTGGTGCAGCGGCCTGAAAAGGCTATCGGATTCCCACCGACGGTTGCCGATGCGGTCTCTGTCCCGGTGGTGAAGGCGCCATCGCTCCCCAGCAGCGTGATCTGCAGGTCGCTCGCCTCGA
>DATKRJ010000449.1:0-18242 GCA_035532355.1 Thermomicrobiaceae bacterium | reverse complement strand
GCGCCGATCTGCGCCGGGGTGTTCGGCATGGACCGCACCACGGCGCGGTGGTCGAGCCCCTCCACCAACTGCGCGACCGTCGCCCCGGGCACGATGGAGACCACGATCTGGTGCGACTGGAGCGTTCCCCAGAGGTCACGCATCACGGCGTCCAGGGTCTGCGGCTTGACGGTGAGCATCACCAGATCGGCGTGCGCGGCCGCCTGCCGGTTGTCGGCGCTGATCCGCACCCCGTAGCGCGCCCCGAGCTCCTGGCGCCGCGCCTCGATCGGCTCGCTCCCCTGCAGTTGGCCCGGGGCCACGAGCTCGCCGCGGATCAGCACAGACATGATCGCCTCGGCCATCACCCCGCAGCCGACAAACCCGATCCGCCGGTCACTCAACAACGTCGGCCCCGGTGTCGCGCTCAGCATCGCGGTCTCCTTCCACACCCCCGAGCCGGAGGATGCGCCTGCATCTCACAATCATGTCGGTGGTGGCGGCGTTGCGGCTCCCAGACACCGAGCGGGTGCCGGATGGCACCCGCCCCACTCAGATTCCCGACGACGCGCGCTAGGCGGGATCTCCGAGCGAGGGGGGTCGAGAGCCGCAGCTAGGGTCGGGAGCAGGCACGGGGGAAGGCAGCGCCGGCACACGGTGCGACCCAGAAGCCGCGTTGGTACGGCAGATCCGCTTCGCGGTGGTCCAATCGAGCCGGGACGTCTGCCTCGACGGCATCGTGTCTCCTCGCTGACGTGCCGGCGCGTGGACCCGCGGCAGGGCCTGTCCGGAGGGCGCTATTCTACACGGGCCAGGCGCGCGACGTACAGCACTCCGCGCCCCAGCGGTCGTACGTGCGCGCATGCCCGAGCCGGGGTCGGTCCGGGCGGTGGAACGGCTCTGGCGAAGGGCCCGACGGTTCGACGTGTCACGCGTGTGGCGCTTGAGAAGAGGTGACGATTGGCGGCGCAGCGACCCCTCGAATCGGACAGCCGGGAAGCGGTGGACTACCCGCCGATCGCCGACTACGGCGTGATCGGGGACGGGCGGAGCGTCGCGCTGGTGTCCCGCGGCGGGTCGATCGACTGGTGGTGCCTGCCGCGCTTCGACGGCGATCCCGTCTTCGGCCGGCTGCTCGACGACCGGCTGGGCGGCTCCTGCACCATCCACCCGCGCGCTGCCTTCACCAGCCACCACTGCTACGTCGGGGATTCAAACGTGCTGGCGACCGAGTTCACGGTCGACACCGGCAGCATGCGGCTGGTGGACTTCATGCCCGCCCTGACCGAGGCCCAGAAGCGCCGCTATCCGGTCCCCTTCCGCCTGATCGTGCGGCGGATCGAGGTGCTCCAGGGCCGCGTCCCGCTCCGCGTCGCCGTGCACGCCCGCCCGAACTACGGCACGGCCACGCCGCGTATCCAGCGGCAGGGCTTGCAGCGGTTCGCCGTGTCATGGGGGGATCAGGCGCTCCACGTTACGTGCAACGCGCCGCTCACCGCGGTCTCCGGCTCGCTGGTCGGGGACCTCGAGCTCGTCGCCGGTCAGCGGGTCGACCTGCTGATCTCGTTCTCGCCGGAGGCCCCGGCCGAGCTCCCCACCCTCGCCAGCGTCGACCTCTTGCAGCAGCTGACCGAGCAGTTCTGGAGCGATTGGGCGGGGCAATGCGCCTACGAAGGTCCGTACCGGGAGGCCGTGCTGCGCAGCGCCCTGACGTTGAAGCTCCTCACCTACGCGCCCTCCGGGGCGATCGTCGCGGCCCCGACGACCTCGTTGCCGGAGAGTATCGGCGGTGTGCGCAACTGGGACTACCGCTACTGCTGGCTGCGGGACGCCGCCTTCACCGTGCGCGCGCTCCTCGGCCTCGGCTACCGCCGTGAGGCGCACGCCTTCGCTGAGTGGCTGCTCTACACCACACAGCTCACCCACCCCGCCCTCCAGGTGCTCTACACCGTCTACGGCGAGGCTCACGTCCCCGAGCGCACCCTCGACTACCTCGACGGTTACCGCCACTCCCGGCCGGTCCGCGTCGGCAACGCCGCGTCCAACCAGCTTCAGCTCGACGTGTACGGCGAGGTGCTCGACGCCCTGCGCATCTACCGGCGCACCGGGGGAACCTTCGATCGCGACGCGCGCAACCTCGTCACCGGCCTGGCCCAGGTTATCACCCGCCGCTGGCGGGAGCCGGACGACGGCATCTGGGAGGTCCGCTCGGGCCGCGCCCAGCACGTCCACTCCAAGGTCATGGCCTGGGCCGGCCTGCGCGCCGCCCGTGAGCTCGCCCAGCGCGACAGCCTGGGGGTATCACCGTCAGAGCTCACGCGTGTGGCCGACGAGATCCACGCCTGGGTGCTCGCCCACGGCTACGACGCCGCGGCCGGCTCGTTCACCCGGACGCCCGGTCACAACCTCGATGCGGCACTGCTGGTGATCCCGCTGGTCGACTTCCTGCCGTACCGCGACCCACGGGTGATCTCGACCGTCGAGGCCGTCCAGCGGCACCTGGCGCACGACGACCTCGTCTATCGATACGTCGGACAGGACGGCCTGCCCGGGGGAGAGGGAGCCTTCGTCCTGTGCTCCTTCTGGCTCGTCGAGGCGCTGGCGCACATCGGCCGCCTCGACGAGGCCCACGCCAACTTCCAGCGCCTGCTCCAGCGCCGCAACGTTCTCGGGCTGCTCTCCGAGGAGATCGACCCCGGCAGCGGCGCGTTCCTGGGCAACTTCCCGCAGGCCTTTAGCCACATCGGCCTGATCAACGCCGCGGTGACGCTCCAGGAACTCGAGTGCCATCCCGAGCGGAAGTGACCCTTCGACTATCAGGACGGGACTCTGCGGCATCTCTCGCAACCATGGTCCGGGCCTCAGCCCCGTCCGTGGGCTCCGTCCGTCGGCGCGGCGGCTTGGGCCCCGCGCGGGTCCGTCGGCCTACTCGGGTCGATTCGCCGGCTGCCGTAGACCGGATGTATCAGTCAAAGACCATACACCCCGGCCTGGACGGCGCCCGGGGCGGACGGCGCGTGGGACGAACGTCGCCGGGGCGGTCGGCGCCCGGGGCTCAAGCCGCCGGGCTAGCAGACGAAGCCCACTGAAGGGGCTGGGAGGACGGGGGAGACGAGGGCGGGTTTGAAACCCGCCCCTACCGGGCGCGGCCGGGCCGGGTGGAGGGTAGGTTAGGAGCGAGCAGAGGCGCGTCCGGGTCCGGACAATGGTCCGGACGACGGGTTTCCGCGTCGGGACGCCGAAAACGGGCAGGTCGTCCGGGCGGCTGCCACACGGGTATGGCGGCCGGACGGACGATGGACAACGGGACGGTGCCGCGCCAGCCGGAGCGTCCTGGCCCATCGGTCCGCCAGGCTCTCCGGTGCCGGCGCGCGACCCCGAGCGCCGAGCCCCTTCGGTGGGCTTGGTTCGGTCAGCGCGGCGGCTCTGCGCCCGAGCGCCTGCTCTTCATGCTCCGCGTGCCCCGGGCCGGCTCGACGGTCCGCCGATTCCTCGGTAAGTCGCGCTAAGCGACCTCGCGTGAGACGCGGTCAGCCGCGGTAGTAATCGGCCAGCGCGGTGAAAGCGGCCTTGGGCTCCAGTAGCGTGTCAGGGTGCGCACGGCCGCGCTCGCGCTCCAGCACCCTGGCCAGGCCGAAGCTGGCCAGGTCCCAGTCCTCGGGCGGATCCTCACGGTGCGGCAGGTTGTAGGCCGCAAAGGTATACGCGAACGCCGTGTCGACACCCTCGGCCTCGAATATGTCCAGCAGCTCGCGCAGGTAGCCGGCCTGCCCGGCCTCGTCGCGGGTGAAGTCGCCCTTCAGCCGGACCGGCGTGGCGCCGTCCCACTCGACGATGTCCATCCCCTTGGCGCCCCGGTCCGCCGCGCCATGGAAGGTCGCACAGCCGAACTCGGTGATCGCCACCGGCTTGCCGCGTGCCACCAGCGCCCGGATACCGTCGCGGTAGCGATCGGCGACCTCGATCGAGCGGTAGGCGTCGACCCCCACAAAGTCGAAGGCCGCCCAGTCGACTCGCTCGGTCGGGATGGCCGCGTAGCTGACCTTACCGCCGAACCGCTCGCGCACGACATGCACCGCCCTGCCCAGGAAGTCATTGAGTCGCGCCGGGACCTCCGCGATCAACGCGTGCAGTTGCCGCGGCTGGCCCAGCAGCGCGACTCGCTCTTCGAGGGTCTCGCCGGGGAGGAATCCGCGGGTGAAGAGGGTCAACTCGGCACCGGTGACCGCCACGATCTCCGCTCCGCTCCGGCGCAGCCGCTCGGCACGCTCGGCGCAGTCGGCGAGGAAGGCCAGGAGTTCGTCGACAGTCAGGTCGCTGGTGAACGGCGAGAACCAGACCTCCAGGCCGCTCGCCGCGCCGAGCTCGGCCGCGATCTCCAGTCGATCTGGATCGCCACCAGTAACGCGCACCGCGGTGCAGTGCAGATCGTCGTGGATGATGCGCATCTCGCGCCGCACGACGTCGGGCTCGAACACCGGGCGGTTGCTCGCGCCCTGGTGAATGAACCCGGTGTCGTAGGTGATGCCCTTGCCCCGCACGCGTCGCGCCCTTCCCGCCCCCGGTTGACGTTCCCCGCCAACCTGTTACCGCCGCACCCGGTAGAGGCTGCCAAGCACCGCGCCGAAGATCAGGTGGGCGATGAACGTGACGATCGCCGTTTGACGCCCGTAGTTCATCGCCAGAAACCCGGGCGGCTCCAGTTCCAGCGTCGGCTCGGGCCCTGTCGCGTCGGTCGCCATGCGCGGGTGCAGCCCCGGCAGTGCCGACATGCCGATCACCAGCACGAACAGCGCGTGAACCATTCCGACCAGGGCGCCCACCCACCAGGTTGCCCGCCGCAGCTGCTCGAACACCGTCGCGTAGACGAACGCGAACAGCCAGCCGTTCACCAGGTGCACCAGCGTGCCGTACACCTTGGCCCGACTCCGGTCGGCGGTGAAGATCAACCCCAGTATCAGCGGCAGATCGACGCGCGTGCGGCCGAGCGCCTGGGCAGCGCGCATGATCGTGGTCAGGATCGTCGTTCCGGCAAAGCCCCAGAGCAGGACCCCGCGCACGTTCATCGCTGGCTCGTCCTTTCCCACCTCGCCCGGCTGGGCATCCCGGCGCCACTATAATCGGCCGAGGTGATCCCGCAACCTCGATGCCCCGTCTCGTCGTCGCCAGGGAGGTCCGCACGTTGGTACGCATGCTCCGCGTGCTCGTCGCCGCTCCGTACCCGGTCGTCCGCGCCGGGCTGCGCGGCCTGCTCACCGACGAGACGGATCTGGAGGTAGCCGGAAGCGCCGCCGATCCGGGCGAGCTCGTGGCCCGGTCGGAGGCGCTGGCGCCCGACGCGGTGCTGCTCGACGCCGGGGACGATCCGGATCCCTGGCTCGAGGACCACTGGCGGCTGGCCGCCAACGGTACATTGCCCCCGGTCGTCCTCCTGACCGGCGCGGTCGACATCGCCGCCGAGGTCCTGCGCGCCGGCCTGGCCGGCCTGCTGCTGCGCGACGCCACCCCCGCGGAGATCGAGGCCGCCGTCCGTGCCGCCGCCGCCGGGCTCGTCGTGCTGGACCGGCGCGCCGCCGGTGTGCTCGCGGTCGAGGCGCCCGCGCGGCCCGCGCCCAACCCGGCCGACGTCACTGAGGCGCTGACGCACCGCGAGCTCGACGTCCTTCAGCTCATCGCGCAGGGCCTGCCCAACAAGGCCATCGCCGCCGAGCTCGGCATCAGCGAGCACACCGTCAAGTTCCACGTCGGCTCGATCCTCGACAAGCTCCGCGCCTCCAGCCGCGCCGAGGCCCTCGCCCGCGCCGCCCGCGCCGGGCTGATCGTGCTGTAGGCGCCGGACCCACCCCTGCCTACCCGTTCGTCTAGGTGGCCGGCCGCCGGTTCGAGCGATCCGGGGCGCACATCCCCGGTCCTACCCTTGTTGACATCGAGCCGGCGTCCGGCAGGGCCGAGCGCCGGGCTGATTGAACGGTATGGACCGTAGCACACGAGGAGCAGCACCTGTGAGCAGCACGTCGAACGAACCGCAGAGCCTGTTGAGCGAGCTATCCGACAGCCTGGCCGGCGCCGTGGAGCGCGCCTCGGCGTCCGTCGTCAGGGTCAACGCCCGCCGCCGACTGGGTGCCACCGGCGTCGTCTGGGCCGCCGATGGCGTCATCGTGACCGCCGATCATGTCCTCGAGCGTGAGGATGACATCACTATCGATCTCCCCGACGGCCGCGCAGTTCCGGCACGCCTCGTCGGGCGCGATCCGTCCACTGACCTGGCCGCGCTCCGCGTCGATGCGGAGGGGCTGACCGCGATCGTCCCGAGCCCGGCCGCGCCGCGCGTCGGCACCATGGTGCTGGCCCTCGGTCGCGGCCACGGCGACGCTCCCATGGCGACCTTCGGCGTCGTCAGCGCCGTGACTGGGCCGTGGCGCACGTGGCGGGGCGGGACGCTGGAGTCCGTCGTGCGCGCCGACGCCAACCTCTACCCCGGCTTCTCCGGTGGTCCGCTGGTGGACACCGAGGGACGCCTGGTCGGCATCAACACGTCCAACCTGGCACGCGGGCTCGGCGTCACCATCCCGCACGCCGTCGTCGCCCGAGTCGTCCAGGCTCTCCTCGCGCAGGGCAAGGTGCGGCGCGGCTTCCTCGGGGTAGCGACCCAGCCGGTGGCCCTCCCCGACGCAATGCGCGGCGCGCTCGGCCTGACCCAGGCGTCCGGCCTCCTCCTCCTCGGAGTCGAGCCGGAGAGCCCCGCCGAGCAGTCCGGCCTGATGATCGGCGACGTGCTGGTCGCGCTCGGCGGTCAGCCCACCCCCGACCTCGAGTCGCTCCAGGACCGTCTGGGGCCGGGCAGCGTCGGTACACCACAGCCGGCGCGACTGGTCCGCGGCGGGCAGCTCGTCGAGCTGTCGGTCACGGCGGGCGAGCGTTAGCGTGGCGAAGGGAGCACTATCGATGGCCTTCCAGGACGCGCTCCAGCACGTCGACCCACTGGCCACGGAGCTGAGCCGGGTCGCGGACCGGATCCGCGCCAGTGTCGTCAGCATCCAGAGTCGCTCCGGCGGTGGGGCCGGCGTCATCTGGTCGGCCGACGGCCTGGTCGTCACCAACGACCACGTCGTGGGGGACGAGCGTGTGCGCGTGGTCCTGGCCGACCGTGGCCAGCTACCCGGCACCGTGGTCGGGCGGGACCGCCAGAACGATCTGGCCGCCGTGCGAATCGAGCGCACGGGCCTGCCCGCCGCACCGCACCGCGACGAGTTCTCTCTGCGCGTCGGGGAGCTGGTGCTGGCGGTCGGCCACCCGTTCGGCATCGAGTACGCGCTCACGGCCGGCATCGTCAGCGGCCTGCCGGATCCTCGCATCGACCGGCCGATGATCCGGGCCGACCTGAGCCTCAACCCGGGCAACTCCGGAGGGCCGCTCACCGACGCGACGGGGAGCGTGCTCGGCATCAACGCAATGGTCGCCGGTCCCGGGGTCGCTCTCGCCGTGCCGACCTCGATCGTGCGGGCGTTCGTCGCCCGGACGGCCGGCAGTGTGCCACGCCTGGGCCTCACCGCCGTGCCGGTCACGCTCTCCGCACCCTACCAGCGCCTCGTCGGCCCGGGCGCCGCCCTCGGCCTCGTCGTCTCCGCGATCGAGCCGGGCAGCGCGGCGGCCGCGGCGGGCCTCCTCCTAGGCGACGTGATCGTGTCTGCCGGGGGTTCGCCGCTCTCGTCGCCGCGCCGTCTCCCCGACGCCGTCGCCCTGTCCGGCGCGGGCGGCGTTCTCGGCCTCGCCCTCATCCGGGGCGGTGCCCTGCTCGACGTGGCGGTGGCGCTCCGTACCCCTGCCGTCGCGGACGGCGAAGCCGAGCAGCGAGCCGCCTGACCACCCAGACCAATCCGGGTCCACCGCCTCGGGTGGGCCCACCTCCCTCCTCCGACGCCGCGGGCTGGTGCCCGCGGCGCTCCCGCGCGGCTTGCCGCGCGGCCGTGCCGCGACTATCCTCCAGGAACCGGCGTCCCGTTCCACGCGACGATCCGTTTGGGAGGTGATCCCCTTGGCCAGCGATGCGATCGACTCCGGCCCGGCGCCGCTCTCCGGCATCCACCACGTGACCTCCATCGCCGGCGATCCGCAGCGCAACGTCGACTTCTGCGTGGGCGTGCTCGGCCTGCGCCTCGTCAAGCTCACCGTCAACTTCGACCTTCCGGACACCTACCACCTCTACTTCGGCGATGCGGCCGGCACGCCCGGCACGATCTTGACGATCTTTCCCTGGCCGCGCGTGGCCCGCCGCCGCGCCGGCACCGGTCAGGTCGCCGTCACCGCGTTCACCATCCCCGCGGACTCCGTGGGCTTCTGGCACGACCGGCTGAAGCGGCGCGGCGTCGAGCTGGTCGGTGTCGAGCGCCGTTTCGACGACGAGGTGATCGGCTTCGCCGATGCCGACGGTCTGCGCTACGAACTGGTTGGGGTGTCCAGGCCGCCGGACGACTCGCCCTGGCAGGACGGGCCGGTCCCGGCCGAGCATGCGCTGCGAGGCTTCCACGGCGTGACGCTCTGGGAGGCGGACTTCGAGCCGACCGCGACGATCCTGACGGACCTGCTCGACTTCCGCGCACTCGGCGAGGAGGGCGGGCGGACGCGCTACACGGCCGGGGAGGGCGGGCCGGCGGCGGCCGTCGACGTCCTCGTCGTGCCGAGCGCGCCGCGCGGTGACGAGGGCGTGGGCACCGTCCACCACGTCGCCTGGCGCACCCGCGACGACGCATCGCAGCGCGCCTGGCAGGAGCGGGTGGCCGCCTTCGGGCTCGACGTCACCCCGGTGCGCGACCGGGAGTACTTCCGCTCGATCTACTTCCGCGAGCCGGGCGGCGTGCTCTTCGAGATCGCCACCGACCCGCCCGGCTTCACCGTCGACGAGCCGCTGGCAGCGCTCGGCAGCGGGCTGAAGCTGCCGCCGTGGCTCGAGCCTCAGCGTGCCTCCATCGAGCAGGCGCTGCCGCGGCTCCAGCCCCCACCGCGCTTCGAGATGGCCTGAGCCGTTCGAGAGCACGCCGGGGCGTCGGTGACGGCGCCCGGCCGCGTGGCGCGTTTCACTTCCGAGTCGCCGCCACGAGATGGGCCGAGGCCCGACTGAGGATCACCACGCCGATCAGGTTGCAGAGAATCCCGCCGACGATGACCGCCTGCTCGAGCGGCACCCGCGGCCAGGTTTCCGCGAAGAAGACCGGCGCCAGCGCGACCGGCACGACGATGCGCAGCGCCGAGAACACCGGCACGACCACCGTGGCGGCGCCTTCCTGGAGCGCGATCAGCTCGTCCATGAATCCGAGCGTGTCGATCACCGCGATCACCAGCAACAGCAGCGCGAACTCGGCGACGGCCTTGCTTCCCAGCAGGTCCGCCATCTCCTTCGTCACGATGCCGGTCACGGCGTAGCACATGCCAGCCGCCACGGAGGCCAACAGCGCCGGGGTCCGCCGGTCCAGTCGCTGCACCGCGAAGGGCGCGACGATGATGGGCGCGAAGATCACCGCCATCAGCGCCCAGCGCCCCAGCGTGATCGGCGCGGCGCCGCGTCCGATCGGCATGAACGCCACCGCCGCGATCCCGACGGCTATGGCCGCCACCCCCGCGACCTCGCGCCGGTCGACCGGCTCCTGTAGCTCGCGGCGCGCCAACCAGAGCAGCAGGGCGAAGCCCGACGTCATCAGGATCCGGTCGAGGGTCAGCGAGATGCGCCGCAGCGCGAGCAGCTCGAGCACCCAACCGCCGGTGTTCAGCGCCATCCCCGCCAGTCCCGGTAGGTGGCGTCCCACCGCCACCAGCAGGCTCGGTCCGCTGTGCTCCGGGCGCCCGCGCGCCGCCACGGCCAGCAGCACGACCGAGCCGTTCTGCGCGGCCGTCGCCAGCAGCACGAGGATGACTCCCAGGAGCATGCCACCTCGTCTCTGGCACGCATGCCGCCGCCGCGCCCCGGTCGTCGCGGGGACGGAGACGACCGCTAGGACGTGGGGGCCCGGTCCAGCAGCTCGCCGACCGGGCGAACCATCAACCCGGCCGCGGCGGCCCGCTCGAGGATAGTGGGGAGCGCGTCGAGCGTGTTGCGCCAGGACCCCGGCGCCCCATAGCGGTCAGAGTCGTGCAGCAGCAGGACATCGCCCGGCCGTGGCTCGCCGATCCGCGCGGCGATCGACTCGGGCGTCGCTCGGGCCTCCCAATCGCGTCCCCAGCGCGCCCAGAGTACCCGCACCCACCCCTGCCGACCGGCCTCGCGCCACGACCAGGCGCTGAACACCCCGTAGGGTGGACGATAAAGGCGGGTCAGGCGTCCGGTCGCATCCTCGATCGTCGACCGGGCTCGCGCGAGGTCGTCCGCCACCTGCCAGGGCGCGAGCCGGAGGTGGTTCCGGTGGCGATAGGCGTGGACGCCGACCTCGTGCCCCGCCCCCACGATCTCGGCCGCCCGCGACGGTGCCCGCGCCACCTGCTCGCCCATGAGGAAGAACGTCGCCCGCGCCGCCGCACGATCGAGCGCCCGCAGAAACGCGTCGAGCGATCGATCCGGACCGTCGTCAAAAGTCAACGCCAGCGCGTCGTCGACCGCGATACGGGTGACGGTTGGGAAGAGCAGCCGACCCGGCGGCGTGATGGCCACCGCCGGCAGCGCGTGCGCGACCAGCAGGCTCGGGCTCAGGACGCCAGCTGCGCGAGCGAGACGCACTGCAGCCCCTTCCGGTGGATCTCGGCGAACTGCTGCTCGATCACCTGCTCCGCGTCGCCCGCCGGCAGGCCGGACACGTCGATGACGTAGACGCCGGGTCCGACACCGTGACCGATGAACCGATCCGGAATCACCAGGTGGGAGGGCGGCGGGACCATGGCCAGGGCCGTCAGGTTCACGTCCTGGCGGGCCGGTAGGAAGTAGTCCACGGTGGCGCCGGTGGCCTCGTGCAGCGCTACCGCCGCGGCGCGCATCTCCTGCCGCACACGCCACGGGTCGCTCATGACGCTCGCGGTCGGGTTCTCGGCCACGCCGAACGAGACGTCGCTGGCCGGCACCAGCCCGGCTACCGCCTGCTGGTCGACGAAGATGGTGACCGGCAGGTGGTCCTGCTCGACCAGCGTCTCCACGGCGCGCGCGGTCTGCGGATCGGTCGCCCTTATACCCACGGCCACGAACCCCGGCGTTGGGTTGGCGCCCGGCACGTCCATGCGCAGACCGCGCGCGGCCAGGGCCACGCTCCACGACGAGAAGGTGAGCAGTCCGAGCAGTCCCAGCGACGTCGCCCCCAGGAGCGCGCGCCGCGCCGGAGCAACCCAGGGCTGGCGCTGGCGCGCCGGCGCGGGCACGAGCGGCGCCAGGCGGAGCGTCTCCAGCACGGCCGCGGCGACCGGCCGCAGTGGCTCCGGTGGCGGCAGGGGCAGCGGTCTCGTGCCGTCGGCCGCCTGGCGCAGGGTGGCCTCGAGCTCGTCCGGTTGCCGGACCCAGACGGCGGCGCCCGCGCGCTCCATCATCTCCGCATTCAGCCGCCCGTGACCGGGGATGGCCTCGTAGATCAGAATGGGGAGGCCGAAGTGGATGGCCTCGAGGCAGGTCAGTCCACCGGCGTTCTGGATCAGACAGTCCGAGGCCGCCATCAGGCGCGGCATCTCGGCCGTCCAGCCATAGACGCGCACGCGCGGCGCGGCGCGGAATCGATGCTCGAGGTGCTCACGGAGCGCCTCGTTGTGCCCGCACACGATCACCGCCGCAACACCGGCGCGCAACGCGCGGGCCGCCGCACCCTCGAGGTCGCCGATCCCCCACGCGCCGCCCACGATCAGCGCGACGAAGCCCTCGCGCGGCAGCCCGAGGAGCGACCGCGCCGCGGCGCGGTCGGGAACTTCCCGGAACTCCGGCCCGATCAGCGGCTCGACCACCTGAACCGGGCTACCAACCGCCCGCGCCGCCGCCACCGACACAGACGACACCACCAGGTGCTGATCGATGCCCGGCGCCACCCACATCGGATGCACCCCGAAGTCCGACACGATGGCCGCCGTCGGCATCGGGAGCTTGCCCCGCAGGCGAAGGTAGCCGAGCGTGGCCGTCACCACCGGGTAGGTCGAGACGACCAGATCGGGCCGCACCTCGTCGACGATCCGCAGCAGACGACCGCCGTAGAGCAGCCCCGAGATCCGCCGGATCAGGCCGCGGATCCCCGGCAGGGCGAAGATCCGGAACGCGAAGTCGTACAGCCAGGGGGCATGGTTCAGCAGCGCCGCGTAGACCCAGCGCAGCAGGGCGTCGACGGTGGGGCTCATCTGCCGCAGCCCGTCTATCGTCGTCACCGGGTGGCCCGCCGCCTCCAGCGCGGCCTTCACGGCGCGGGCCGCCGCGTTGTGGCCGTCGCCAAGCCCCGCGGACAGTACGAGTACGGAGGGCCGCGCGTCGCCGACCCGAGCAGTTCGTCGCCGGACCTCCGGTTGGCTCGTGCGGCGCGTGAAGCGATAGAACAGCCCGACGGCAGCGACGAGTACCGCCATCAGCAGCAGGAAGCGATCCCAGTCGTTCATCGGCCCACACTGGCCCGTTCATGCCCCGTCGGCAGGTCACAGAATCGCGTTACAACCATGCGGCGCTCTCCTGACCTCGTGGTTTCCTGGTCTCTGAGCGGCATCCGCCCGTCCCCAATAGACGTCTCCCGCAGGCCGCCAACCCGGCGGCAGGGGCGAATGGGCGTATACTGCCGCGCGGCCGCACGCCGGAGCGATGCGGCGCAGCACGGGAGGAGAGACCATGAACGTGTACGAGTTGAAGGCTCGCGTACGCCGGCGTGTCGACGAGCTCATGCCGGAGCTCGGCGCGCTCAGCGACGACATTTTCGCTCATCCGGAGCTCCGCTTCCAGGAGCACCACGCGGTCGAGGCGATCGCCCGCCTGCTCCGGGCGCACGGCATCGACGTCGAAGTCGGCGCCGCCGGCCTGCCGACCGCGTTCGTGGCCGCCCTGCCCGGTCACCGGAGCGGCTCGCGAGTCGGCATCCTGGCCGAGTACGATGCGTTGCCCGAGATCGGCCATGCCTGCGGCCACAACCTGATCGGCACGTCGGCGATCGGCGCCTTTCTCGCCCTGGCCGCCGTCGCCGACGAGCTGCAAGGCTCCGTGGTGCTCTACGGCACGCCCGCCGAGGAGGGCGGCGCCGGCAAGGTCGTCATGCTGGAGCACGATACCTTCGACGGCCTTGACGTCGCCATGATGACTCACCCGTTCCACCTGGCCACCGCGGTCGACACGCCCTTCCTCGCCTCGGGCATGCTGACGCTCCAGTTCCACGGCCGGCCGTCGCACGCCGCCGCCGCGCCGACCGAGGGGATCAACGCCCTCGACGCGCTGGTGATGACCTACGTCGGCGTCAACGGTCTGCGCCAGCGTGTCCCGAAGGACATCAACATCGCCGGCATCATTACCCATGGCGGCGCTGCCGCCAACGTCATTCCGGACTTCGCCGAGCTGGTCTACGTCGTCCGGGCCGAGAAGTGGCAGCGCGCGCAGCAGGTGATGGAGCAGGTCGCCCGCGTCGCCGAGGGCGCGGCCGCCGCGGTCGGCGCGACGGTCGACGTGGTCAACCGCAAGAGCGACCTGGCACAGTTCCCGTTCTACACCGAGGAGAAGCAGAACGCGGCCCTCCAACGCATCTTCCGTGACAACCTGGACGTCGCCGGCATCTCCCACCAGCCGTATACGCCGGATATGGGCCAGGGATCCACCGACTTCGCCAATCTGAGCCAGGAAATCCCCGGCATGCACCTAATGCTCCGGCTCGACGGAACCGATCGCCCGCCGCACACGGCCGAGTTCGCCCGCGCGGCCGGCTCCGAGCACGGCCGGAAGTGGCTGCGCGAGGCCGCCTCGGTGATGGCGATGAGCGCGGTCGACGTGCTCAATGACGAGGGCGCGCTGGAGGAGGTCCGCAGCGCCTTCCGTGAGGCCCGCTGATCTCCGGGGTGGGCCACGGCCGGCTGCCCCGCGCCGTGTGTATACTCCGCCCACGGACTCCGGTAACCAGTCGTGTGGAGACGACATGTGATGCGCTCCAGCGCCCGTCGTGGGGTGGCGCCCATCCTGGTCGGGCGCTCGCGTGAGCGGGACCTGATCCGCGCGCAGCTCGACGCCGCGCTCGACGGCCAGGGCGGCCTCATCGTCCTGGGCGGGGACGCCGGCATCGGGAAGACGGCGCTGGCCGAGGAGGCCTGCCGCGCGGCCGGCGACGCGGGGGCGCTCGTGCTGGTCGGCCGCTGCTACGACGGCAGCGAGACTCCCCCCTACGGACCCTGGGTCGAGGTGCTCGAGGAGGTCCGGGCGCGGGCCGAGCGGTCTCCGGCCCAGGGCGCCGCCGTGGAGCCGCGCTTCACCCACAGCCCCAGCCAGGCGGCACTCTTCGACGAGGTGCGCCGGTACGTCGCCGCGCTGGCGCGCGAGCGGCCGCTGGTGATCCTGCTCGACGATCTGCACTGGGCGGACAGCGCCAGCCTCGACCTGCTGCGCGTCGTCGCCCGGCAGCTGACCTCGGCGCCGATCCTGCTGCTGGGGACCTACCGGAGCGACGAGGTCATCCGTGGGCATCCCCTCTACCGCCTCCTGCCGGTGCTCGTGCGCGAGGCGCTGGCAGTACGCATCGACCTGTCGCCGCTGGCCGACGACCACGTCCGGGCGCTGATCGACCATGCCTACCGCCTGCCGCCCGACGACGCCGCACGCCTGGCCGGCTACCTGCAGGCGCGCGCCGGAGGCAACCCGTTCTTCATCGGCGAGCTGCTGCGCTCCCTCGAGGGCACCGTTCTGGTGCGGGGGGACGACGGCGGCTGGAACCTCGGCGCGCTGGCGCTGGTCCAGGTTCCCGTGCTGCTCCGCCAGGTGATCGACGCCCGCCTCGCGCGCCTCGGGGTCGACGCGGAGGCCCTGCTCGCGGTCGCCGCCGTGGTCGGCCAGGTGGTGCCGCTCGCGCTCTGGGCCGCCGTGGCCGGTACGCCGGAGCCAGATCTGCTCGCGCTCGTCGAGCGGGCGGTCGAGGCGCGCGTCCTCGACGCCACGCCCGACGGGCTGGCGGCGAGCTTCAGCCACGCGCTCATTCGCGAGGCGCTCTACGAGAGCATCCTGCCCGCCCGGCGGCGCCTCTGGCACCGTCAGATCGGCGAGGCCCTGGTCTCCGAGAGATCTCCAGATCCCGACGCGCTCGCCTACCACTTCAGCCAGGCCGGTGACTCGCGAGCGGCGACGTGGCTGACGCGCGCCGGCGAGCGGGCGCAGCGTGCCTTCGCCTGGCAGGCTGCCACGCAGCGGTTCGAGGCCGCGCTGGCCCTGCTCGACGGGGAAGACGGCGCGTCGAACGAGCGCGGCTGGCTTCTGTTCCACCTGGCGCTTCTGCGCCGTTTCACCGACCCCGCTCCCGCGGCCGCTTACATGGTGGAGGCCGAGCGACTGGGCCAGGCGAGTGGCGACGCGGCGCTGGTCGCCTATGCGCGCTTCTTCGTAGGGATGCTCCACCGCATGAACGGCGACTTCCAGCGAGGGAACACCACCACCGAGGAGGGCGTGGCCCTGCTCGATGCGCTGTCCCCCGCGGACCACGTCCGACTGGCCGCCCTCGAGACGACCGTCGACCCGCTCGATCCGCAGAACGGGCGCGGCGAGTTGACGCTCGTGCTGGGAGAGGCCGGGCGCTACGCGGAGGCGCGGGACATCGGCGAGCGGATCGTCGGCCTGCCGGCGTCCGAGACCTTCGGCTCGCGCGGCGACGCCTACTACGGCCTGGGCTACAGCTACGCGGCGCTGGGCCGGCCCGAGGCGGCCCGCGACGCCTTCGCCCGAGCCCGGGAGGTCTTCCGCACCGACGACCACCGCACCCAGGTGCTGGCCACGCTGTTCGACGAGCTCGTGCTCGCCATCCTGCCGTACCAGACTGACCAGCGGGAGGAGCGGCAGCGAGTGGAGGGCGAGCTCTGGGAGGCCTTCGCCGCGGTCGATGAGATCTTCGACCGGCGCTCGGCCCGCACCGCCGGCGTCGTCTCGCTCGTGCTCGAGGGGTCGTGGGCTGAGGTCGTCGCCATCGTGGGGGAGAGCCGCCTGCGGTTCATCCGCCTGCTGAGCGCGACCCTGCTGGCGCCGATCGCGCGCCACCAGGGGAATGCCGCCCTGGCCTGGTCGCTGGTACACGAGGGGCTGCCCGCCGGCCCGGAGACCGCGCCCACCGACTCAGCGGGCTACATCCTGCCCCTGCGCACGCTCCCCGTCGCGCTGGCTCTCGACGCGGGCGACCTCGACGCGGTGCGGCGCTGGCTCGAGTCTCTCGACGTCTGGCTGGACTGGAGCGGCGGCGTCCTCGGGCTGGCCGACGCGCACCTCGGCTGGGCCGCCTACTTTCGCGCGGTGGGCGACACCGGCCGGGCGACGGACCGCGCGACCCAGGCGCTGTCGGCGGCGGGTGCGCCACGGCAGCCGCTCACGCTGCTGGCCGCCCACCGCCTGCACGGCGAGCTCGACGTCGCAGCGGGGCGGCCGAGCGACGCGGAGGCGCACTTGACCGCGTCGCTCGCCCTGGCCGACGCCTGCGGCGCGCGCCATGAGCGGGCCCTCACATTGGTCGCGCTGGCGGACCTGTGCCGGGCTCGTGGCGACCTTCCCGCAGCCCGGGCGCACCTCGACGAGGTTCGCTCCCTCGCCACGTCGATGGGCGCCGCGCTGACCCTGGCCCGGGTAGACGCGCTCGCGGCGCGCCTGGCGTCCGCCCGGCCATCCCCGGCGGGCGCCCTCCCCGCCGGCCTCACCGCGCGTGAGGCCGAGGTGCTGCGGCTGCTGGCCGCCGGCCTGGCCAATGCCGAAATCGCCGACCGCCTCAGCCTTAGCCCGCGCACCGTCAACGCCCACCTCACGACGATCTACGGCAAGCTCGGCGTCGGATCCCGCGGCGCCGCCATCCGCTTCGCCCTCGACCACGACCTGCGCTGACCCAAGACGCACCCCCTGGTAGATCTACCTACTCGTCCGCGCTTCCCACGATGCCGAAAAGTTAAGCGCTTTTGACGATGTGCCCGCCCGCCCCGCTCCGTAGAGTGGTGGTGTGTCGAGACTCGCAGCGGGGGAAGGAACACCCACGATGGCGCTGCTCAGCGTCCAGCACGCGGTCCGCGACTACCCGGCCTGGCGGGCGGTCTTCGACACCATGGATGAGCTCCGGCAGGGCTGGGGCGTCACCGTCGAGGCGGTCCACCAGTTGGCCGACGCACCCAATACGGTGCTCGTGCAGCTCCAGTTCGCCACGGTGGCTCAGGCTCGGGGCTTCCTGACCAGCCGCGAGCATCGGGCGGCGATGCGGCGCGCCGGGGTGGAAGGCACACCCCGGGTCGAGATCTACACGTAGGCCGGCCGCCGGCCCGGGGACGGGGTCGGCGCGGGCCACGACGTGCCACGAGGGAGGTGATCGCGAGGCCGAGCCGGCCAGGGCGAGTCAGCGTGAGCCTCTGCCGTACCCCGGCACACGTCTCGAGGCTCATCGGACCAGGGGACGCTGGACGAGGAGCGCGGTGAACGGCCGCGCGCACCGGCGCTACCGAAACGGGGAGAAGCAACCATGCACGCGGTTGCGATCGACGTGACGTTCACCCACCAGGCACAGTCCGAGGCCGCCGAGGTCGGCCTCGTGTCGCAGGTCTCCGGCCTGCCGGGCTTCGTGAGCGGGTACTGGGTCGCGCTCCCCGGCAACCGGGGCATCTCGACGATCGTGTTCGACTCGGGGGAGGCCGCCCAGGGCTTCGCGCGCTTCGTGCAGAGCCACACGGCCGACGGCGTCGCCTTGGACCGCGTCGAGGTCGGCAGAGTCCTGGCGCACGCCTGAGCTTGAGCCGATCCAACATTGGCTGGAGACGCCACACCACGAAGGAGTCAACCATGTCCATCGAGGAAGTACGACAGGCATCCGATCGGTTCTACATGGCGCTCAACCGCATGGTCAACGGTGACGTCAGCGCGATGTTCGACGCCTGCTCCCACGCCGACGACGTCTCCGCCATGCACCCGCTGGGCGGCCGGCAGCTCGGCTGGCCCGAGGTCCGCGCCAGCTGGCAGATGGCGGCCGACGCGCTGGGCACTAGCGGGTCCGTCGAGGCGAGCGACCTGCAGATCACGCTGCTGGGGAGCGATGGCGCCTTCACCACCGGGACAGAGACCGCATCGGCAACCGTCGGTGGGAATCCGATAGCCTTTTCAGGCCGCTGCACCAACGTCTACCGGCGCGAGGATG